>DASTHS010000329.1:0-12664 GCA_035718085.1 Acidimicrobiales bacterium | reverse complement strand
CGGCATCGAGATCTCCGGCACCCTCGCAGCCGGCGCCGAGCAGTAGAGAGGCTGAGGAATGTCCAAGACCAAGGGCGGCGGCTCCACCCGCAACGGCCGCGACTCGCAGGCCAAGCGCCTCGGCGTGAAGGTGTTCGACGGCACGGCGATCAGCGCCGGCGGCATCATCGTGCGCCAGCGCGGCACCCACTTCCACCCCGGCGAGGGCGTCGGCCGGGGCGGCGACGACACCCTCTTCGCCCTCCGCGACGGCTACGTCAAGTTCGGCTCCCGCAAGGGCCGCCGGCTGGTCGACGTGCTGGTCGACGCCCCGACGCCCGCCGGCGCGACCGCGCAGTAGCCCCCGGGCGGCCCCGGCCGCCCGATCCTCCCATGCCCGGGTTCGTCGACGAAGCGCAGCTGCACGTCAAAGCCGGTGACGGCGGGGCGGGCAGCGTGTCGTTCCGCCGCGAGGCGCACGTGGCCAAGGGCGGCCCCGACGGCGGGGACGGCGGGCGCGGCGGCGACGTGTGGCTGGTGGCCGACCGCAACGTCGCCTCCCTCTACGGCTTCCGCGACCACCCCCACCGCCGGGCGACCAGCGGCACCCACGGGGCTGGCAAGGGCCGCCACGGCAAGGGCGGCGCCGACCTCGAGGTGCCCGTCCCCGAAGGCACCGTGGTGCGCACCCTCGACGGCGAGGTCGTCGCCGACCTCGCCGAGCAGGGCGACCGCTGGCTGGCGGCCAGGGGCGGCCAGGGCGGCCGGGGCAACGCCCGGTTCCTCACCAACCGCCGACGGGCCCCCTCCTTCGCGGAGCAGGGCGAGGTCGGCGAGGAGCACTGGTACGACCTCGAGCTCCGCCTCATGGCCGACGTCGCCCTCGTCGGCTTCCCGAACGCCGGCAAGTCGACGCTCATCTCCCGCATCTCCGCCGCCAAGCCCAAGATCGCCGACTACCCCTTCACCACCCTCGAGCCCAACCTCGGGGTCGTGCGCTTCGACGAGCACGAGTTCGTCGTCGCCGACATCCCCGGCCTGATCGAGGGGGCCAGCGAGGGGCGCGGCCTCGGCCACCGCTTCTTGCGCCACATCGAGCGGGCCCGGGCCCTGGTGGTGCTCGTCGACCTCACCGAGGCCGACGGCCGCAGCCCCGCCGACCAGGAGGCCGTGCTGCTCGCCGAGTTGGCCGCCTACCGGCCGGCGCTGGTCGAGCGCCCCCGGGTCGTGGTCGGCTCCAAGCTCGACGCCGCCGACCCGGCCGGCGCCCCCGGCTGGCCGGCCATGCGGATCTCCTCGCTCACCGGCGACGGGCTGCGGCCGCTGCTCGGCACCCTCGCCACCCTGGTGGGCGACGCCCGGGCCGGTGAGGGGCCCGCCCGCCGCTTCGTGGTGCACCGGCCCGCGCCCGAGGGCGTGCAGGTCGAGCGGGACCCGGGGGGCGCCTGGCGTGTGCTGGGCCGGCCGGCGCTGCGCGCCGTGGCCCTCTCCGACCTGACCGACACCGAGGCGCTCGCCTACGCCCAGGGTCGGCTCAAGAGCCTCGGGGTCGACAAGGCCCTCGCCCGCGCCGGCGCCCGCTCGGGCGACGTCGTGCGCATCGGCGGGTTCGAGTTCGAGTACGAGCCGGGGTGAGCCGCCTCGTCGTGGTCAAGGTGGGCACGTCGTCGGTCACCGACGAGGACGGCGTGCTGGCCACCGCAGCCATCGACAAGGTGGCGGCCGAAGTCGCCGCCCTCAGGTGCGCCGGCGACCGGGTGGTCGTCGTCACCAGCGGCGCCATCGCCGCTGGCCTCCCCGTCGTCGGCCTGTCGCCACGCCCGACCGACCCGGCGCTGCTGCAGGCGATCTCCGCCGTCGGCCAGCCCGTGCTCTTCGCCGCGTGGCAGCGCGCGCTGGGGGCGTCCGGGCTGGTCGCCGCCCAGGTGCTGCTGGCCCCGCTCGACTTCGGGCACCGCCGCCAGTACCTCCACGCCCGCCAGACCCTCTCGCTGCTGCTCGACCTGGGGGTGGTGCCGGTGGTCAACGAGAACGACGCCATCGCCGACGACGAGATCAGGTTCGGCGACAACGACCGCCTCTCGGCGCTGGTGGCGCACCTGCTGCACGCCGACCTGCTGGTGCTGCTCACCGACGCCCCCGGGCTGCTGACCGGCGACCCGAGGCTCGTGCCTGAGGCCTCGCTGATCGAGGAGGTCGTCGAGGTCGACGCCGCCCTCGAAGCCCTCGCCGGGGGTGCGGGGAGCGCCCGCGGGTCGGGGGGGATGGCCTCGAAGCTGACCGCGGCCAAGATCGCCGCCTGGTCGGGGGTGCGGGCGGTCATCGCGGCGGCCGCCCGCCCCGGGGTCGTCGCCGACGCCGTGGCCGGCACGCCCGGCGTGGGCACCGTGGTCGTGCCCCGGCCCGAGCGGCTCGCCGCCCGCAAGCTCTGGATCGCCTTTGCCCTCCCCGCCTCGGGCACCGTGCACGTCGACGCCGGCGCCCGCCGCGCCCTCGTGGAGCGGGGGGTGTCGCTGCTCCCGGCCGGGGTGGTGGGCGTCGACGGCGACTTCTCCGGCGACGACGACGCCGTCGAGATCGCCGGCCCCGACGGGCAGGTGTTCGCCAAGGGGCTGGTGCGGGTGCCGGCCGCCGTGCTGCGGGACGTCGCCGGCCGGCGCACCAGCGCCCTGCCCGCGGACGTGCCCCACGAGGTCGTCCACCGCGACGACCTCGTGCTGCTGCCCTGATCGCCCGCCCCGGCGGCCGGGACACCCGTCCCGGGGACCCGGGCCGCCGGGGTAGACATGGCGGGGCGACGGTGCCCCACCAGGAGGTCAGCAGATGCAGCTCGGCATGGTCGGACTCGGGCGCATGGGCGCCAACATGGTGCGCCGGCTCCAGCGGGGGGGCCACAGCTGCGTCGGCTACGACCGCAGCGCCGACGCGGTGCGCGCCATCGAGGCGGAGGGCGCCACGGGGGCGTCGTCGCTCGAGGACCTGGTGGCCAGGCTCGAGCGACCCCGCGCCGTGTGGGTCATGGTGCCTGCGGCGGTGACCGGCCGCACCGTCGACGACCTCGCCGCCCTCCTCGACGAGGGCGACATCATCATCGACGGCGGCAACTCGCACTACGTCGACGACATCGAGCGGGCCGCGACCCTGCGGCCCAAGGGCCTGCACTACGTCGACTGCGGCACCTCGGGCGGCGTGTTCGGGCTGGAGCGGGGCTACTGCCTCATGGTGGGCGGGGAGGACCAGGTGGTCGACCACCTGGCGCCCCTGCTGCGCACCATCGCCCCCGGCTTCGACGCCGCCCCCCGCACCGAGGGCAAGACCGGCGACCCCGCGCCCGCCGAGGAGGGCTGGCTGCACTGCGGGCCCAACGGCGCCGGGCACTTCGTGAAGATGGTGCACAACGGCATCGAGTACGGGATCATGGCCGCCTACGCCGAGGGCCTCGCCATCCTGGCCAAGGCCAACATCGGGGCGACCGACACGGGCGAGGGCGACGCCGAGACCGCCCCGCTGGGCGACCCGGAGCACTACCGCTACGACATCGACACCGCCCAGGTCGCCGAGGTGTGGCGGCGGGGGAGCGTCATCTCGTCGTGGCTGCTCGACCTGACCGCCCACGCCCTCGGCCAGGACCCCCAGCTCAGCGGGTTCGGTGGGCGGGTCTCCGACTCGGGTGAGGGCCGCTGGACGGTGAAGGCGGCCATCGACGAGGGCGTGCCCGCCTACGTGCTCACCACCGCGCTGCTCGAGCGGTTCTCCAGCCGCAACGAGGGCGACTTCGCCAACAAGGTGCTCTCCGCCATGCGCAAGGAGTTCGGCGGCCACGCCGAGAAGCCGTCCACCTGACGTCGCTAGCCTGGGCCGGTGACCTCGGCGTTGCCCACCCTCGGCGAGCGGGCCCGGGAGGCCGCCCGGGTCGTCGCCACCCTGCCCGCCGCGGCCCGCGACGAGGCGCTGCTGCTCGCCGCCGACGCCCTGCACCGGCGCTGCGACGAGGTGCTCGACGCCAACGCCCGCGACCTCGAGCGGGCGGCGCTCGCCGACACGCCCGCGGCGATCGTCGACCGCCTCCGGCTCACCGCCGACCGGGTGGCCGCCATGGCCGCCGGCCTGACCACCGTCGCCGGCCTCGCCGACCCCGTCGGCGAGGTGGTGCGCGGGTGGCGGCGCCCGAACGGCCTCGACATCCGCCAGGTGCGGGTGCCCCTCGGGGTCGTCGGGATCATCTACGAGGGGCGTCCCAACGTCACCAGCGACGCCGCTGGCCTGTGCCTCAAGTCGGGCAACGCCGCCCTGCTGCGCGGCAGCTCCACGGCCATCACCTCCAACCAGGCGATCGCCGGCGTGCTGCGCGACGCCTACGTCAAGGCGGGCGTCCCCGCCGACGCCCTCGTGCTCGTCGACGACACCAGCCGCGAGTCGGCGGTGGAGTTCATGCGCCTCGACGGCTGCATCGACGTGCTCATCCCCCGGGGCGGCCGGTCGCTCATCGACGCCGTGCGCGAGAACGCCACCGTGCCGTACATCATCGACGGTGACGGCAACTGCCACGTCTACGTCGACGCCGCCGCCGACCTCGACATGGCCGTCGCCATCGTCGTCAACGGCAAGACCAGCCGGCCCAGCGTGTGCAACGCCACCGAGAGCCTGGTGGTGCACGCCGCGATCGCCGACCGGTTCCTGCCCATGCTGGTGCCGGCCCTCGACGGCGTCGAGCTGCGCGGCGACGCCAGGGCCCGGGCCGCCGTCGGCGGCGCCATGACCGCCGCCGACGCCGACGACTTCTCCACCGAGTACCTGGACCTGGTGCTGTCGGTCGCAGTGGTCGACGACCTCGACGCCGCCATCGCCCACATCGCCCGCCACGGCTCCGGGCACACCGAGGCCGTCGTCACGACCGACCTGCGCGTCGCCGAGCGGTTCAGCGCGGAGGTCGACGCCGCCGCCGTGGTCATCAACGCGTCGACCCGCTTCACCGACGGGGAGGAGTACGGCTTCGGCGCCGAGATCGGCATCAGCACCCAGAAGCTGCACGCTCGCGGCCCGATGGGGCTGCGCGAGCTCACCACCACCAAGTACGTGGTCACCGGCACCGGTCAGGTGCGCTGACCCGGTAGGAGATGGGGCGAGATGTGCGCTTTGATGGTGTCGTGACCGCCACCAGCGCGCCGGCCGCCGGCACCGCTGGCACCGCCGCCGCGGCAGCGCTCCGGGCGCTCCGGGGGGCTCGCGCCTCGTGGCAGGCGTGGTGGGAGACCACGTCGGCGGCCAACCGGGCCCGGGTGCAGCTGGCGACGTTCCTCGTGCTCGTCGTCGTCGCCTTCCACTACTCGTTGCGCACCCTCATCGGGAACCTCGACCTGTCGACGCCGCTGGCCTACGTCGGCCTGGTGCCAGTGATCGCCCTCGGGCTCGGCGCCGCCCGCAGCCGCCCGCGGCCCGGCGAGCTGGCCGTGCACGACCGCCAGCTCGACTACATCGTCGGCCTCCCCCTCATCGCCGCGGCGGTGACCATCGACCTGGTGCTGCCGCGACACCTGGCCGCCATGTTCTGGGTGTGGCGGATGGACCTGTTCTCGCTGCCGTTCTTCGCAGCCGGCTCGGTCGCCCTCATCTTCGGCACGCGGGCGATGCTGCGCCAGAAGTTCACCCTCGCCTACCTGCTGCTGGCCTGGCCGCTGCCCTACACGCTCGTGCTCCTCCAGGTGCTCAACGGGTTCACCAGCGTCACCCTCGACACCCTGCACCACCTCCTGCGCGTGCTGCCCGTGGCCACCGCCCTGCCGTCGTCCGACGGGTCGCTGTTCCAGGTGGTGCACGCGGGCACCCCGTTCCCGCTGAGCGTCGTTTCGGCCTGCTCGGGGGTCGACTCGGTCGTCGGCTTCCTGCTCGTCGGCTCGGCGTTCGCCGCCCTGGTGGCCGGCCCCCGGCTGCGCAAGACCCTGTGGCTGGCCAGCGGCATGGCCCTGCTCTGGGCGCTCAACATCGGCCGGATCGTGTTCATCTTCTGGGCCGGCCGCACCTGGGGCGAGCACGTCGCCATCAGCATCCTCCACCCCTTCATCGGCCTGGTCACCTTCAGCCTCGGGGTCGTCGCCATGATGCTGGTGATGCCGCTGCTCGGGCTGAGCATCGACCTGGGCGAGCGGCCGGCCGCCCCCGCGGCCGACGCCGCAGGGCTTCCCGTGCGGCACCTGCTGCCCGCCACTGCCTTGCTCCTGGTGGTCTCGGTGGTGCTCGGCACCGCCGACACCGCGCTCAGGTCCTACGACCTGGTGGCCGACAGCACCGGTGAGGCGAAGCTGGCCTCCTACAGCGCCGACCCCGCCGCACCCGCCGGGTGGCAGGCCAACTACGAGACGGCGTACACGTGGGCCACGCCGTACTTCGGCGAGGACTCCACCTGGCTGCGCTACCTCTACACCCGCAGTGGCCAGGCGGGCGACCTGAACGCGTCGCTGCCGGTGACCGCCGACGTCATCGACACCACCAACCTGTCGAGCTTCTCGGCCTACGGGGTGCAGGCCTGTTACAACTTCCACGGCTACACGATGCGCGACGTGGCCACCGTGCACCTCACCGGCCGCATCCAGGGCCAGGCGCTCTCCTATGCGACGGGCACCGACGGCACGTGGACGATCGTCTACTGGATCATGCCGGTCAAGCCGGCGGCGACAGCCAAGGCCGGTGGCGGCACCCACTACGAGCGGGTGATCCTCTACCTGCAGGACACGCCCGCCACCAAGGTCAGCTACACCGGCACCGACCCGGCGCTCATCTCCAACCTCTCGGGGTCGCTCGGCGGCGGCACCCCCGAGGACCGCAGGCTGCTCGCCGACCGGGCGTTCCTCGTCCGCTTCGCCGACGAGGTCATCACCAACCAAGCGAAGGTGCAGGCCGGCGCAGCGGTCGGCCAGGGAGTGCTGGCGGCCAGCCCCACCGGCGGCGCCAGCACCGGCAGCGTGACCCCCGCAGCGCTGGCCGGCCTCTCGGCGCCCGAGGCTGCCGTGTCGCTCTCGCCCTCGGCGCCGGCGTGGGCGGCCGCGGCGTTCGCCCGCCTGACCCCGGCGGCCCGTATCGTCTACGAGCGTGCCCACCCCACCTGGTTCGCCGGGGCCTGACGGATCGCAGCCTGGTTCGTCACAGCCCCACCGGCCGGGGCCCGGCGGGTCTGAGGCTGGCGGGTCTGGGGCTGAGGAGTCTGAGGCTGGCGGGTCGGGGGCTGGCGGGTCGGGGGCTGGGGGAGAGCGACCGGCGGGCGACGACGCCGCTCCGACCCGGGTGGTCGGCCGTCTGGTGCTGCCGGGGTCGGCTGCGGGGCCTGCGGGAGCTGCGAGGCCCGGGGGAGGTGCGGGGGGCGGGCGAGCTGTTGGGCCTGGGGGAGCTGAGGGCGCGGAGACGGCGACGGGAGGCGCTGCTGCCGATGCAGGCGGCGGCCAGGTGCGGGCCGGGTCGGCCGCCGACCCGACGGCACCGGCCGACTCGACGCCGGCGGGCGACCAGCCGCCGGCGCGGGTGGCCGAGTTGAGCCTCGACAAGCCGTGGGTCGCCAACCTCTCGACCGTGCTGATCGCCATCGGCGTGCTCCTCGTGCTGCTCGCCGTGGTGCGACACCTGTAGGCCCTCGGCTCCGCCAGCGCGCAGCTGGGCTCCGCAGCGGCTCGGCCCGGGTCCTCGACTCACAACACCGGCGTTCCTGGGCGTGATGTGAGCCGGCCCCGCACTCGTGACGCACGACGCCGGCGTTCCTGGGCGTGTTGTGCGTCACCGGTGGCCTCCGGCGGCACCGAGGTGAGCACGACCCGGCGTTCCCCGTCTCAGGCGCGGGCACCTCGGCGCGGGCGTGCGGTCGGCGACCTGCGAGTGGCATCGTTTGCAGCGACCCCGCCGGGCCCCGGTGTCGGCCGGTAACGTCTGGTGATCACCCCCGCCTGCGAGAGGACCCGCCCGTGACCGATGTCGCCACCACCCCCTTCGAGTCGCCGGCGAGCGTGCGCGACGGGCTGCGGTCGGTCGACTACCTCTCCGACGACTCGATCGCCGGGGTGGTGTTCCTCGCCCAGAAGCTCGGCAAGCCCATCCTCGTCGAGGGCCCTGCCGGCACCGGCAAGACCCAGCTGGCCAAGTCGGTGGCCGAGCTCACCGGCGGCCGGCTGATCCGCCTGCAGTGCTACGAGGGCCTCGACGAGAGCAAGGCGCTCTACGAGTGGAACTACAAGAAGCAGCTGCTGCGCATCCAGGCCCAGCGGGTCTCCGAGGCGGGCGGCGAGCAGTGGAGCGACATCGAGGAGGACATCTTCTCCGAGGAGTTCCTGCTCACCCGTCCGCTGCTCGAGGCCATCCGTGCCGAGGAGCCGGTCGTGCTGCTCATCGACGAGGTCGACCGGGTCGAGGTGGAGACCGAGGCCCTGCTGCTCGAGATCCTCTCCGACTACCAGGTGTCGATCCCCGAGCTCGGCACCGTGGCCGCCACCCAGATCCCCCTCGTGTTCCTCACCTCGAACAACACCCGGGAGCTGTCGGAGGCGCTGAAGCGGCGCTGCCTGTTCCTGCACATCGACTACCCCGACATCGAGCGGGAGAAGGAGATCGTGCTGACGAAGGTGTCCGGCCTGAGCGACAGCCTGGCCGAGCAGATCGTGCGCATCGTGCGATCGATCCGCAGTCTCGAGCTGAAGAAGGCGCCGTCGGTGTCGGAGACGATCGACTGGGCCAGGACCCTGCTGCTGCTCGGCATCAGCAACGTCGACGCGGAGACGGCCACCTCGACCCTGCACATCCTCCTCAAGTACCAGAGCGACATCGAGAAGGCGGCCAAGGAGCTGGCCAGCTCGTCGCCGTCGCGCTAGAGGCGGGGCCGGCTCAGCCGGGGGCGACACCGGGCGGGGCGGCTGGCGCCCCGCCGCCGCCGGCCGTGGCGTGGTGGGGGAGGTGCAGGCCGTGGGTGGTCTTCTCCCAGAACGTCGGCGTGACGATCAGCTGGTAGGCGGCCTTGGCGGCAGCCATCGACATCATCACCCAGTAGAGGGGCACCAGCACTGCCGCCCACAGCAGCTCCACGCGACCGCTCAGCCGGGTCGTGAGGATGGTGAGGTAGGC
Organism: Acidimicrobiales bacterium; assembly: GCA_035718085.1. Taxonomy (GTDB): domain Bacteria; phylum Actinomycetota; class Acidimicrobiia; order Acidimicrobiales; family Palsa-688; genus DASTHS01. The sequence goes on along the minus strand of DASTHS010000329.1, from coordinate 3,589 downwards.
GACGAGGAAGTTGCCGAACACCCACACGAGGGTCCCGGTGTAGAACAGAGGCCCCGGGAAGACCTCCTTGATCACGTGGGGGTGCCCGAGGAACCACAGCAGCGTCATCAGCCAGAACAGCGGGTTCAGGGCGGCGAGCAGGGGCGTGCCGAGCACGAACAGCACCACGTGGGCGAAGCCCACCCAGCCCAGCTCGGCCCGCACCCGCGACGGTCGGCGCAGGTGCACCAGGGCGGTCTGGAAGTAGCCCTTGTACCAGCGGGAGCGCTGCTTGACCCAGTTGATCAGGTCGTTGTTGGGCTCCTCGAGGGTGACCGAGTCGAGCACGCCGCAGCGGTACCCGGCCCGGGCCAGGCGCAGGCCGAGATCGGCGTCCTCGGTGACGTTGTGGGGGTCCCAGCCGCCGAGCTCGTCGAGGACGGCGCGGCGGAAGTGGTTCGACGTGCCGCCGAGCGGCAGCGGGGCGCCCACGTCGACCAGGCCGGGGAGCAGGTAGGCGAACCAGGTGAGGTACTCGAGGGTGAACCACTTGGTGATGAGGTTCTGCCCGGCGTTCGAGAAGCTCAGCCGGGCCTGGAGGCAGGCCACCTCGGGCGGGGACCGGCGCAGGGCGACGGCCGCCCGCCGAAGCTGCAGCGGCTCGGGCTCGTCCTCCGCGTCGTAGATGGTGACGATCTCGCCGCGCGCCAGGGTGAGGGCGTAGTTGAGGGCCTTGGGTTTGGTGCGCGGCGCACTCGGCGGCACGAGCACCACCTCGACGTGGTCGCCGGCGCCCGAGGCGCGCACGGCGTCGATGGTGGCGTCGTCGTCGGCCTCGAGCAGGAGCTTCACGTCGAGGCGGTCGCGGGGGTAGTCGAGCCGGTCGAGGTGGGCGAGCAGGGTGGCGATGATCTCCGGCTCGCGGTAGGCGGGCACCAGCACCGTGTAGACCGGCAGGGCGTCGTCGGGGACGGCGAGCGCCTCGGCGTCGCCGACCTCCTCGACCGTCCCCGGCCGTCGTGAGCGGGCGAAGAGGGCGATGCGGTCGACGACCACGGCGGCGTAGAAGGTGACCACCACGGTCATGACGGCGATGGCGGTGGCCACGGCGTCGGTGATCAGCCCGAAGACCAGGTAGACGCCCACCACCACGCCGAATCGCTTCTGGCCGCGGGTGAGCAGGGTGGAGGCGGAGAGCTCCGGGTGACCGTCGGCCAGGCCGGAGATGCTGGCCCGCAGGCGCGCCGCCTCCTCGGCGGGCGAGCAGGTGGCCTCGCGCATGGTCGAACGGTAGTGGGTGCCCGCCGGCGACCGGGGCGCCGGTCGGGGCAGGATCGCCGACCGGTGCCGGCGAACCTCTTGCCCATGCGACAGGCGCGGTCGTGGTAGCGACGCTGGCCCCCCCGGCGCCCGCAGCGGCCGCCGCACCCGAGGTGGCGCCGGGCGGCGCCGGCCCGTCGGCGGGCCGCTCGCGCGCCGCCCGGTTCGGGGCGGCCGTCGTCACCGTCGAGCGGCTGGTGGTGTCGCTGCTGGCCACCGCCGGGGCCCTGGTCGGCGGCTGGGTGCTCGACGTGCGCTACCACACGATCCAAGACGACGGGCTGTCCCGCCTGGCCAACGCCTACTACGTGCTGCACAGCCGTGACCATCACCTGGCCGCCATCGGCTTCGTGTGGAACCCCCTGCCGTCGCTGCTCGACCTGCCCATCACCCTGTTCTCCGGTGTCGCCCACACCGTGCTGATCTCCGACGCGTACGGGGCGGCGATCGTGTCGGCGGCGGCCTTCGGGGTGGCCACCTGGCAGCTGCACGGCTTCCTCGCCGAGCTCGGCGCCCGGGGCCCGTGGCGCCTCGGGCTGCTGGCGTGCTTCTGCCTGCACCCACTGGTCGCCATCTACGCGGCCAACGGCATGAGCGAGATGCTGCTGATCGCCTGCCTGCTGGCGACGGCGCGGCACCTGGCCAGGTGGAGCGCCACCGACCGCACCGGGTCGTTGGTCGCCGCCGGCCTCGCCGTCGGCCTGGCCTACCTGGCCCGCCCGGAGGGGGCCCTGGCCGCCGCCGGGGCCACGGCGGCGGTGGCCGTCGTGTCGTTCGGTCGCGGCCGCCGCACCGGCTTCCGGCTGGCCCGTCAGCGGGCCCTGGCCGACAGCGTGGTGTTCGTGGCGCCCTTCGTGCTGGCCCTGGTGGTCTGGTTGGCCACCAGCTGGATCATCACCGGCCACCCCCTCGAGTACGTGTCGTCTTCCGACGGCAACTCGGTCCAGGTGAAAGAGGCCGGCGCCGTCATCGGCGCCACCGTCTCCGCCCGGCTGGGCTGGTCGCTGTTCGACATCACGTTCGTGGCGCCGCTGCTGCTGATCGCCGTGGGCCTGGCCGCGGTGCGGGCGTCGTTCTGGCGCGACGGCTGCCCGGTGGTGGTGGCCGGGGTGCTCGGATCGGTGCTCGGCGGCGAGGTGGTGCTCTACGCCGCCGGCGACACCTTCCACTGGTTGCGCTTCTACGTCTACGCCGTGCCCCTCACGGTGATGCTCGCCGCCGCCGCCCTGCTCGCCGAGCGCTCCGTGCCCGCGGCGCGCACCGGGTCACGCGCCGAACGGGCGGTGCGGGCGGTGGCCCGCTCCGGTCGGCGGGCGGTGCTCGGCGCCCTGGCCGTGGCCGTCGCCGCCCCCGGCATCGCCACCACCGCCAGTGCCCTCGCCGACCCGGCCCAGCCGCACACCAAAGACGAGCGGTTCTACATCGCCCCCGTCTTCCAGCCGTCGAGCGTCGACGGCCGGGCGGCGGCCCCCGCCCAGAAGTGGGCGCAGATGCGCGACCTGGCCGCCCGGCTCGACGCCATGCACTTGGGAGACGGCGCCCTCGCCGTCGACGACGCCGTGCAGTGCGTGCCCTACGTCATCTTGGACTCGGCGCACCCGACGCAGTTCCGGATCCCCAACGACGAAGACTTCGTGCACAGCTTCGGTGCGCTCTATCCGCGGGGGGTGCGCTACCTGCTGGTGAGCGACCCCTCGGCGGTGGGGGTGCCCGACGCCATCGACCAGCGCCTGCCGGGCGTGTACGCCAACGGCGCCGGCGTGGCCACCCTGGTGCACACGTTCACCTACTCGCAGTGCCCCACCTTCCGGCTCTATCGGGTGCTGCCGAGCGCCACCGGGCCCGTCGACGGGTCGTTCTGAGCCGGCCGGTCAGAACCGGGCCAGCGCGCTGAGCAGCGGGTCGCCCGGCACCACGTCGTAGGCGCACGCCGACACCGGCCCCTGGTCGGCGTTCCACACCAGCTCGGCGGCCGACCCGGCCGCGTACTGCGCCGTCAGCTTGGCGACCACGTCGGCGCTGCGGTCGGCGAGCGACGGGCAGGCCGAGGTGGTGGTCGATCCGTAGCCGGCCACGCCCAGCTCCCCGGCGATGATCGGCTTGTCGACCGACTGCGCCTGGGAGATGCGCAGCGCCTCCCCGTTCCACTGGTCGCCGCCGAGCAGCGTGCCGGCCGGGTAGTAGTCGTGGTACGACAGGACGTCGAGGCCGGGCGACTGGGCGATCGTCGTCCAGTCGGTGTAGGAAGAACCGCACTGCCCGCCAGAGCCCAGGCCGCTCTCGACCAGGT
>DASTHS010000328.1:0-5445 GCA_035718085.1 Acidimicrobiales bacterium | reverse complement strand
CCGACGGCGGCGACGCCGGAACCCCGGCGGCGACGAGCAGTTCCCCGTCGTCGGTGACGGTCACCGTCACCCGGCCCGGCGCGGAGGTCCGGGCGGCGACACGCACGCTGGTGCCCGGGGGGTTGTGGCGCACGGCGTTGTCGATCAGGTTGACGAACACCTGCTGGAGGCGGTCGTGGTCGGCCCACACCACGGGCAGGTCGGGGGGAGCGTCGATCACGACGGCCGCAGCCCGGTCGAGCGGCAGGCACGCCCGGGCGGAGTCGATGACGAGGGCGATGTCGGTCCAGTCCGGGTGGAGCCGCATGGTGCCCGACTCGATGGCCGACGAGTCGAGGAGGTCGTCGACCAACCGCGCCATGCGCCCCGACTCGGCGGTGATGCGCGACAGGAACCGGTGCTCGGTGGCCTCGTCCCACGCCACGTCGGCGGCCATCAGGCTGGTCGCGTAACCCTGGATCGCCGTGAGCGGCGTGCGCAGCTCGTGGGAGAGCCGGGAGAGGAACCGCGCCTGGAGCTCGCTCGACCGCCGGGCCGCCGCCACCTCCTGCTGGGCCCGCTCCGACTGCTCGCGCTCGAATGCCAGGCGGAGGCTGTGGGCGGCGTCGGCGAGGAGGGCGGCCCGGTCGAGGGGTGCGTCGGCCCCGTGCCGGGCGACGAGCACGGCACACCCGCCCGGCACGTCGAAGGTGACCGCCGACGCGCCGGCCGGCTGGCGGCCGGCCAGGGCGTCGGCCCACGAAGCCGCCCCGGCGATGCCGCTGCCGGCTGCGCCGGGGGGCACAACGGCGCGGCACACCGGTTCCTCGCCCTGGGCGGCGGTGAGCAGCGCCACGGCCGACGCGCCCAACCCGCTGCGCAGGGCGGCCAAGGCGGCAGGCAACGCGTCGGCCAGGGGTCCCGGCCGACCGAGGTGGTCGAGCACCTCCCGGATGGCTTCGAGCACCCGGTTGCGGGCGGTGCGCTCGGCCAGCAGTTGCTCCCGCTCGATCGCCGAGGCCACGTAGCCGGCGTAGAGGGTGACGAGCTCGAGCTCGTCGCGGCTGGGGCGACCGGGCACGTCGCGCAGCACGGTGATCACCGCGCCGGCGCCGCGCGGCGTCGTGACCGGCACTGACACGGTGCCGAGCACGCCACCGGCGGTGAGGGTGCGGGCCACGGGACCCACCGCCCGCCACCCGTCGTCAGCGCCCAACCGGTCGACGACGACCGACCGGGCGGCCAGGGCGGCGCCGAGGGGCCCGGCCCCGGGCCCGACCGGCAGGTCGGCGAGCAGGCGGGCGAGGGGGCCGCCGAGGCCGACCGAAGCGACCTGGAGGAGGCGGCCGTCGTGCTCGACGTGCAGGCAGGCTCGGTGCGCCCCGAGGGCAGCGACCAGCGTGGAGAGGATCAGGCCGACGCTCGACCCGGCATCGGCTTGTGCCAGGCGGTCGGCGAGCAGCTGCAACCGGCTGAGCTGTCGGCGAGCCGAGCCTTCGACCGCCTGGCCGTTGAGCACCGCCACGACGTCGTCGGCGTGGGCGACCAGCGGGTCGAGCTCGCCCGCCACCCGACCGCGGCGCAGCACCACCACACGGTCGGAGAGGCGCAGCACCTGCTCGACGTCGTGGGAGACCAGCAGCACCGTGGTGCCCCGGGCCCGGAGGCGCTCGACGAGCGTCTCGACCTGGCTGCGCTCGGCGACCCCCAGGGCGGCGGTGGGCTCGTCGAGCACGAGCAGCCGGGGGCGGTCCCGCAGGGCGCGCGCCACCGCCACGAGCTGGCGCTGCCCGCCCGAGAGCAGCCCGACGGGTCGGCCGGCATCACTCAGGGGGATCCCGAGGTCGGCGAGCAAGCGCTCGGCGGTCTGGTGGAACCGGCTGGACGACAGCAGCCCGAGGCGCCGTTCACGCCCGAGCAGCACGTTGGCGGCCACGTCGAGGTTGTCGCAGAGGGCCAGGTCCTGCCAGACGACGGCGATGCCGGCGCGCGCCGCGGCCACCGGCGCCGGGCGCAGCCGGCGGCCGTCGACGGTGATCGTGCCGGCGGTCGGCACCAGGTCGCCGGCGAGGCAGCGGATCAGCGTCGACTTGCCGGCGCCGTTCTCGCCGGCGACGGCGAGCACCTCACCGGCGCGCACCTGGAGGTCGACAGCGTGGAGCACCCGCAGCGGGCCGAAGTCGACCGTCAGGCCGGCGACGTCGACCACGACGTCGCCGGTGGCCGGTGCGGCGCTCAGTTGACCCGCCGGTCGCGACCCTCCCAGTAGGGAGCGCGCAGCTTGAACTTCTGCAGCTTCCCTGTGGCCGTGCGGGGCAGCTCGTCGCGGACCTCGACGCTGGTGGGGCACTTGAAGTGCGCCAGGGCGTCCCGGCAGTGGGAGATCAGCTCGGCCTCGGTGGCCGACGACCCGGGGCGGAGCACGACCAGCGCCTTCACCGTCTCGCCCCACTTCTCGTCGGGCACGCCGATCACCGCCGCCTCGGCGACGGCCGGGTGCTGGAAGAGGCGGTCTTCCACCTCGATCGAGCTGACGTTCTCGCCACCGGAGATGATGACGTCTTTCTTGCGGTCGGCGATGTGGAGGTACGAGTCGTCGTCGATCGAGCCTTCGTCGCCGGTGTGGAACCACCCGCCGTCGAGGGCCTTCGCCGACTCGTCGGGCTGCTCCCAGTAACCGGCGAACACGTGGTTCGAGCGGGCCAGCACCTCACCGTCGGCGGCGGTGCGCACCTCCACGCCGATGGCCGGGACACCGGCGCGCGCCAGCCGCTTGGCCCGCTCCGGGGTGGCCAGGTCGTCCCACTCGGCAGGAGCCCGGTTGATGGTGAGCAGCGGAGCGGTCTCGGTGAGGCCGTAGATCTGGATGAACTCCCAGCCGAGCTCGTCCTCGACGCGCTCGATGGCCTTGGAGGGCGGCGGGGCACCGGCGACGACGATGCGCACCCGGTCACGACCCGGGACCTCCTCGCCGCGTTCCCGCCGGGCGGCGCCGGCGTCGAGCACGGCGGCCACGACCGCTGGGGCGCCACACATCAGGGTGACGCCGTGCTCGGCCACCCGGGACAGGATCTGCTCGCCGTCGACACGCCGCTGGATCACCTGGGGCACCCCCATCCCGGTGACGGCGTAGGGCATGCCCCACCCGTTGCAGTGGAACATCGGCAGGGTGTGCAGGAACACGTCGCGATCGGTGACCTCGGTGTGCCACCCGAAGGCGGCGGCGTTGAGCCAGCAGTTGCGGTGCGTGAGCTGCACGCCCTTCGGCCTGGCCGTCGTGCCGCTCGTGTAGTTGATGCTCGCGGTCGCGTCCTCGTCGGCCACCCAGGCCTGCGGCTCGGCGCCCGGAGGCGCCTCGGCGAACAGCTCGGCGTCGTCACCGGTGCCGTCGAGCACGATCTTCACCTTCGCGTCGACGCCGGCGAGGGCAGCCGCCGAGTCGGGGTCGACCAGCAGCACCGAGGTGCCCGAGTGCTCGACGATGTAGCTGATCTCGGCGGCGTTGAGCCGGTAGTTCACCGGCACCAGCACGCGCCCCCAGCCGCTCACCCCGAAGTAGGCGATCTGGAAGCGGGCGGCGTTCGGGCTGACGATGGCCACCCGCGCCCCCTGCTCGACCCCCATCCGGTCGAGGGCGACGGCCATGCCGCGCGCACGGGCGTCGAGCTGGCGATAGGTGATCGCCCCCAGCGAGCCCGGGGTGCCCGGCTCGTCGACGACCGCGGTGCGGTCGGGGTGCACGAGCGCGCCCCGTCGCAGGAAGTCACCGATCGTCAGCGCCACCTTCACCGCTCGGACCTCCCCGGGTCGACGTTCCCACCCTCCCAATGGGGTGCGGGCGGTAGTCTGGCAGGTCGTGCGCACGATCCGGAGCCGGTCCCGCGGCGCCGGCAGCGCCCCTGCCGGCACCGGGCGTCGCGTGCTGGTCGTGTCGGCGAGCATGGGTGCCGGTCACGACGGCGCCGCCCGTGAGCTGGCCCGGCGCATCGAGGCGGCCGGCCACCACGCCGAGGTGCGCGACCTGCTCGATGCCGGCCCGCTGCGCATCGGGGCCGCCCTCCGCGGCGGCTACGAGCTCGAGCTCCGCCATGCGCCCGGCGCGTACGACGCCACCTACCGGCTCTGGCACCGCGTGCCCTGGCTGTGCCCACTGGTGGCCTGGCTGGTGTGCGTGCTGACCCGCCGCCGGGTGCTGCGATGGGTGCGCCGCGGCGGTGCCGACGTCGTCGTGTCGACCTACCCCCTGGCCACGCTCTGCCTCGGCCGGCTGCGCCGCCTGGGGCGCCTCCGGGTGCCGGCGGTCAACTTCATCACCGACTTCGGCGTGCACCCGCTGTGGGTGCACCGGGGCATCGACCTGCACCTGGCCGTGCACGCCGAGCCGGCGGCGGCCGCCGCCGCCCGCACCGGCAGACCGGCCGTCGCCTGCGGTCCCCTCGTCGGCGCCCGGTTCGAGCAGGCCGACGGGCGGGCGGCGACGCGCACGGAGCTCGCTCTGGCTGACGCCGACCGGGCGGTGCTGGTGGTCGCCGGCTCGTGGGGCGTCGGCGACATCGAGGCCACCATCACCGACGTCGCCGCCTGCGGGGCGGTGCCGGTGGTGGTCTGCGGCCGGGACGCCACCCTCGAGCGGCGGGTGCGCAACGGGGTCGCCTCGGCAGGGCTGCGGGCAGTGGTGATCGGCTGGACCGACCGCATGCCCCACCTGATGGTCGCGTGCGACGCCCTCGTCGAGAACGCCGGGGGGCTCACCGCGTTCGAGGCGATGCGCGCCGGCCTGCCGGTGATCAGCTACCGCCCGATCGCCGGTCACGGGGTCGAGAACACGGCGGCGATGCACGCCGCAGGGGTGAGCACCCTCGCCACCGACCGCGCCGCCTTGGCCGAGGCGATCACCGTGCTCGCCGCCGACAGCGCGACGCGGCGTGGGCAGGTGGCTGCCGGTGTCGCCATGTTCCGCGCCGACGGGCCGGCGCTGGTGCTCGGCGCAAAGGCGCTGCCGGTCGCGCGCCCCCGGCTGGTCGCCGCCGCCGCCGGGCGGGCCGCCAGCGTCCTGGTCGCGCTGTGCGGCGCCGGGTGGATCGGCCTCACCAGCGGGGTCGGCGTGGCCGCGGCCGCCGGGGCGGGGGTCGCCCACGCCCCCGCCGGCGGCGGGAACGTGGTCTACCTCGGCGCCCGCCTCGACGCCGCCGAGCTCGCCGACCCGTCGGTGGCCGCCGCCGTCGAGTCGCTGCACGCCTCGGTCGTCGTCGACGCCCGCACCGCAGCCGCTGCGCCGGGCGCCCTGCGCTCGCTCAGCGCTGCGGGGGTGACCGTCGTCGACGGGGGGGCGGGCTGGCGCCGGGACGCCGACGGCGAGCGGGCGCACCCCGCTCCGTGGAACCGAGCCGAGCAGGACGTCACCGCCGCCGGCCTGCTGGCACGGGTGGCCGGTGCGCCGGTCTCGCTCTTCGCACCGGGGCGCAG
>DASTHS010000327.1:0-2978 GCA_035718085.1 Acidimicrobiales bacterium | reverse complement strand
CCGGCTGGCCCGAGCCCGGCGGGTTCCTTCCCCGAGAAGTGCTCAAGTTCATCCAGCTCGTGGCGGAGCGCCCGCTCGCCGGCATCGAGGTCGTCGAGTGCTCACCCCCCTACGACAACGCAGAGATCACCGCGCTGATCTCCACCCGCGTCATCTGCGACACGCTCGGGTGCCTTGTGCGCGCCGGCCACCTCCCGAAGGGAGGCGCCAAGTGACCTCCACCATCGACACCACCCGATCGAGGGGCGCCGACGCCGACACCGCCGACCTGGCGGCGCTCGGCTACGCGCAGGTGCTGCACCGCCGCCTCGGGCCCTACTCCAGCTTCGCCGCCGGCTTCAGCTTCGTGTCGATCCTCACGACGGTGACCGAGTTCTTCGGCTTCGGCTACTCGTTCGGGTCGTCGGCGTTCTTCTGGACGTGGCCGCTGGTGTTCGTCGGGCAGGTGCTCGTCGCCCTGTGCTTCGCCGAGATGGCCGCACAGTTCCCGATCGCCGGGTGCATCTACCAGTGGTCGCGCCGCCTGGCCGGTGCTGCGGTGGGCTTCGCCGCCGGCTGGCTCATGCTGCTCGGCCAGATCGTCAGCGTCGCTGCCGCTGCGATCGCCCTGCAGTCGACGCTGCCCACCGTGTGGAGCGGGTTCCAGTTCATCGGGACCAACACAAGCTTCGCCTCCAGCGACGGCGCGACCAACGCGGTGATCCTCGGCGGGCTGCTCATCGTGGTCACCACGGTGGTCAACGCCATCGGGGTGCAGGTGATGGCCCGCATCAACGACATCGGCGTCACCTGCGAGCTGGTCGGCGTGGTCGCCCTCGTCGCCCTGCTGTTCGTGCACGCCGACCGCGGGCCCGGCGCGGTGCTGAAGACCAACGGTGTGGCCGGCCATGGCAGCTACGTGTTCCCGTTCCTCGCCTCGACGCTCATGGCTTGTTACGTCATGTACGGCTTCGACTCCGCCGGCGAGCTGTCGGAGGAGACGGTGGCGCCCCGCCTCACCGCCCCCCGCTCGATCCTGCGGGCCCTGGCCGTGTCGGGCATCGGCGGCGGCCTGCTGCTCATCGCGGCGATCATGGCCGCCCGGTCGCTCACCGACCCGAACCTGTCGACCGGCGGGCTGAGCTACATCATCACCGACCGCCTCGGCACCGGCGTCGGCAAGATCATCCTCGTCGACGTGTCGGTCGCGGTGTGCGTGTGCACCCTGGCGATCCAGACGGCCGGGTCGCGGATGCTGTTCTCCCTCTCTCGTGACGGCGTGCTGCCCGGCAGCAGCGTGCTGGCCCGGGTCTCGGGACGCACCGGCACGCCGGTGCTCCCCTCGGTGCTCATCGGCGCCTTGGCCATCGGCCTGCTGGTGCTCAACGCCGGGCAGTCGGCGATCTTCGCCGCCCTCGGCTCAGTTGGCGTGGTGCTGGTCTACGGCGCCTACCTGGCGGTCACTGCGCCGTTGCTGGTGCGCCGCCTCCGGGGCGGCCAGCCCGCCGCCGTGCCCGGCCGCTTCAGCCTTGGCCGCTGGGGCCTGCCGGTCAACCTCCTCGCCGTCGTCTGGGGCGGGTTCATCACGGTGAACACCGCCTGGCCCCGGGCCGCGGTGTACGACCCGGCGGGCGGCAACTGGGCGCTGCGGTGGTTCGCCGTGCTGTTCCTCGCCGGCGCCGCCGTCGTCGGCACTGTTGCGGCGCTGGTCGCCCGCCGCAGCCGCCGTGCGCCGCTGGTGGTGACCGAGGCCGCCCTCGCCTGATCAGCCGGCGCAGCCGATCAGCGGCGGTAGCAGGCCGCCCACGACCGCGGCACCGTCGCCGCCCACCGCCACCTTCGGTCGCCCGGTGGCGGTGGCGGCGTGCTGCGCCGGTCCTCCACGCCGGGGGCGCTCGCCCCGGGTGCCGACTTCGAAGCCCACTGCCGCGACACGCTCGACTGCGTCGGCGATGGCCGATCGCGACGAGTCGGCTCGACTTCTGCGAGCGATCGTTTCGGAAGCGGGGTACGGCGCGTGCGACTGCGCGCCATTTCCCCGAAATAGTCCGCCAGGTGCGGCACCGGAGGGCTCGAAGAGCCGTCCAGACTCCTGTGGGACGCGACGAGAGGCCCTCGACGAGGGCCTCCCGGACTGCGATTTCGGTTTCAGCGAGTGGAGGTGAAGGGACTCGAACCCTCGACTTCCTCGATGCGACCGAGGCGCTCTTCCAGCTGAGCTACACCCCCGCAGGGGCCATCACCCTAGCGCAGCGGGGGGCCGCCCTCGGCGGTCCGGGCCGCCGCCGCCTCGAGGGCGGCTTGCAGGCGACGTTGCAGGGTGGTGGTGGTCAGGTCGCTGCGGGTGCGCTCGAGCACGGCGCGCAGGGCGTCGTTGGTGCGCCGCAAGCCGCCGGTGACGGCGTCGGGCAGGTCGACACCGGCGAGCAGCTCGTGGGCGTCCTCCATGGCGACGAAGAGGCGCTCGGCGGCGGGGGCGTCGCCGCGTCGGAGGCGGTCGAGGATGGCCCGGCGCAGCTCGGAGGCGGCCTCCGCCAGGCCGTTGAGCCAGGCAGGCACCCCGACGCCGACGGCCGCCGGACCGGGAAGGGGGTCACCGGCCAGCACGGCGGCGGTCAGCACGGCCTCGGCCAGCTCCTTCTCCGCGTCGTGCAAGAAGCCGGCGCCGGCGAGGGCAGGGTGCGGTGCCAAGGCCGCCTGGGCCTCCCGCACCGCCGCTTCGCACTCCCCCAGCAGCCCCACCACGTCGGCGGTGCGGCCCTGGTGAGCGGCCCGGATGGTGCTGCCTGCAGCCCGGATGGCCCGCCGGCACGCGGCCAGGCCAAGCTCCCGGGCGGCGTTGACCTCGCCGAGCTCGGCGCGGGCGGCGGCGACGGCGCGGGCGGTCGGGGTCCACCGGGGCGCGTCGACGCCGTTGGGGACGACGCGGACCTGGTCGTCAGGAAGCGCGAAGAGCCGCGTGACCTCCTCGCGCATCGGCTCGGAGCAGGTGATCACCG
>DASTHS010000326.1:0-4535 GCA_035718085.1 Acidimicrobiales bacterium | reverse complement strand
GCCCCTTGTCGTCGATGGCGCCCCGGGCCCGCAGCTCGCCGTCGACCACCACCGGGTCGAACGGCAGGCTGGTCCAGTCACCGAGCGGGTCGACCGGTTGCACGTCGTGGTGGCCGTAGACGAGCACCGTGGGGGCGTCGTCGCCGGCGTGGAGCCAGTCGCCGTAGACCGCGGGCAGGCCCGGGGCGTCGGCGGTCCCCGTCTCGAGGAGGCGCACGTGCTCGAAGCCGGCCGCCTCCAGCCGATCGGCCAGCCACTGCGCCGAGGCCCGCACGTCGTCGACGTGGGCCGGGTCGCTCGAGATCGAGGGGATCCGCAACCACGCGACGAGGTCGTCGAGGATGCGGTCGCGCTCCGCCTCCAGGTAGCCAGCGAGCGAGAGGTCGGCCATGGCGGGCGACGCTAGTGGCGACCCGCCCGACGACCGGCGGTAGCGTCGGCCCCCGGCATGGCGGACGAACAGCGACCCGTCGCCCGTCGGCACCGACGGGCGATCGCGTCGCTCGTCGTGCTCGCAGTGGGCCTCGGCGGGTGCGGCGGGGCCGTGCGGTCGGCCTCCGGGGGATCGGGCGGTGCCACCGGCCGCGGTGCCGGCACCCCGGCGGCCACCGCCGGGCCGCCGGGCCCGCTGCGGTGGGTGCCGTGCCGGGACGGCGCCGGGCCTGCCGGCGCGCAGTGCGCCACCCTGTCGGTGCCCCTCGACCCGACGGCGCCGGGAGGGGCCACCGTCGCCCTGGCCATCGACCGGCTCCCGGCGACGGGCCACCGGGTCGGCTCGCTGGTCGTCAACCCCGGTGGCCCGGGCATCTCGGCGGTCGACGCCGTGCCCGCCATCGCCCAGCTGCTGCCCGCCGACGTGCGCCGGGCGTTCGACGTGGTCGGCTACGACCCGCCGGGCGTCGGGCACTCCGCCCCGGTGACCTGCCTCGACCAGGCCGCGCTCGGCCGCTACCTGTCGGCCGACCCCGAGCCGCCCGGGCCGGCCGGCTTCGCCACGCTGGTCGCCACGGCGCGCGGCTTCGCCGCCGCCTGCCAGTCGTCGCCGTCGGGCCCGCTGCTCGCCCACGTGAACACCCTCGACGCCGCCCGCGACCTCGACGCGGTGCGCGCGGCCCTGGGCGACACCCGGCTGAGCTACCTCGGGTTCTCCTACGGCACCCTGCTGGGAGCGACCTACGCCAGCCTCTACCCGACCCGGGTGCGGGCGATGGTGCTCGACGGCGCCCTCGACCCGACCCTCGCCCCCCTCGACGCCCTCGCCGCCCAGGGCGGCGCCGTCGACGCCCAACTCGGGGCGTTCGCGGCCGCCTGCCGGTCGTCGCGGTGCCCGTGGCGGCCGGTCGGCTCCGCGGAGGCGGCCCTGGGGGCCCTGGTCGACGCCGCCCGCGCCGGGCGGCTCGGTGGCGGGGTGGGGGCGGCCCAGGTGCTCTACGGCACCGCCCGCGGCCTGTACTCGACCGCGTCGTGGCCGCAGCTCGGCCGGGCGCTGGCGGCCGCCGCCGGCGGGGACGGCACCGGCCTGGCCGACCTGTTCCGGTCGTACGTCGGCACCACGCCGTCGGGCGGCTACTCGACGGAGGTGGAGGCCGAGACCGCGGTCGACTGCACCGACGTGACCCCGCCCACGCTCGGCGAGGTGCAGGCCGCTACCGCCCGGCTGGAGGCGGCCGGTGCGCTGTTCTCCGCCCTCGACGTGGCGTCCGAGGCCACCTGCAGCGTCTGGCCGGCGCCGGCCCCGGCGGGCGGCCCCCACCCCTTGACCGCCCCCGGCGCGCCGCCGATCGTGGTGGTGGGGTCGACGGGCGACCCCATCACCCCCTACGCCTGGGCCCGCCACCTCGCCGCCGAGCTCGGATCGGGGGTGCTGCTCACCCGCGTCGGCGACGGCCACACCGCCCTGCCTGCGAGCGGCTGCGTGCGCAGTGCCGTGGCCACCTACCTGGTCGGCCTCGTCGCGCCGGCGCCGGGCACGCGCTGCCCGTCCGACTGACCGGCCCGGGTCGCAGCGCCGGGCGGCCGTCGCATGCGAAGCTGGCGGGGATGGCGGGGGAGTTCGACGACATCCGGCGCCGGTTGGAGGCGATCGCCGACGAGCTGGCCGACCTCGGCATCGAGCGGCTCCGGGAATCGATCGACGCCGGCGGCCGCGAGCTGCCCGTCGACGAGCGCCGTCTGGCGCGCGCCCGGCGTGCCGTGCTCAAGGCGGCGGAGGTGCTCGCCGAGCCCGACGACGCCGACCGGACCTGACCACGGGCCGCAGTAGCGTCCTGGCGGTGAACGGAGAGCTGATCGTCGTCGACGACCTGCCCGGGGCCTTTGCGTCCCGGGTCATCGGCGCCTTCCAGCAGCGGCCCGAGGAGCTGTTCTGCCTGGCGCTGTCCGGTGGGAGCACCGCCCGGACCTGCTACGAGCGACTGGCTGCCGACAGCATCGGCAAGGTCGACTGGCTGTCGGTCAACGTCTACTGGGGCGACGAGCGCTGCGTGCCGGCCGACGACCCCGACTCCAACCAGCTGCTCGGCCGCCGGGCGCTGCTCGAGCGGGTGGGGGCGGCGAACGCGGTGTTCCCGATGCGCTGCGACGACGGGCCCGACGCCTACCAGCTGCGCCTCGGCGAGGTCGGCAAGCTCGACCTGGTGCACCTGGGCATGGGGGCCGACGGCCACACCGCGTCGCTGTTCCCCGGCTCGGCCGCCCTCGACGCCGACCCCGGTCAGCTCGTCGCCCGCAACGCCGACCCGTCGGGCCGCAACGTGCACCCCCGCATGACCCTCACCTTCTCCGGGATCGCCCGCGCCCGGCTCGCCCTGTTCACCGTGGCCGGCGAAGACAAGCGCGCCATGCTGCAGCAGGTGGTCGACGGCGCCGACGTGCCCGCCGCCCGCGTCGTCGCCGACGAGGTCGTCTGGCTCGTCGACCGCGCCGCCGCCCCGCGCTAGTGCCCGACCGCACCCCGCCGGCCCCCCCGCCGGGCGGCCACCGCCCTCGGCGCGCCGACACCGCCGAGTTCGTCGACCCCGACGGCGGCGCCCCTCCGGCCGGCGCGGACGTCGAGGCCGTGCTCAGCGGGCTGCTCGACACGGTCGGCGTCACCTCCAACCGCGACCAGCTGACCGACATGCTGCGCACGGTGGTGCGCCTCGCCGTCGACACCTCCGACCGCCTCGACCTCAAGATCGCCGCCGCCGCCCTACGGGAGATGGCCGATGGCTTCGAGGTGTTCGCCCCCTACCGCGACGTGCGCAAGATCACCATGTTCGGCTCGGCGCGCACCCGGCCCGACGACCCGCTCTACGAGGCCGCCCGCAACCTCGCCCGCCTGCTCGCCCGCAACGGCTGGTCGACGGTCACCGGGGCCGGTCCGGGCATCATGGCCGCCGGCCTGGAGGGCGCCGGCCCGGAGCACGCCTTCGGCATCAACATCCGGCTGCCGTTCGAGCAGTCGGCCAACCAGTTCATCGCCACCGACCCGAAGCTCGTGTCGATGAAGTACTTCTTCACCCGGAAGCTGCTGCTCATCAAGGAGTCCTGGGGGTACGCGGTGCTGCCGGGCGGCTTCGGGACCCTCGACGAGGCCTTCGAGCTGCTCACCCTCCTGCAGACGGGCAAGGCCGAGCCGGCGCCGGTCGTGCTCCTCGAGCTGCCCGGCGGCAGCTACTGGCGGGGCTGGAAGCGCTTCGTCGACGAGGAGGTCGAGTCACGCCAGCTGATCAACCCCGTCGACGCCTGCCTGTACCGCATCTGCGACGGGGTCGACGACGCCGCCGCGGAGGTCATCGGCTTCTACCGCAACCACCACTCGGTGCGCTGGGTGGGCGACACGCTGGTGTTGCGACTGCAGGCTCGGCCCACCGAGGCGGAGGCGGCCGCGTTGAGCGAGGAGTTCGCCGACGTCGTCGACGGGCGCATCCGGGTGCTCGACACGCCGCTGGCCGCCGAACGGCGGGCCGAGGAGTTCCCCGACCTGCCCCGCCTGGCCATGCGGTTCGACCGCATGTCGTACGGCCGTCTGCGCCAGCTGATCGACCGGGTCAACCAGCTGCCGTCGGCGCCCCCGCCGCCGGTGATCACCCCGTTCGCGGAGGGGGCCGGGGGGTAGCTGCGGAGGGTGCAGACCTTCCTGCCCTACGCCGACTTCGCACGCAGCGCCGCCGTGCTCGACGACCGCCGGCTCGGCAAGCAGCGGGTCGAGGGCATCCAGATCGTCCGGGCCCTGACCGTGCCTGCGTACGCCTGGAAGTCGCACCCTGCCGTGCTGATGTGGGCCGGCCACGAGCCGGCCCTCGAGGCGTACCTCGTCGCCGTCTGCGACGAGTGGGCCGAGCGGGGGTTCGACGACACCTGCCGGGAGACGATCCGCGCCGACCTCGCCGGGGCGGGCGTCGACGGCCCGGTGCGCCAGGCCGAGCTGGCGGCGGCCGGCCAGCTGCCGCCATGGCTGGGCGACGAGGCCGTCCACCGCAGCCACCGGGCGTCGTTGCCGCGCAAAGACCCCGACCACTACGCCGCGCACTTCGCCGGTGAGCGCCTCGACG
>DASTHS010000325.1:0-4896 GCA_035718085.1 Acidimicrobiales bacterium | reverse complement strand
AAGGCTTTTCAAGAGCCTCGCATTCGGCCGCTCTGCCATCCCTCCCGGGACCCCGAGCGTAGCGGCCGCCTACTGTCTCGCCGATGGGGACGTGTGAAGGCAAGGTCGCGGTGGTCACCGGCTCGTCGAGCGGCATCGGCGAGGCCGTGGCCCGCCGCTTTGCGGCAGAGGGCGCGGCGGTCGTCGTGAACTCGGCCACGTCGGTCGACGCCGGCCGACGGGTCGCCGAGAGCCTGCCCGACGCCACCTACGTGCAGGCCGACGTCTCCACGCCGGCGGGCGCGGCGGCCGTCGTGCAGGCCGCCGTCGGGAAGTGGGGGCGCCTCGACCACCTGGTGAACAACGCCGGGTGGACGAAGGTGGTGCCCCACGCCGACATCGACGCCGCTGACCTCGAGCTGTGGCGACGGGTGTTCGAGATCAACGTCTTCGGCACCTGGCTGGTGTGCCAGGCCGCCCTCCCGCACCTGCGGGCCGACGGTGGCGGGTCGATCACCAACGTCACCTCGCTCGCCGGGGTGCGGGAGGTGGGCAGCTCCATCCCCTACGCCTGCTCGAAGGCGGCGCTCAACCACCAGACCGAGCTGCTGGCCAAGGTCGTCGGCCCCGAGGTGCGGGTCAACGCCGTGGCGCCAGGGCTGATCGCCACCCCGTGGACCGCCGACTGGGACGCGCAGCACGCGGGGGTCGAGTCGACCGCCCCCCTCAAGCGGGTCGGCACCCCCGACGACGTGGCCGAGGTCACCCTCGCCATGGCCACGTCCGGCTACGTGACCGGCCAGATCCTCGTGGTCGACGGCGGCCTCGGCCTGGTGGTCTGAGCCGAGGCCCCCGACCGCTCCCGCACGCCGAGAGGTCAGCCCCGGGTGGCGCCCCAGGCGTCGAAGAAGGTGATCTCCTCCACCGGCCGCCGGGCGGCGGGCTTGAAGTCGGTGCCGACGGTGTAGGCGACGGGCAGCAGGGCCACCTGGGAGACGGTGTCGGGGATGCCGAGCAGCTCGGCGGCCTCCTTCTCGTGGGCCAGGTGCAGCGACGTCCACGCCGAGCCCAGCCCGCGGGAGCGCAACGCCAGCTGGAAGCTCCAGACCGCCGGCAGGATCGACCCGTAGAACCCCGCCGCCATGGCGTTGGGGGCGCCGTCGACGCGCCCCTCGATGCAGGGGATCACGTGCACCGGAACGTCGGCGAGCACGTCGAGGAGGTGCACGGCGCTGTCGTAGACCCGGCGGGTCTGGCCTTCCGCCTCTTCGCCGGCGGCCTGCAGGTAGGCGCGCCCGCCGCGGTCGTAGAGGTCGGCGAGGGCCCGCCGCTTGGCCGGGTCGGTGACGACCACCCACCGCCAGCCCTGGCTGTTGGAGCCGGTGGGCGCCTGGGTGGCCAGGGTGATGCAGTCGAGCACCACCTCGGCGGGTACCGGCCGGGTCAGGTCGAGGCGCTTGCGCACCGCCCGGGTGGTCGACAGGAGGCGGTCGGTCTCGGCCAGGTCGAAGGGGGCGGCGGCGTCGGCGGGCATGGTCGCCGAGGGTAGGGCGGCCGGGCCCGGGAGGGCGGGCTACGGGGGGCGCACCTGCCCGCGCAGCGCCGTGATCCACCGGTCGGCGGCCTGCCAGGCCGCCCCGGCGTCGCGCCGCCGGGCGGCCCCGTGCTCGCCGGCGGCGGGATAGGAGCCGAGGAACTTCAGTTCCCGCAGCGTGGCGTGCAGGTCGCGCAGGCAGTCGGCGACGACCTCGTCGGCGACGTGGCCCTCGAAGTCGATCAGGAAGCAGTAGTCGCCGAGGCGGTGCTTGGTCGGCCGCGACTCCAGCTTCACCAGGTTGATGTCGCGCGCCGAGAACTGCCCGAGGATGCCGTGGAGGCTGCCGGGCCGGTCGGCCGACTGGAAGCACACGATCGAGGTCTTGTCGTGGCCGGTGGGAGCCGGGATGGGGCTGTCGGCGGGGGCGACGAGCACGAAGCGGGTGGCGTTGCCGGCGTGGTCCTCGATGCCGGCGGCGAGCACCTCGAGGCCGTAGAGCGACCCGGCGAGGGCGGTGCCGATGGCGGCGGCGCCCGGCCCGACGGTGCCCGCGGCCACGTCTCGGACGGCCTCGGCGGTGGAGGCGGCTGCCACCTCGGCCGCGCCGGGCAGGTGGGCGGAGAGCCAGTCGCGGCACTGGGCGGTGGCGTGGGGGTACGAGACCACCCGGCGGACGTCGGCCAGGTCGACGCCGGCGGGGGCCAGCAGGTTCTGGCGCACGGGCAGCACCACCTCGGCGACGATGATCAGGTCACGGGCGAACACGAGCTGGTCGACGGTGACCGGGACGCTGCCCTCGATCGAGTTCTCGAGGGCCACGAAGGCGTGGTCGACGGTCCCGCCGACCGCCCCGAGCACCTCGGTGAAGCTGCCCATGGCGACGTGCTCGGCGCCGGCGAGGGCAGGGTCGGAGCGCAGGGCTTCTTCGGTGAAGGTGCCCCGGGGTCCGAGGAACCCGATCCGCGTGGCACCGGTCGTCGACACCGCCCCACGGTAGGCCGGCGCGGCGGGGCCGCCGGCCACCGCCTGCCGGCGGGCAGGATGGGCGGCGTGGAGATCGACGCACTGCGCGCCCTGGTCGACGGCGTCCGCACCGGCGCCGTGCACCCCGACGACGCCGTCCGCCGCCTCGCCCGGCTGCCCTTCGCCGACCTCGGCTACGCCAAGGTCGACCACCACCGGTCGCTGCGCCAGGGTCGCCCGGAGGCGGTCTACGCGCCGGGCAAGACCCCCGAGCAGTGCGCGGGCATCGTCGCCGAGCTGCTCGGTGAGCCCGACGGCGGACCGGTGATCCTCAGCCGCGTCGACGACGCCCAGGCGGCCGCAGCGCTGGCGGGCGCGCCGGGGGGCAGGCGCAGTGGCCACACCATCGTGTGGCGGCCGGCCAAGCCCCGCGCCGAGCACGTCGTGGTGGCCACCGCGGGCACGGCGGACCTCCCGGTGGCGGAAGAGGCGGCCGCCGTGCTGGCCGCGCTCGGCTTCACCCCCCGGCTGGTCGCCGACGTGGGGGTGGCCGGGCTGCACCGCTTGCTGGGCGCGCTCGACGAGCTGGAGGCCGCCGACGCCGTGGTCGTGGTGGCGGGGATGGAGGGCGCGCTGGCCAGCGTGGTCGGCGGGTTGACCCGCGTGCCGGTGGTCGCGGTGCCGACCAGCGTGGGTTACGGCGCCGCCCTCGAAGGGGTGACCGCGCTGCTGGCGATGCTCAGCTCGTGCGCCTCGGGCATCACCGTGGTCGGCATCGACAACGGGTTCGGCGCCGCCCTCGCCGTGGCCCGGCTGTGGCCGTGAGCGCCGGCCACCGCGGGGATGCGCCCACCGTCGCCTGGTGGCACTGCTTCTCGGGCATCGCCGGCGACATGGCCCTCGCCAGCCTGGTCGATGCCGGAGCCGACCTCGCCGAGGTGGTCGCCGCCCTGCGCGGGCTGCCGATCCGCGGGTGGGAGGTCGAGGCCGAGCCGGTGCTCCGCGGCGGGGTCGCCGCCACCCGCCTCCACGTGCACGTCCGCGACGACGAGGTGGTGCGCACCCACGCCCACATCGCCGGGCTGATCGAGGCAGCCGCCCTGCCGGAGCGGGCCCGCCGCCGGGCCCTGGCCACCTTCGCCGCCCTCGCCGAGGTCGAGGGCCGCCTGCACCGCCGACCGGTGCAGCAGGTGCACTTCCACGAGGTCGGCGGCCACGACGCCATCGTCGACGTGGTGGGCACCTGCCTGGCCCTCGAGCTGCTCGGCGTCGACCGGGTGCACGCCAGCCCGGTGGCCCAGGGCGGCGGCATGGTGCGCAGCGCCCACGGCCTGCTGCCCGTGCCGGTCCCCGCCGTCGTCGAGCTCCTCCGCGGCGCCCCGACCTACGGCACCGACGTCGTCGGCGAGCTCACCACGCCCACCGGGGCGGCCCTGCTGGCGGCCACCGTCGAGCAGTGGGGCCCGATGCCGGCCCTCACGGTGCGGGCCACCGGTCACGGCGCCGGGGCGCGCGAGCTCGACGGCCGCCCGAACGTGGTGCAGGTGGTGGTGGGCGAAGCAGCCGCGGGCGGCCCCGGCCCCGGCCAGCCCGTGCACCTGCTGGAGGCGAACCTCGACGACGTCACCGGGGAGGTGCTGGCCACCACCATCGCCGCCCTGATGGCGGCCGGCGCCCATGACGCCTGGGTGACGCCGGTGGTGGGGAAGAAGGGCCGCCCCGCCCACGTGGTCTCCGCCCTCGTCGACCCGGGCAGGGAGCAGCCCGTGCGCGAGCGGCTGCAGGCCGAGACCGGCACCTTGGGCGTGCGCCGGAGCGTGCTGGAGCGCTGGGTGAGCCCCCGCTCGTTCGAGGACGTCGAGGTCGGCGGCCACGTGGTGCGGGTCAAGCGCAGCCCAGGGCGGGTCAAGGCCGAGCACGACGACGCCGCCCGGGTGGCCGCCCTGGTCGACCTGCCCGTGCGCGAGGTGGCCCGCCGGGCCGAGGAGCAGGCCTGGCGGCGCAGCGGGCCGCCCGACGGCGCCGCCGGCTGACGAGCCCTGCCTGCTGACGGAGCGCGCCGGCTGAAGGGACCTGCCGGTCAGGCCGCCCCGGCGACGAGCACGACGCCCTCCCAGCCGTCGAGGGCGGGGCGATCGACGACCACGGTGCCTGGGTAGGCGTCGGCCACGTGGCGCCACTGGCCGGGCAGCAGCCCCGCCAGCAGCAACCGGCCGCCGCGGCGCACCAGGCGCGCCACGTGCGGGCCCACGGCGGCGTGCACCCCGGCGGTCACGTTGACCAGGGCCAGGTCGGCGCCGGTGGTCAGGTCGGCGACGGCGGTGGTGCTGGCGGTGACGAGGGAGGCGACCCCGTTGGCGGCGACGTTGGCGACGGTCGTGGCCACCGCCTCCTCGTCCACGTCGACGGCCACCACC
>DASTHS010000324.1:0-12861 GCA_035718085.1 Acidimicrobiales bacterium | reverse complement strand
GCGCCACCTGCAGGTGGCGGCCGCCACCGCCCCGGTGGTGGCGGGGGGCGCCGCCGCGGCCCTGGCGGGGGCCCCCGCCGGCTGGGCGGTGGCCGCCGGGGCGGCGCTGCTCGGCGCCGCCGTCGACGCGCTGGCGCTGCGCCGGGCGCGTGCGTGGGCCTATGCCCAACGGGCCGACGACCTCGTCGTGCACCGGGGGCTGATGTTCCGCAGGACCTCGGTCGTGCCGTACGGCCGCATGCAGATCGTCGACGTCACCGCCGGGCCCTTCGAGCGGGCGTTCGGGCTGGCCAGCGTGCGGTTGCACACCGCGGCGGCCACCAGCGACGCCCGCATCCCCGGCCTCGACGCGACGGAGGCCGCCCGCCTGCGCGACCAGCTCTCCGCGCTGGGCGAGCACCAGGCCACCGGCCTGTGACCGCCGGCCACCAGGCGCGGTCCCGGTGACCGGCCGCCATCCCGGCACCGGCCAGCCGCTCGCCCCGGCCAGCCCTTCGCCGGCCGCCCCGTCGGCGACCGTCCCGTCGGCCCCCGTCGGGGGCCCCGGAGCGGGGGGGTGGCCGACGGGGGCCTGGCAGCGGCTGCACCCCCTGTCGACGGTGGTGCGCCTCGGGCGGGCGGCGATCGCCCTGCTCCTCGTGCTCGCCTCTGCCCTGGTCAACCCGCAGGACCGCACGGCGCTCTACACCCGCCTGGGCCTGCTCGTGGTGGTCGGTGTCGCCGGCTTCGTGTCGTGGCTGGTGACCCGGTGGCGCATCGCCGACGGGGCGCTGCAAGTGGAGACCGGCCTGGTGCGCCGCCGGTCGCTGCGCTACCCGCTGGCCTCGCTGCAGGCGGTCGACATCGTGCGGCCCGGTGTCGCCCGCGCCCTCGGGGTGGCCGAGCTGCGCCTGCGCATGGCCTCCGGCGGCCAGACGACGGGCCGGCTGGCGTACCTGCCCGACGCCCAGGCGGAGGCCCTCCGCCGGGAGCTGCTGGCCCGCGCCAGCGGTCCCGGCCAGGGCGGGGCCGCCCCCGCCACAGCGCCCGGCGCCCCCCGACGAGCCATCGCCGGGTCGACGGGGGGCGGCGCGATCGTGCACCGGGTCGACACGGCCACCCTCGTGGCCTCGCTGCTGGTGTCGGGCACCTCCCTCACCGTGCTCGCCTTCGTCGGCGGGCTCGTCGTGCTCGCCGCCACCGACCCGCCCGCTGCCGCCGGCGCGGCCAGCGGCGGCGCCGCCTTGGTGCTCTCGGCGCTGACCAGCCTCTGGCAGCGCTTCAACGCCGGCTACGCCATGACCGTCGCCGATGCCCCCGAAGGCCTCCTGGTGCATGCCGGCCTGGTCGAGCGGTCGGCCGAGACGATCCCGGCCGGCCGGGTGCAGGCCCTGCGGATGGTGCAGCCGCTCACCTGGCGACCCTTCGGGTGGTGCCGGCTGGAGGTCGACGTCGCCGGGCACGTGACCACCAGCCGGCGCGAGCGGTCGCAGCGCCGGGCCGGCCGGGCCCTGCTGCCCGTCGGCTCGCGCGCCGACGCCGCCCGGCTGGTCAGCCGCATCGTCGGCGCCGATGCCCTCGCCACCGCGCCCCCGAGCCCGCCGCCGCGCCGGGCGGCGTGGAAGGCACCGCTGCGCTACCCGCACCTGTCGTTCGGCGCAGACGCCCGCCTGGCGGTCAGCACGTCCGGGCGCTTCCGGCTGGTCACCGACTGGGTGCCGCTGGCCCGGCTGCAGAGCATCCGCCGGGTCGAGGGGCCACTCCAGCGCCGACTGGGGCTGGCCACCGTGCACCTCGACACGGCCGGCCGGTCGGTGCGGGCAGCGGCCCGCGACCGGGACGCCACCGAGGCCGACGCGCTGGTCGCCTGGCTCACCGACGCCGCCCGGGTCGCCCGGTCGCGCCGCCGCTAGCCGGGGAGGTCGGGTACCACGGTGGGCATGACCGACCAGCTCACCGGAACAGTCGCCCTCGTCACCGGGGCCAGCAGCGGCATCGGCGAGGCCACCGCCGAGGCCCTCGCCGCCGAAGGGGCCACCGTCGCCGTGGTGGCCCGCCGCCGCGACCGCCTCGAGGCCCTCGCCGAGCGCATCGGCGCCGCCGGCGGCCGGGCCCACGTCATCGAGGGCGACGTCACCGACCGGTCGGCCGCCGAGGCCGCGGTGGCCGAGGCGGCCGGCGAGCTCGGCCGGCTCGACATCGTCGTGAACAACGCCGGCGTCATGCTGCTCGGCCCCGCCGTCGACGCCCCTGTCGACGAGTGGGACCGGATGGTCGACCTGAACCTCAAGGGCCTGCTCTACGTGACCCACGCGGCCATGCCCCACCTCCTGCAGGCAGCCGGCGGCGACCCCCGCCGGGCAGCCGACCTGGTGAACGTCTCCTCGGTCGCCGGCCGGGTCGCCCGGTCCGGCTCGGCGGTGTACAACGCCACCAAGTGGGGCGTGGGCGCCTTCAGCGAGGGCCTCCGCCAGGAGGTCACCGGCCGCCACGTGCGCGTCGGGCTGGTCGAACCCGGTGCGGTCGAGACCGAGCTCGGCAGCCACAACCGCCCCGAGATCCAAGAGACCCTCCGCCAGCGCTTCGGCAAGATCGAGCGCCTGCAGTCCGACGACATCGCCCGCGCCGTGCTCTACATGGTGACCCAGCCGCGCCACACCGCCGTCAACGAGATCCTGATCCGCCCCACCGAGCAGGAGGGCTAGCCGCCGGCCCGTCCGTGCGTGGCCGGTGCGGCTCCGGCGCGCCAGGTGCGCACCGCCACCCACGCACAGGCCGACCTCCCCTCTGGGTTTGGCGGCATCGGCCGACGGTTACCCTTGACCGCCGTACGGGAGTGCCGTACCCTTCTCCGCAAACCCCACGTCGCCGAAGAGGGCGTTGCCTTCTCCTGCCCGGTGTCCTACACTGGGCAGTTGCCGTGGTCCTCCCCCCTGCAACCCACCCCGCTTCGGCGCGGGTGGGCACTGCTGTCTTCACGGCCAGCTCACCCAACGTCGACTAGGAGCAGGCCCTTGCCGTCTCGTCCCGTCTCCCGGGAGCGGTTCTCCTTCGCCAACCTCGATGAGGCCCTCCCGCTGCCGGACCTCATCTCGATCCAGCGTGACAGCTTCCGCGAGTTCCTCGCCAAGGGGCTCGCCGACACGTTCCGCGACATCAGCCCCATCGAGGACTTCAGCGGCTCGCTGAAGCTGATCCTGGAGTTCGACCCCGACGACCAGGACCTGCGCCCCCCGCCGAAGTTCACGGTGGAGGAGTGCAAAGAAAAAGACATGACCTATGCCGCGCCGATCTTCGTGCGCGCGCAGTTCCAGAACGCCAACACCGGCGAGATCAAGGAACAGACGGTCTTCATGGGGGACTTCCCGATGATGACCGACCGGGGCACGTTCATCATCAACGGCACCGAGCGGGTGGTCGTCAGCCAGCTGGTGCGCTCGCCGGGCGTCATCTTCCAGCCCGGCCGCGACGCCAAGACGTTCGTGACCGGCACCATCCACCCCTACCGCGGTGAGTGGATCGAGTTCGACGTCGAGGCCAAGCCCGGCAAGGACATCACCGCCGGCAGCCGGGTGGCCCGCAAGCGCCGCCTCAGCCTCTTCGTGCTGCTGCGGGCCATGGGCTACACCGACGAGGGCTTCCTCGAGCGGATCGTGCGCCACTTCGACTTCCTCGAGGGCCAGTGGGAGAAAGAGCGCGAGCTCGCCCCCACCCAGGAGGAGGCGCTGCTCGAGATCTACAAGCGGGCCCGCCCGGGTGAGCCGCCGTCGGTGGAGTCGGCGCGCGCCTACTTCGAGAACGCGTTCTTCAACCCGAAGCGCTACGACCTGACCAAGGTCGGCCGCTACAAGCTCGACCGCAAGCTCGGCTCCGAGATCGACAAGGCCGAGGAGCTCTTCGGCCTCGAGCTCGAGCGGCCCGAACCGGGCCAGGGCGTGCTCAGCCGCTCGGAGATCCTCGCCGCGTGCAGCTACATGCTGCACCTGGCCCAGGGCGCCGAGGGCTACCGCCCCGACGACCAGGACCACTTCGCCAACCGCCGCATCCGCAGCGTCGGCGAGCTGATCCAGAACCAGGTGCGCGTCGGCCTGTCGCGCATGGAGCGGGTCGTGCGCGAGCGCATGACCACCCAGGACGTCGAGGCGATCACCCCCCAGACCCTGATCAACATCCGCCCGGTGGTGGCGGCGATCAAGGAGTTCTTCGGGACCAGCCAGCTCAGCCAGTTCATGGACCAGACCAACCCGCTGTCGGGCCTGACCCACAAGCGGCGCCTGTCGGCCATGGGCCCCGGCGGCCTCTCCCGGGAGCGGGCCGGCTTCGAGGTGCGAGACGTGCACACCAGCCACTACGGCCGCATGTGCCCGATCGAGACGCCCGAAGGCCCGAACATCGGCCTCATCGGCCACCTGGCCAGCTACGGCCGCATCAACGAGTACGGCTTCATCGAGACGCCGTACCGGCGGGTCGAGAACGGCCAGGTCGTCGACGAGATCATGTACCTCGCCGCCGACGAGGAGGAAGAGCACGTCATCGCCCAGGCGAACGCGACGCTCGCCGACGACGGCACGCTGATCGACTCGCGCGTGCTGGTGCGGCGCGCCCCCCAGGGCCCCGCCCTGCGCATCGGCGCCGGCGGCACCAGCTACGGGACGACCAGCGAGGTCGACTTCGTGCCGCCCACCGAGGTCGACCTGATGGACGTGTCGCCCAAGCAGATGGTCTCCATCTCCACGGCGCTGATCCCCTTCGTCGAGCACGACGACGCCAACCGGGCCCTGATGGGCGCCAACATGCAGAAGCAGGCGGTGCCGCTGGTCAAGCCGGAGGCGCCCTTCATCGGCACCGGCGTCGAGGGCCGCGCCGCCCGTGACGCGGGCGACGTGCTGCTCGCCGAGGGCCGCGGCCTGGTGGTCGAGGTGGGGGGCGAGCACGTCACCGTCGACTACGAGCCCGGCCAGACCGACTGGGCGGGGGTCACCCTCGGCCGCAAGGTGTACCGCCTGGCGAAGTTCCGCCGGTCGAACCAGAACACCTGCCTCAACCAGCGCATCACCGTCGAGGAGGGCGCCTCGGTCGAGAAGAACGACGTGCTGGCCGACGGCCCCTCCACGGAGATGGGCGAGCTCGGCCTCGGCAAGAACCTGCTGGTCGCGTTCATGCCGTGGGAGGGCTACAACTACGAGGACGCGATCATCCTCTCCGAGCGCCTCGTGCGCGACGACGTGCTCACCTCGATCCACATCGAGGAGCACGAGGTCGACGCCCGTGACACCAAGCTCGGCGCGGAGGAGATCACCCGTGACATCCCCAACCTCTCCGAGGAGATCCTGAAAGACCTCGACGAGCGCGGCATCATCCGCGTCGGCGCCGAGGTGTCGGCCGGCGACGTGCTGGTCGGCAAGGTCACCCCGAAGGGCGAGACCGAGCTCACCCCCGAGGAGCGGCTGCTGCGCGCCATCTTCGGTGAGAAGGCGCGCGAGGTGCGCGACACCTCGCTCAAGGTGCCCCACGGCGAGTCGGGCAAGGTCATCGACGTGCGGGTGTTCTCCCGGGAAGACGCCCACGAGCTGCCCCCCGGGGTGAACCAGCTGGTGCGGGTCTACGTGGCCCAGCGCCGCAAGATCTCCGAGGGCGACAAGCTCGCCGGCCGCCACGGCAACAAGGGCGTCATCTCGAAGATCCTGCCGGTGGAGGACATGCCGTTCCTGGCGGACGGCACGCCGGTCGACATCATCCTCAACCCCCTGGGCGTGCCCAGCCGCATGAACGTCGGCCAGGTGCTCGAGAGCCACCTCGGCTGGACGGCGCGCTGGGGCTGGGAGGGCAACGCCCTGGCCAAGACCCCCAAGCGGGGCACCGAGAAGAAGACCCGGCCGATCACCGAGCCGTCGGTGCACATCGCCACGCCGGTCTTCGACGGAGCCCACTGGGACGAGGCCGACAAGGCGGGCAAGCACCCGACCATCCAGAAGATCCTCGAGAACCTCCAGCCGGAGGCGGCGGGCACCACCTACGGCCCGCAGGGCAACGGGCGCCTCATCGGCGTCGACGGCAAGACCACCCTCTACAACGGTCGCACCGGTGAGGCCTACGACAACCCGATCTCGGTCGGCTACGTCTACATCCTGAAGCTGGCGCACCTCGTCGACGACAAGATCCACGCCCGCTCGACCGGTCCGTACTCGATGATCACCCAGCAGCCCCTCGGTGGGAAGGCCCAGTTCGGGGGCCAGCGCTTCGGCGAGATGGAGGTGTGGGCCCTCGAGGCCTACGGCGCCGCCTACGCCCTCCAGGAGCTGCTCACGATCAAGTCCGACGACGTCCTCGGGCGCGTGAAGGTCTACGAGGCGATCGTCAAGGGTGAGAACATCCCCGAGCCCGGGATCCCCGAGAGCTTCAAGGTGCTCATCAAAGAGATGCAGTCGTTGTGCCTCAACGTCGAGGTCCTCTCGCTCACCGGCGAGGAGATCGAGATGCGTGAGCTCGATGAAGACGTGTTCCGCACCGCGGAGGAGCTGGGCATCGACATCAGCCGCCCCGAGCGCGGATCCGATGAAGAAGACGCCCGGCGTGCTGCCGAGAGGGGTTTCTAAGTGTTGGATGTCAACAACTTCGACCAGCTGCGCATCGGGCTGGCGACCGCGGACTCGATCCGCGGGTGGTCGAACGGCGAGGTCAAGAAGCCGGAGACCATCAACTACCGCACGCTGCGCCCGGAGAAGGACGGGCTGTTCTGCGAGAAGATCTTCGGTCCGACCAAGGACTGGGAGTGCTACTGCGGGAAGTACAAGCGGGTCCGCTTCCGGGGCATCGTCTGCGAGCGCTGCGGCGTCGAGGTCACCCGCTCGAAGGTCCGGCGCGAGCGCATGGGCCACATCGAGCTGGCCGCACCGGTCGTGCACATCTGGTACCTGCGCGGCACCCGCAGCTGGCTGGCCTACCTGCTCATGGGCACCGAAGCCCGCGAGGAGCTGAAGGCCAAGCAGCTCGAGAAGGTCATCTACTTCGCCGCCAACCTCGTGACCTTCGTCGACGAGGAGAAGCGCCACGCCGACCTGCCCAACCTCGAGAACGAGCTGCTCGAGGAGCTCGGCGAGATCGAGCGTGAGCGTGACGTCGCCCTCGACCGGCGCTTCAAGGGCCTCGAAGACGAGCTGGCGCAGATGGAGAAGGACGGCGCCAAGGACTCCGAGCTCAAGGCCCGGCAGCGCCAGGTGGAGAAGGAGCTCGCCAGCATCCGCGAGCGCGCCGAGGCCGACCTGGACCTGGTGCGCCGCAGCTTCGACGAGTTCCGCAACCTCCACAGCCGCAAGATCATCGAAGACGAGCTGCTGTGGCGCGAGCTGCGCGACCGCTACGGCGACTACTTCCGCGGCGGCATGGGCGCCGAGGCGATCGCCGCCCTCATCGGCGAGATCGACTTCGACTCCGAGGAGATCAAGCTCCGCGAGAACATCGACCCGACCGACGGCCGTCGGCCCCTGTCGGTGCAACGCAAGCAGAAGGCCATCAAGCGCCTGAAGATCGTCACCGCGTTCAACCGCCGCGACGAGAACGGCCGGCGGGTCAACGACCCGCGGGCCATGATCCTCGACGCGGTGCCGGTGATCCCGCCGGAGCTGCGCCCGATGGTGCAGCTCGACGGTGGCCGCTTCGCCACCAGCGACCTGAACGACCTCTACCGCCGGGTCATCAACCGCAACAACCGCCTGAAGCGCCTGCTCGACCTCGGGGCCCCCGAGATCATCGTGAACAACGAGAAGCGCATGCTCCAGGAGGCGGTCGACGCCCTCTTCGACAACGGCCGGCGCGGCCGGCCCGTCACCGGGCCCGGCAACCGCCCGCTCAAGAGCCTCAGCGACATGCTCAAGGGCAAGCAGGGCCGGTTCCGCCAGAACCTCCTCGGCAAGCGCGTCGACTACTCGGGCCGGTCGGTCATCGTGGTCGGCCCCACCTTGAAGCTGCACCAGTGCGGCCTTCCCAAGCAGATGGCCGTCGAGCTGTTCAAGCCCTTCGTCATGAAGCGGCTCGTCGACCTGGAGTTGGCGCAGAACATCAAGTCGGCCAAGCGCATGGTCGAGCGCCGCCGGGCGCAGGTCTGGGACGTGCTCGAAGAGGTCATCAAGGAGCACCCGGTGTTCCTGAACCGGGCCCCCACGCTGCACCGCCTCGGCATCCAGGCGTTCGAGCCGGTGCTGGTCGAGGGCAAGGCCATCCAGGTGCACCCGCTGGTGTGCACCGCCTTCAACGCCGACTTCGACGGCGACCAGATGGCCGTGCACCTGCCCCTCTCCGCGGAGGCGCAGGCCGAGGCCCGCATCCTCATGCTGTCGGCGAACAACATCCTCTCCCCGGCGACCGGCCGCCCGATCGTCACGCCGACCCAGGACATGGTGTTCGGGGCGTACTACCTGACCATCGCCCGTGACGGCATGCACGGCGAGGGCCGGGTGTTCCGCCACATCTACGAGGTCGAGAAGGCCTACGAGGCCGGCGACCTCGACCTGCACGCCCGCATCACCTGGCGTCGCCCGGTCACCGTGGCCGGTGGCACGACGGCCGACGCCTCGGTGTCGTCGCTCGACGAGCCCGGGGTCGAGGGTGACCCGGTGGCCGACGTCGAGGAGGCGGAGGCCATCGAGACCACCGCCGGGCGCATCATCTTCAACACCGCCCTGCCGGCCGACTTCCCCTTCGTCAACGACGTGGTGGGCAAGAAGAACCGGTCGATCGGCTCGATCGTCGAGGTGCTCGCCGACCGCTACAACCGGGCGGAGGTGGCCGAGAGCCTCGACCGCATCAAGAACCTCTGCTTCCGCTACGCGGCCCAGTCGGGGCTGACCATCTCCATCGCGGACGTGCAGACGCCCACCAACAAGCAGGAGATCATCACCCGCTACGAGGCCGAGGCGCAGAAGGCCGAGACCCAGTTCAAGCGGGGCATCATCACCGACGACGAGCGCCGCCAGAAGGAGATCGAGATCTGGACCTCGGCGAACTCCGAGGTCGGGCGGGCCATGGAGGACGCCCTCCACGCCGTGGCCTACACCAACCCCCTCGACATGATGGTCGACTCGGGCGCACGAGGGAACCCCCAGCAGGTGCGCCAGATCGCCGGCATGAAGGGCCTGGTGAGCAACCCGCGGGGCGAGATGATCCCCCGGCCGATCATCTCCTCGTTCCGTGAGGGGCTGTCGGTGCTCGAGTACTTCATCTCGACCCACGGCGCCCGCAAGGGCCTGGCCGACACCGCCCTGCGCACCGCCGACTCGGGCTACCTGACCCGCCGCCTCGTCGACGTCGCCCAGGAGCTCATCATCCGCGAGGACGACTGCGGCACCACCCGCGGCATCTGGATCCGCGACGTGCACCCCGACGACGAGCGGGCCCGCACCTACCTCGAGACCCGCATGGACGGCCGGGTGCTGGCCCGGGAGGTCACCCTCTCCGACGGCACCGTGCTCGAGGCCGGCACCCAGATCGACCCCGACGTCATGGAGGCCCTCCGCGACGACCCGGCGGTCACCGAGGTGCTGTGCCGGTCGGTGCTGACCTGCGAGGCGGAGCAGGGCATCTGCGCCGCCTGCTACGGCCGGTCGCTGGCCACCAACCAGCACATCGAGCTCGGCGAGGCGGTCGGTGTGATCGCCGCCCAGTCGATCGGTGAGCCCGGCACGCAGCTCACCATGCGGACCTTCCACACCGGTGGCATCGCCGGTGAAGACATCACCCACGGCCTGCCCCGCGTCGTCGAGCTGTTCGAGGCCCGCACGCCGAAGGGTGCGGCGATCCTGTCGCCGGTGTCGGGTGTGGTGCGCCTCACCGAGGAGGACAACGCCCGGCGGGTCACCGTCGTCACCGACGACGGCGAGGAGTGGTCGGTGAGCGTGGCCCTGCGGGCCAAGCTGGCCGAGGCGATCCGCGAGGGCGCCGAGATCTCCGCCGGTGACGCCATCGTCGACGGCCCGAAAGACCCGAAGCAGCTGCTCGAGATCAAGGGCATCCGCGAGACCCAGCAGTACCTGGTCTCGGAGGTGCAGCAGGTCTACCGCGACCAGGGCGTGTCGATCCACGACAAGCACATCGAGCTCATCGTCCGGCAGATGCTGCGCCGGGTGCTGGTCGCCGAGCAGGGCGAGAGCCACTTCCTGCCCGGTGAGCGGGCCGACTCCCGCCTCTACGCCGAGGCGAACCGCCAGCTGGTGGCCGAGGGCAAGCGGCCCGCCGAGGGCCGCCCCGAGCTCATGGGCATCACCAAGGCGAGCCTCGCCACCGACAGCTGGCTGTCGGCAGCGTCGTTCCAGGAGACCACCCGGGTGCTCACCGAAGCGGCCATCGAGGGCAAGAGCGACCACCTCTACGGCCTCAAGGAGAACATCATCATCGGGAAGCTGATCCCCGCCGGCACGGGCATGACCCGCTACCGGGACATGGTGATGGACGCCCCCGACGCCGAGCACATGGGCTTCTGGAGCTCCGACGAGGAGGGTGCTGGCAGCGAAGACCTCGCGGCATGGCTGGCCACCCTCGACCCGTCGGCGTCGGCCGCCGTGTCGGAGGACTACACGGTGCCGGGCTTCGGTGACTACGGCGCCGCCGGCACCGACGCCCCCGCCGGCGGGTTCGGCGCCAGCGGCGAGTCCGCCTCCTAGCCGGTCACGCCACAGCGAGGGCGGCCGCTCCCTTCGGGGGGTGGCCGCCCTCGGCGCGTCCGGAGCGATGCGCCCGTGCTGCCGCCAGGTGGTGGCAGGGCTCAGTCGGTCGAACGGCGGCGGCGGCGCGCCACGGTGGCGACGGCGACGATGGCCACGCAGGCTCCCACGAGCGGCCACTGCAGCCGGGTCACGACCGCCGCCACCGACAGCAGGGGACCGGCCAGGGCGTGGCCCAGCAAGGTGAAGACGGCGATGCGAGCGACGATGGATGCGGCCACCGCCGCAGCGAAGGGGACCGCTGCGGTGTCGGCCGCCCCGACCAGCAACGACACGCTCAGGATCGGCGCCACGACGGTGAGGGGGAGGCCGACCCGGCGGGCGGTGGCCATCCCCCGCCGCGCCGCGGCGGGCGTGCCGAGGCGCCCGAGCAGGCGGAGCACCGCCGGCTCACCGAGTCGCCGGCCCGTGGCGAAGCCCACGGCCGTGACCACGAGCGTGTGCGCAGCGACGGCCAGGGCGAAGGGGGTCGTCGCCAGCTTCGCGGAGACGAGCAACAGCTGCGAGAAGTGGGTGGTGGCGATGGCCAGGGTCAGGGGCGACGATGCCAGCAGCGCCGGCCACGTGGCGTCGACGATGCGCTCGTCGACGAACAGCGCCACCGATCCGGCGACGAGGGCGACGTCGAGCGCCCACCCGCGCCGGCCCACGCGGCCCAGCCGCTCCGGCCCGGCGGTGTCGCGCCCGGCCTCCCCGACGGTGCCCTCGGTCGACATGCGGGGGGCCCGGGGGCTCAGGGCGCGACCGGCTCGCAGATGACCACCGGGATGTCGCGGGTGGTCGCCCTCTGGTAGCCCTCGTAGCCCTTGTAGGTCGCGGTGATCTGCGGCCACAGCGCCGCCTTCTCCTCCGCGCTGGCCGTGCGGGCCCGCAGGTGGCGCGCCGTGCCGTTGACGATGATGTCGACGTCGGGGTTGGCGGCGAGGTTCTTGTACCAGAGCGGGTCGTCGGAGTGGCCACCCTTGGAGGCGACGAGCACCACCCGCTGCTCGTCGCAGATCGGGGCGGTGAGCAGCGTCGAGCGACGCTGGCCGGTCTTGCGTCCAACGGTCACCAGCTCCACCGGCTGCATGCCGATCAGCCTCTTCGGGAACCGGCCCCCGGTCAGGGTGAGCAGCGTGCGGTGGCTCGTCTCGAGCAGCCAGGCGCCCACCTCGATGGCCCGGTCCCGTGGCGTCGTCTGCGGCATCCCGGGGACGCTAGCCACGGAGCCCACCGGGCGCGTCGGCGGGCGCGCGGTCGGGACCCGCCGAGCTGCCCATCGCTGCCGGTCGTCTCTCAGCCGCTGCGCCTGCTGGTCCTCCGGTCAGCTGCCCCGGTACGCCGCCGGCCGCTTCTCGAGGAAGGCGGCGACGCCCTCCTTGTGGTCGTCGGTGGCGAACAGCTCGCCGAGGGTGGCGCTGACCCAACGGCCGAGGTCGGCCCAATCAGGGTCGAGCGCCCGACGCAGTCCCGCCTTGAGCCGCTGCACGGCCAGCGGCGGGTTGGCGGCGATGGCGTGGGCCAGCTCGAGCGCGGCCGGCAGGAGCTCGTCGTGGGGCACCACGCGCGACACCAGGCGCAGCGCCTGCGCCTCGGTGGCGTCGACCACCCGGCCGGTGAAGAGCAGCTCGGCGGCGGCCTCCCGGCCGACGAGCTGCACCAGCCGGCCCAGCCCGGCGACGTCGCTCACCAAGCCCCGCAGCACGAACAGCTCGCCGAAGCGGGCCCGCACCGACGCCACCCGGATGTCGGCCATCAGCGCCAGTTCCATGCCCCAGCCCACCGCGGCCCCGTTCACGGCGGCGACGATCGGCACGTCGGTGTGCAGCAGGGCGTCGGCGGCCGGCGTGAGGCGCGGCTGCGCCCGCAGGCGCTGACCGGTGGCCGCGCCGGCGGCGACCATGACCTGCTTGACGTCGTCACCCGAGCAGAACGCCGGGTCGGCACCGGTGACCACGAGGCAGCGGGCCGTGGTGGTGCGCACGGCGTCCTCGAGCTCGGCGTAGGTGGTGTGGGTCAGCGCGTTGCGCGCCTCGGGCCGGTCGAGGGTGATGACCCCCACATGGCCGTCGGTGTCGTAGCGGATCTCGGTGTACCCCACCGGCGGGAGCCTAGGGTCGCCGCGATGGCCAAGGTGGTGGTGGCGGGCGCGTCGGGCGTGGTCGGGGCGGCGGCGGTCGACGCC
>DASTHS010000323.1:0-2243 GCA_035718085.1 Acidimicrobiales bacterium | reverse complement strand
CGGGGTGTCGAACCCCTACCTGAGCCAGATCGAGCGCGGGCTGCGCCGGCCGTCGGCCGAGATCCTCCAGCAGATCGCCAAGGCGCTGCGCATCTCGGCCGAGACGCTGTACGTGCGCGCGGGCATCCTCGAGGCGCCCCTGGTCGAGGGCAGCCTGGCCGACGCCATCATGCGCGAGCCGTCGCTCGACGACGAGCAGAAGCAGACCCTGCTGCACATCTACCTGTCGTTCCGCCGCGAGCGGGAGGCGTTCCGTGACACGGCGGTCCCCGCCGGCGGCGAGACCGATGGCGCCGGAGGTGCCGTTCCCGCCGACCCGGCGTAGTCTCGGGCGGGTCGTGCGCGCCCTCGCCGTCCTCTCGATGCACACCTCGCCGCTGGCCCAGCCGGGCAGCGGCGACGGGGGCGGCATGAACGTCTACGTCCGCGAGCTGTGCGCCTCGCTGGCGCGCTCGGGGGTGCGCTGCGAGGTGTTCACCCGGGCCGACGACCCTGCCCGGCCGGCGACCGTGCCCGTCGAGCCCGGCGTCACCGTGCACCACGTGGCCGCCGGACCGGTGCGGGCGGTGCCGAAGGAGCAGCTGCCTGCGCTCGTCGCCCCCTGGACCGAGGCGGTCGCCGCTCGCCTCGCCGCCCTCGCCGTCGACGGCCGGGGTGTCGACGCCGTCCACGCCCACTACTGGCTCTCCGGGGTGGCCGGCCACGCCCTCAAGCACGAGCTCGACGTGCCGCTCGTGTCGACCTTCCACACCCTCGATCGGGTCAAGGCCGAGCACTCCGCCGAGGAGCTCGACGCCGCCGAGCCGGCCCGCCGGGCGCTCGCCGAGGCCGAGGTCATCGGGTGCTCCGACGTCGTGCTGGCCAGCTGCAGCGTGGAGGCCGACCAGATCGCCGACCTCTACGACGCAGACCGCAACCGCATCGCCATCGTCGCCCCCGGCTACGACCACGCGTTCTTCGGTCCGGGCGACCGTGCCCAGGCCCGGCGGGCCGCCGGCTTCCCGGCCGACGACCCGGTGGTGATCTTCGTCGGGCGCATCCAACCCCTCAAGGGCCTCCACGTGGCGGTGCAGGCGCTCGCCGACGTGGTGCGCCGGCCGGGGCTCGAGCGGGCGACCCTGGTCGCCGTCGGGGGGCCGAGCGGCCCCCACGGCCACGAGGAGTTGGCCGCCGTGCAGGCGACGGTCGCCGCCGCCGGGATCGCCGACCGCGTGCGGCTGCTGGCCCCCCAGCCCCACGAGCTGCTCGCCACCCACCTGCGGGCTGCCGATGTGGCGGTCGTGCCCAGCCGCTCGGAGTCGTTCGGGCTCGTCGCCCTGGAAGCGGCCGCCTGCGGGCTCCCGGTGGTCGCCGCGGCCGTCGGCGGCCTCACCACCCTCGTCGACCACGGTCGCACCGGCTACCTGGTCGAAGGTCGCGACCCCGCCCGCTACGCCGAGCACCTTGCCGCCCTCCTCTCCGACCGGTCGGGGCTGGCGGCGCGCCTCGGCGCCGCCGCCGCCACGCGGGCGTCGACCTACACCTGGGCGGCCGCCGCCGACCGCCTCCGGGCCGCCGTCGCAGAGGTCGAGCGTCGCCCGGTGCTCGCCTGCCGCTGACCGGCGAGCCCGCCGCCCGTTGCCGCTACGCCCCCCGATCGACCAGCCTGTGGCCATGCCTGCGGAGCGCGCCAGCGAGGAGCAACTCGACGCCTTCCGGCTCATGATCGACGCCTGGGCCGGGCGCGCGCTGGCCGACAACCCCCTGCTGGTCGCCGTCGACCGGGACCCCGATGTCGACCGGTGGTACCTGCGCATGCAGGGTGACGACAAGGCGACCTTCACCATCTGGCTCACCCTCCGTGAACGCACGCTGCACTTCGAGAGCTACTTCATGCCCGCCCCCGAAGAGCACGTCGAGCGGTGCTACGAGTACCTGCTGCGGGCCAGCGCCAAGCTGTTCGCCTGGCGCTTCGCCGTCGGCCTCGAAGACGCCGTCTACCTGGTCGGCCAGCTGCCGCTCTCCGCCGTCGACGACGACGAGCTCGACCGCGTCATGGGGTCGGGCTGGGCCTACACCGAGGCCCACTTCCGCTCGGCGATGAGCATCGGCTTCGCCAGCCGCTACCGGCCCCCGGCGGCCTGACCGGGCCACGGGGCGAGCCCCGGCCGGGTGGCCGGGCGGTAGTCTCGGCCCGCCGTTGCCCGGGGCTGCCGGCGTCGTTCGTTCGGGGAAGTACGAACGGCCCGGAGAGGTCCCGGGCA
>DASTHS010000322.1:0-2442 GCA_035718085.1 Acidimicrobiales bacterium | reverse complement strand
ACGGCGATCGGGGCGGGGGCGGAGAGCGTGGGCGTGCCCACCGAGATCACCCCGATCGCAGTGGAGACGTGAGCCTGCGGGCGGGCGATGGCGTGCAGGGCGGCGACGGTCGCGCCGCCCCCACCGGCGAGCACGGCCAGCACCGCCCCCGACGCCACGATTTTGGCCGTTCGCGCCACAACTGGACGGTACGCGCCGCGCCGAGATCCGGGTCGACCGACGTCGTCGTCTGCGCGGGCCACCACCGAGCGGCCGCGACCCACCACTGCGGGCGGGTAGCGGCGCGACGGTACGGTGACGAGATGGCCAGGATCTCCGAGCTGCTCGCGGCGGGGCGCACGTTCTCCTTCGAGTTCTTCCCGCCGAAGGACGACGCCGAGCACGCCCGCCTGGTCGCCACCCTCGCCGACCTGCAGCCGCTGCGGCCGTCGTTCGTGTCGGTCACCTATCGGGGCGGGCGCGAGAGCCGCAAGCGCACCGTCGACCTCGTCACGGGCATGCTGCGCACCACCACCCTGACGCCCATGGCCCACCTCATCTGCGTGGCGCACACCCGCCTCGAGTTGGCCCGCATCCTCGTCGAGCTGCGCGAGGGCGGGGTCGAGAACCTGATGGCCCTCGGCGGCGACCCGCCCGACCACCCCGGCGCCGGCGAGGGGGAGCTGCGCTACGCCCGCGACCTGGTGGAGCTGGCGCGGGCGGTCGGCGGCTTCTCGATCGGGGTCGCCGCCCACCCCGCAGGCCACCCCAGGTCGCCGGATCTGGCCACCGACCGCGACCACCTCGCCGCCAAGCTGCGCGACGCCGACTTCGCCGTCACCCAGTTCTTCTTCTCGGCCGACGACTACCACCGCCTCGTCGACGACCTGGCCGCCCGCGGGGTGCACAAGCCGGTGGTCCCGGGGATCATGCCGGTGACCACCCTCGGCTCGATCGATCGGATGGCGAAGATGGGCGCGGCCGTGCCCCGGGCGATGGCCGAGCGGCTGCGGTCGGCCGGCGACCCGGCGTCGGTGCGTGCCGCGGGCATCGAGGCCGCCACCGAGCTGTGCCGTGACGTGCTCGAGGCCGGCGCGCCCGGGCTGCACTTCTACACGCTCAACGCCTCGGGCGCGACCCGCGACATCTTCGCCAACCTCGGCTTCGGTGCCCTCGCCGGCTGAGGGCCGGGCGCCGGCCGCGGCGGCCGCCCGCTACCAGGCGGCCCGCTGGGCCAACCCCACGGCATAGGCCGGCCACAGCACCCCGGCGGCCGGGCCGCCACCGCAGGTCCCGTCCGACTCGCCGGGCACCTTCACCCACAGCAGGGCGTCGACGCCGGGATGGGCGGTTGCGGTCGTCGGCGGCGATCCGAGGGCGCGCCCCGGCGGGTTGCACCAGTCGCCGGCGGCGTCGTCGCCGAGGCCGTCGCGGGAGGTGTCGACCACGTAGTGGGCGCCGCCGGTGGCGGCGGCCACGGTGTCGCCGTAGGCCTCCTCCGACGCGACCGTGTCGAAGCCCGACGTGTCGAGCGCGAACCCGGCGGCTGCGCCCAGGCCGGCCCGGGAGAGCCGGTCGGCCATCGTCGCCGCCGACTGCCAGCCGGCGTGGCCGGCGTCGAGGTACACGAGGCCGCCGGCAGCGGTGAGCGTGCCGGCCGCTGCTGCGATCATCGCCTCCCGGGCGGCCTGCTCGGCGGGAGCCAGGCAGTCCTCACCGGCCAGGGCGTCGGGCTCGAGCACCACCACGGCCCGGCGGCCCCCGAGCGCGGCCGCCACCTGCCCGACGAAGGCGCCGTAGCTGGCGGCGTCCGCGGCGCCGCCGGCCGACGCGCCCCCGCAGTCCCGGTCGGGGATGTCGTAGACGACCAACACCGGCACCTGCCCGGCGGCCGCCGCCGCCCCCGCCACCTGGGCCACGGTGGCCGTCGGGTCGCCGCCGGTCAGCCAGGTGCCGACCTCCTGGCCGGCGATCTTGCCGAGGGCGGCCGCCGTGGTGGCGTCGCCGGCGGCCAGCGCCGCCGCGATGCCGTCGGTGAGGTCGGCGGGGCGGGGGGCGTAGAGGGCGGCGCCGGCGAGCGGGTCGGCCCAACCGGCCACCGACGTCCCGGCGGCCGCCGGCACGCCGAAGTCCCGCAGCGACCCGTCGCCTGAGAGCACCTGGTAGCCGCCGCCCGGGAGGCCGGCCAAGCCCGTCGCCAGCGTGCCGGTGCCGGCCGCCGACCCGTCGAAGGGGGCGTCGCCGAAGGCGAAGATGCCGCCGTCGGCGGCGGCGAGCCAGTAGCCGCCGCCGTCGGGGGTGGCGGCCATGGCGACGATGGGCTGGTTGAGGTGGAGGGTGCCGGTGGAGCCGTCGAAGGGGGCGTCGCCGAAGGCGAAGATGCCGCCGTCGGCGGCGGCGAGCCAGTAGCCGCCGCCGTCGGGGGTGGCGGCCATGGCGACGATGGGCTGGTTGAGGTGGAGG
>DASTHS010000321.1:0-2874 GCA_035718085.1 Acidimicrobiales bacterium | reverse complement strand
CCCGCTCCCGACGGCCAGGGTGGCGGCACGGACCAAGGCGGCGACCACCGCACGTCGCGGCCCCGACGGCCGGTTCAAGCGGACGACTCGGCTCAGCAGCGACAGATAGCACCACCTCTGTGGGGCTGCTCAGCAGCCCAGCGCATAGGCGACGGCGGAGCACACCTCGGTCAATGTCTCCCTCGGCAGGGTCCCGATGGGGCCGCCCAGCGAGCTCTGCTCGATGGTGTGCATGCCGTCGCAGTTGACCACCGACGTCGGTCCAGTCCGACCTGGTCGGGATCGAGGGCCACCTCCGTCGCCAGGCCCCGGGCGTCCGTGGTGATCTCGGCCACGGTCACCAGATGACGCACGTCGATGACCTCCCCCTGCATTGCGTTACATGGCCCAACTGGTAGTCGCCGAGGGCTCAGCTGGCCTTTCCGGAGTGGTGGCGGATGTACCCGTCGAGGGCGTCGCGGCCGACGCTGGCGTTTACGACCACCCTCCATTTTCTGTCGACCGGCCCATCGGCGGTGCCTGTCGGGCGTAGCAAGACGGGGGTGCGGCTGTCGCCGATCAGTTCTTTGAACGACCCGGCGGCGTCTCCGGATCTCGCCGCCGCCTCCGCCTCAGACGGTCGAGACCGCGGGACCGCCCGAAGTCGGGAAGCCGGGGTCAGTGGGTGATGACGGCGGTGTCGGTGGTGCTGGCCGACGACCCGCCGTCGTCGGTGACGGTCACCGTGACGGTGTAGTCGCCTTTGCGCTGGTAGGTGTGGCTGCCCTGGACGCCGTAGCCGCCGGCGCCGTTGACGAAGAACGAGCCGGCGCTGGGGGCGGTGCCGTCGCCCCAGTCGACGGTGGCGGTGTAGCTCGAGAAGCCCTCGGGGCACGGGTCGGCGAAGAAGGCCAGGCTCCAGGTGCCCTGCCGGCGGAAGTGGCCCTGCAGGGTCCAGCCGCCGGAGGCGGTGATCGGGGCGTCGGCCACCACGGCGGTGGAGGCGGCCGTCACCGTGGGACCGTTGGACTGGGCCACGGTGACGGTGACCGTCTGGGCGGGGTTCTCGTCGCCCCAGGTGTGTGAACCGGTGACCTCGTAGCTGCCGTTGCCGACCGAGACCACCGTCCCGCCGCTGGTGGTGCCGTCGCCCCAGTCGACCGCCGCGCTGAAGCTCGGGGCCGAGGCGCTGGTGGTGGAGAAGTAGGCCACCGGCCCGCTGAAGCCCTGGCCCTCGGCGCCGTCGATGGTCCCCACGCCCTGGGCGGTGAGGGTGCCGTAGGTGTACCGGTCGGTGGCCGACGGGGTGTCGGTGGGCGACGCCGCCGACCAGGCCGTGAGGGTGTCGGTGGTGCCGTTGGGCAGGGGGTCGGCGGCCTTGTAGGTGATGTCGACGGCGCCCACACTGTTGGTGCTCACCTGCTGGGGGTATGAGCCGAGGGCGGCGGGGGTGCCGGCCGACGCCGTGCCCGCCCCGGTGAAGGTGACGTCGACGGGGGCGCCGGTCACGCAGTTGCCGGCCTGGTCGTAGGCGGCGGCGTCGACGGTGACGTACTGGCCGGCGCTCAGGGCCCCGGTGGGGGCGATGGGGGCGGGGGAGAAGACCAGCGAGGTGACCGTGGCCCCGTTGGAGTACAGGTCGCACGACGGGTAGGAGTAGGTGGTGGCCACCTGGCTCAGGGTGTAGTTGCTGTTCTCGGTGCTGGCGCCGACGGTTGACTCCGTGCCCGTCGGTAGCGGGGTGGGGGTGGTGAAGGTGACCAGCACCTCGCCGTTGGCGTCGGTGTAGCACGGCGAGTAGTTGGGGCCGAGCGACCCGTTGGACTCGAGGGAGCTGCACCCCGACCCCGCCGCCGGGCTGACCGGGGGCACGGCCGTGCCGGGCCCGTCGAAGTACAGCCACACCGGGCCGCCCGACACGCACGAGCCCGAGGAGTCGTAGCCGGTCACGGTCACCACCACCGACTGGCCGGCGGCCAGGCTTCCGGCGGGGGCGATCGGGGTGGGGGTGGCCGACACCGTCACCGGGGTGGTGGCCGAGGTCTGGTCGTAGGCCACGCACGTCGACGCCCCCGCCGGGGTGGCGGGCCCGGCGGTCACGGCCGCGCCCACGGGGACGATCATGGCCACCGCCGCCGATGTGGTCGCCCCCAGCCGAGCCGCTACCCGACGACAGCCCATGGCCGCTCCTTCATCCGGTCACTGCGCCTCGGCGCACCCCTTGGGCCGCCCCTGCGGACCAGGACAAAATCTACGCCGAGTGCCGCTCCCGGTAAAGCGTCGAAGCCGGGGGCGGCGCGCACATCGGGTCGGTATCCGAAACCGGCGCGCTAACCGGGCGCTCGAGCGTCGTCGGCGGCCGGCCGACCACCTCGTGCCGGCCGGTAGCCGGGTTGCGCTGTAACCGAGGGCAGCCGGACCCTCCCGGCGGTCGTTGCCGGGAGGCGCGGCCGGGATGGTCGCTCACAGGACCGGCAGGGGGCTGGCGTCGGTCCGCCGGTACAGGGCCCGCACCATGGCGGCGTCGCCGAAGCGCCGCCGGCCGATGGCGGT
This sequence comes from Acidimicrobiales bacterium, assembly GCA_035718085.1. Lineage (GTDB taxonomy): Bacteria > Actinomycetota > Acidimicrobiia > Acidimicrobiales > Palsa-688 > DASTHS01. Next base: position 342 of record DASTHS010000321.1, on the reverse strand, counting down.
GCCGACGGCGAGGGCGGTCTGCACGCAGCGCTCCGGTGTCGGCGACAGGTCGACGGCCACGCTCCTCGCCAGGTCATCGAGGTGCACCACCTGCTCCACAATCCTGGTGGCGAGGTAGTCGCCGAGACGCATGACGGCGCCGCCGACCACGGCCAGGCGGTGCTCCGGCCCGGCGGCGGCCAGCCTGGGCTCGAGGCGTTCTAAGCGGCCGCGCAGATCCGAGACGACGGCGTCGTGGCCGGGGCTGGCGACCTCGGCGGCGCGCCGGCGTATGGCGGCGTGGTCCTCGGCGCCCATGTGGTCGGCCAGGTGGGCGTAGTAGGCGTCGGCCGATTCGAAGGT
>DASTHS010000320.1:0-2191 GCA_035718085.1 Acidimicrobiales bacterium | reverse complement strand
AGCAGCTCGTCGTTTCGCTGAGGTCGCTGCTCCCGGCCCTCGGCGACGACCAGCTGAACGCGGTCAAGGCCGAGTTCGTGGCCCGTCTGGGCCCCGACCGCCCTGAGTCGGCGATCGACCTGGTACCCAACCTCACGGCTTCGCGCATCTCGAACCGGTTGGACCTGCGAGGGCCGTCCCACACCGTTGACGCGGCGTGCGCCAGCTCGCTGATCGCAGTGGACCAGGCAATGGACCAGCTCGCGTCGCGTCGCTGTGACGTGGTCATCGCCGGCGGGGTGCACCACTGCCACGACCTGACGCTTTGGAGCGTGTTCACCCAGCTCGGCGCCATCTCCCGTCAGGCGCAGGTGCGGGCGTTCGACCGGCGCGCCGACGGCCTGCTGATCGGGGAGGGCACCGCCTTGCTGGTCCTCAAGCGACTGGCCGACGCTGAAGCCGAAGGGGACCGGGTGTACGCGGTGATCCGGGGGGCCGGGGTGGCCAGCGACGGGAAGGCCACCAGCTTGATGAGCCCGAGCTCCGACGGTCAGGTCCTGGCGGTGGAGCGGGCCTGGCGGCGCGCCGGGCTGGACCCGGCGAGCGTCGGTCTGATCGAGGCCCACGGCACGGGCACCCCGACCGGCGACAGCGTGGAGCTACGCACCCTGCAACGGGTGTTCGGGGGCCCCGACGGCGAGCGGGCCGGGCTCGGGTCGGTCAAGTCGATGATCGGCCACGCCATGCCGGCCGCCGGCGCGGCTGGGATCGTCAAGGCCGCCCTGGCGGTGTGGTCCGGTCGGCTGCCACCGACCCTGCACGCCGAGCAGCCGAGCCCTCTCGTCGACGAGACCCGTTTCCGTTTGGTCGGCTCCGCCGAGCCGTGGACGGCCGTATCCCCGCTGGTGGCTGGTGTCGACGCGTTCGGCTTCGGGGGGATCAACGCCCACGTCGTGCTGGAGGAGCACCTGCCTTCCACCGGCCGGGTGCCGTCCCGGCGGCGCCCGCCGCGGAGAAGCGGGCAGGCCGACGAGCAGGTGCTGCTGGCGTCGGGAAGCGACGCCTCGCACGTTGCCGCCCGCCTGAGCCGGCTCGCGGCGTCCGACCTCCTGAGCTTCGACGCCGCGCCGGCCGGCCCACGGATCCTCTCCGAGCCCACGGACGACCTGAACGGCCCGTGCCGGCTGGCGATCGTGGCCCCCACCCCGAAACGTTTGGCGCTGGCCGGGAGCATCGCGTCGGGGGGCCGCCCCTTCGCGGGTCGCAACGACGTGTGGTTCCAGCCGGAGCCGCTGGCCGGGAGCGGCGGCGGACAGGTGGCTTTCCTCTTCCCCGGCCTCGAGCCCGACTTCGCTCCCCGCCTCGATGACGTGGCGTCGGCCCTGGACTTCGACGGCCGGCGGATCGTCGGCGGATCCGACCGTATCGAGGTGCTCGGGCCGGCGGTCATCGACGCCGGCAGGCTGCTGCATCTGGCCCTCGACCGCCTCGGCGTACGCCCCGACCTCGTCGCCGGTCACAGCGTCGGCGAGTGGACGGCGCAGATCGCCACCGGGATGACGCCGATCGAGGCCCTCGAACCTCTGCTCGACCAGCTCACCCCGGGACGCCTGCGCCATCCCGACGTCGCCTTCCTGGCCCTCGGCTGCCCGGCGGAGACCGCCGCCGAGCTCATCGCCGGGGTCGCCGACGTGGTCGTGTCCCACGACAACTGCCCCCACCAGTCGGTGGTGTGCGGCACCGACACCGCGGTGGCCGAGGTCACGGCGCGAGCCGGCAGCCGGCGGGTACTGGCCCAGCAGCTCCCGTTCCGCTCCGGGTTCCACACGCCGATGTTCGAGCCGTACCTGGACGGGATGCGTGAGCTGTTCGGCGGCCTCCCGATCCGGCCCCCGTCGGTGCCGGTGTGGTCGGCCACGACCGGCGCTCCCTACCCGACCGACCCCGCCACGGTACGGGCGTTGACCATCGAGCACATGACCAAGCCGGTCGGCTGGCGGTCGCTGGTGGAACGCCTCCACGACCACGGCACCCGGGTCTTCGTCGAGGTCGGCGTCGGCAGCCTGGTCGGCTTCGTGGGTGACATCCTGGGCGACCGCCCGCACCTCGCGGTGGCAGCCCACAGCCCCAAACGCGACGGGCTGGCGCAGCTGCGCCGGGCCGTCGCCGCGCTGTGGTCCGCCGGCGTCGACGTGCGCCCCGACGCAGTCCA
>DASTHS010000319.1:0-7599 GCA_035718085.1 Acidimicrobiales bacterium | reverse complement strand
CGAGGGCATCGGCGGGCTGGCGTTGGCGCTGGTGGTCGCGTCGGCGTTGCTCGCCCCCGTCGGGGTGGCCGCAGCCGGGACCGCCCTGGCGGCCCCGGCGGTCGCCAGCCGGGGGCTGGCCGTGGCGCTGCTCTCGACGGTGGTGCCCTACTCCCTGGAGGTGGTTGCGCTGCGCCGGACGTCGGCCCGGGCCTTCGGCGTGGCGCTCAGCGTCGACCCGGCGGTGGCCGCGGTGGCCGGGCTGGTGGTGCTCGGCCAGGCCCTGCACCCGCTCGAGTGGACGGCGCTGGGCCTGGTGGTCGCGGCCAACCTCGGCAGCGCGCTGGAGGGAGCGGCCCGACCGGTGGAGGTGGCGCCGTGAGCCGCCGCCGCCGGGACGTCGCCACCACCGACAGGACGGTCGGTGCGACCGTGCGGGGGCGCGCTCAGCCGCCGATGGCGTCGAGGGCCCGGCGCACCCGGGCGACGCTGACCGGCTCGGCGGTGCCGAGCGACTCCGCCCACAGCTGCACCCGCAGCTCCTCGAGCATCCAGCGCACGTGCGAGAGCCCGGCGCGGGCCTCCCTCGGCGCCCGCCCCTGCACGAGGGCGTCGGCGAGCACGTCGTAGCGGGCCTGCACCCCGGCCATGGCCGCCATGCGCTCGGCGTCACGGCGGCCCTCGGCCGGCAGGCGGCCGAGGCGCCGGTCGAGGGCGTCGAGGTAGCGCAACAGGTGCGGAAGGCGGGCGGTGCCGGTCGACGCGACGAAGCCTGGGTGCACCAGGCCCACGAGTTGGCGGCGGGCGTCGGTCACCGCGGTGCGCATGTCGGGGCGACCGTCGAGCTCGTCGAGGCGCCCCTCCAGCCGGCCGGCGACGGCGATGACGCCGCCGGCCAGGGTGACCAGATCGGTGACGCGGTCGGCGAGCACGGCGGCGGTGACCCGGGCCAGGCGGGCGAAGGCGGCGGCGTCGTAGGGCGGCCCGCCGGCGGCGGTGATCACGTCGTCGGCGACGGCGGTGGCGCAGTCGACCGCCAGTTCGGGCAAGCCCTGCGGCCAGTGGCCGAGGGCCAGCTTGGTCGCGTTGGTGAGGCGCCGCTGCAGGTGCTGCATGGGCAGGGGGGCGCCGAGCAGCAGGAGACGGCGGGTGCCGCGCCACATGCCGTCGGCCTGGGCGGCGACGGAGTCGGTGACCGTCAGGCCGACCCCGGCGCCCTCGTCGACCAGTGTCGGGTAGCCCACGGCACCGCCGCCCACCTCGACGCGGCGGGCCACCGTGCCGAAGGTCCAGGACGTGGCGCCGTGGACGTCCAGGCCCGGCGCGGCTGCGGCCAGGGCGGCGGCCGCCTCGACGCGCAGGTCGTCGGCGAGGGCGCGGGCGTCGCGACCCGCGGCGCGGACCCGCCCGTCGGCGTCGACCACCTCGACCCGGATGCGCAGGTGGGCGGGCAGGTCGTCGAGCGACCAGGTGAGCGGTGACACGGGCTCGCCGATGCGGCGGGCCAGGTCGGCCGCCACCACGTCGAGCAGCGGCCCGTCGGCCGGCCCGCGGGCGGCGGCGACGTCGGCGGCGATGTCGGCGGCGGCACCGAGCTGGCGGCGCTGGGCCTTGGGCAGGCCGCGCACGAGGGCGGCGACGAGCTCGGCGCGGAAGCCGGGGATGTGCCAGTCGAGGCGGTCGGCGTCGAGGCGGCCGAGGGCGGCCAGGGCGACCCGGGCGGTGACCCCGTCGTCGGGCTCGCCGGGGGCGAAGCGGTAGCGCAGCGGCAGTCGCAGCCCGCCCCCGACCCACTCGTCGGGGTAGGCCCGCACGTCGACCCGGGGCGCGGCAGGGTCGAGGAGGGTCGCCAGCGGCACGTCGAGGAGGCCCGGGTGGCGCGACCGGGCGCCCCGCCACCACCGCTCGAAGCTGCGGGCACCGACCACGTCGTCGGGCACGACGGCGTCGTAGAAGGCGAAGCGGGCGGCGTCGGCAGCGAGGAGGTCCCGGCGGCGGATGCGCTCCTCGAGGGCGGCGATCGACGCCAGGCGCTCGCGGGTGCGGGCCAGCACGCGGTCGGCGCCGTTCCAGTCGCCCTCGACGAGGGCGTGCTGCACGAACATGGCCCGGGCGCCGGCCGGGTCGACGCGGGCCCACGGCACCCGCCGGTCGGTGACCACCGGGAGGCCGTAGAGGGTGGCCCGCTCGTCGACGACAGCCTGACCCGCGGCTGCGTCCCACCAAGGGTCCGACCACGACCGGCTGAGCACGTGGACGGCGGCCTCCTCGAGCCACACCGGCTCGATGCGACCGACCGTGCGCGCCCACGTGCGCGTGGTCTCGACCAGCTCCCCGGCGATCACCCACCCGGGCTGCCTTCGGGCCAGCACCGACCCCCGCCCGATGGAGAAGCGTGTGCCCCGGGCCCCGCTGTAGTCGCCGCGCTCGCGGTTGCGGACGCCCACGTGGCTGAGCAGCCCGGCGAGCAGCGCCCGGTGCACGACATCGGGATCGGCCGGCTCGCGGTTGGGGGTGATGCCCTCGGCGCGGTGCACACCGCGCAGCTGCGACACCAGGTCCTGCCACTCACGGATGCGCAGCACGTGGAGGAACTCGGCCCGGCACCTCCTGCGGAACTGGTTGCCCGACAGCTCGGCCTGGAGAGCCTGCAGGTGGTCGTAGAGGGAGACGAAGCCGAGGAAGTCGCTGCCGTCGACCTCGAAGCGGCGATGGGCCTCGGCTGCTTCCGCGACCCGGTCGGGTGGCCGCTCGCGGGGATCTTGCACCGACATGGCGGCGACGATGACGGTGACCTCCCGCACGCAACCGAGCCGCTCGGCCTCCACCAGCATCCGGGCCAGGCGGGGGTCGACGGGCAGCCTCGCCAGTCGGCGGCCGACCCCGGTGAGCCTGGGCACCACCGACCCGGCCCGCCCGCCTGGCGCCCTGCTGGCCCCCGGCTCGAGGGCGCCGAGCTCCTCGAGCAGCGCCATGCCGTCGGCCACGGCGCGCCGGTCGGGGGGCTCGACGAAGGGGAACTCGTCGAGAGGTCCGAGGCCGATCGCCGCCATCTGGAGGATGACCGACGCCAGGTTGGTCCTCAGGATCTCCGGGTCGGTGAACTCTGGGCGGCCCAGGTAGTCGGCCTCGGAGTAGAGGCGGATGCAGGTGCCGGGCGCGACCCGACCGCAGCGGCCGGCGCGCTGGTCGGCCGACGCGCGCGACACCGCCTCGATGGGCAGCCGCTGCACCTTGGTGCGGTGGCTGTAGCGGCTGATGCGGGCGGTGCCGACGTCGACCACGCCACGGACGCCGGGCACGGTGAGCGACGTCTCGGCCACGTTCGTGGCCAGCACGACCCGCCGCTGCCGGTGCGGGCGGAACACCTTGTGCTGCTCCGCGCTGGTCAAGCGCGCGTAGAGGGGCAGCACCTCGAGCCCGTCGGGGAACGCTTCGCGCACGGCGTCTGCCGCGTCGCGGATGTCCCGCTCGCCCGGCAGGAACACCAGCACGTCGCCAGGGCCGTCGGCGACCAGCTCCCCCACCGCGTCGCAGATGGCCGTCATCAGGTCGCGCTCGTCCCCCAGCGGCGCGCCCGCCGGCGGCGGCCGTTCCGCACCCTCGTCGTCCTCGGCGGCCGTCGGGCCCGCGTCATCGACCAGCGGCCGGTAGCGCACCTCCACCGGGAAGGTGCGGCCGCTCACCTCCACCACCGGCGCCGCGAAGTGGGCGGCGAAGCGGGCGGTGTCGATGGTCGCCGAGGTGACCACGAGCTTCAGATCGGGCCGGCGGGGCAGCAACCTGGTCAGGTAGCCGAGCAGGAAGTCGATGTTCAGGCTGCGCTCGTGGGCCTCGTCGACGATGACGGTGTCGTAGGCCAGCAGGTCGCGGTCGCGCTGCACCTCGGCGAGCAGCACCCCGTCGGTCATGACCTTCACGAGGGTGGTGTCACCGACCCGGTCGTCGAAGCGCACTGCGTAGCCGACGGGGCCGCCGAGGTCGACGCCCAGCTCGTCGGCGATGCGCTCGGCGACGCTGCGCGCCGCGATGCGCCGGGGTTGGGTGTGGCCGATCATGCCCCGCACCCCGCGGCCCAGCTCCAGGCAGAGCTTCGGCAGCTGCGTGGTCTTGCCCGACCCGGTCTCGCCCGCGACCACCACCACCTGGTGGTCGCGGATCGCGGCGAGGATGTCGTCGCGCCGCTCGCTGACCGGCAGCTGCTCGGGATAGGTGGGGGTCGGCACCGCCGCCAGGCGGGCGGCGTAGCGGGCCTCGGCCCGCGCCAGCTCGTCAGCCAGGCGGGCCGGGTCGGGGCCGCCACCTGCCGGCGCGCCCCCCCGGCCCGAGGTGCGCCCCCGTCGGCCGCGCCGCTCGGGTGCGGCGAGCCGGCGGGCGATGCGGGCCCGGTCCGCGTCGGTGAGCTCGGCCTCCGCCAGCCGGGCCCGCACCACCTCGAGGTCCGAGCCCAGCCCTGCCGGGTGTCGCGCCGTGGTCACCGCCGGCCCAGTCTGGCCGCGCCGACCGCCCCAGCGGCGCGCTGGCAGCCCGTACGGGATTCGAACCCGTGTTACCTGCGTGAGAGGCAGGCGTCCTAGGCCGCTAGACGAACGGGCCGTGCTGCGGGGGACGATGGTAGCCGACGCCGGCCTCCCGCCGCAGCCGGCCCGTCGCCGCCGGCCCGTCGCAGCCCGGCTGCGGGCCGGCGACGGTCAGGCGGCGCGGTTCGGGTGCAGCAGCACCTTGGTCCAGCCGTCGTCGCGGCCGTCGAAGTGGGCGTAGCCGTCGGGTGCCTGCTCGAGCGGCAGCTCGTGGGACACGATCAGCGAGGGTTGGGCGCGCCCGTCGATGATCAGGTCGCGCAGGTAGCGGTTGTAGCGCTTCACCGGCGCCTGCCCCGTCCCGAAGTGCAGGCCTTTCATGAAGGCGTTGCCGAAGCTCCAGCCGACCCGGCCCTGCCGCGCCCCCTCGGTGGCGGCGCCGGGGTCTTCGGAGGGGTAGACGCCGACCACGCCGATGCCGCCGGTGGATCGCACCACCTTCACCAGGTTGTCGAGCACCAGCTCCGGGTGCTCCTGGCCGGAGTGGTCGTGGGCCTGGTAGCCGACGGCCTCGACCCCACGGTCGACCGGTCCGCCGTTGGCCTCGGTGATCTGCCCCACCGGGTCGCCCTCGGCCAGGTCGACGGCATCGAGGCCGAACTTGCCGGCCAGGGCCAGGCGGTCGGGCTCCTTGTCGACGACGAAGACGCGCCGGGCGCCCCGGAGCATGGCGCTGTGACCGGCCATGAGCCCGACGGGGCCGGCGCCGAACACGGCGACGGCGTCACCGGCGCGCAAGCCCGCCAGCTCCACCCCGTGCCAGCCGGTCGGGAAGACGTCGGAGAGCATGGTGAAGTCGCGCTCGAAGTCGTCGCCCGGCGGCAGTCCACTGGACTGCGGGGCCGACGGCCTCGACCACACCCATGTTCTCGTGGCCGAGGATCTTGCCCTCCTCCACGTTGGTGCGGCCCTCGTACATGTGCAGGTCAGACCCGCAGATGTTGGTGGTGGTGATGCGGACGATGGCGTCCTGCGGGTCGGCGACGGTCGGGTCGGGCCGCTGCTCGACGGCGACCTGACGAGGACCCTGGTACACGAGTGCCTTCGTGGTCGCGGACCTTCCCGCCCGGTGTGGCCCCAAACGACGGCCACGGCGGGCCGTCCGGCGGGCCGCTCAGCGCATGATGCCGGTGTGGCCGAGCGAGTAGCGGCCGGGCTGCGGCCACACGGCGAGGCCGTGGGGCTCGTTGGGCACGGGGATCTTGGCGATCAGGTGCCCGTCGACGGTGGAGATGGCGTAGACGCAGGCGTTGTACCGCCCCGACACCCACAGCACCGTGCCATCGGCCGAGACGTTGCCCATGTCGGGGCTGCCGCCCCCGGGGATGGTCCAGGTCTGCACGACCTTCTGGCTGGCCAGGTCGATCACCGACACGGTGCCCGAGCCCCGGTTGGTGACGTAGAGGTCCTTGGTGTTGCGGCTGATGTAGAGCCCGTGGGCGTCACGCCCGGTGGGGATGAACCCTTTGACCGTGAACGATTTGGGGTCGATGAGGTAGACGCCGCCGCGCTTCATGTCGGCGCTGTAGAGGGTGGTGCCGGCGCTGTCGAGCTTGACGTCCTGCATGCTCGACCCGGCGATGTCGAGGTAGCCGTCGACGGTCATCGACGGGATGTCGACCTTCACCATCTGGCCGGAGAACTCGCAGCTGAAGAACGCCGACCTGCCGTCGGCGGAGAAGTCGGCGTGGTCGACGCCCCGGCACGCCACCGGCACGTCCTTGACCAAGGCAAAGGTGTGCGCGTCGCGGAAGGCGAGGATGCGGCGGGCCTCCTCCACCACGATGGCGTACCGGCCGTCGGTCGTGAAGTACAGGTTGTAGGGGTCGGGAAGCTTGATGTTCGGGCCCTTGGGCTTGCCGGTCATCGGGTCGATCGGCGTCAGGCTGTTGCCGAGGTCGTTGGTGACGTAGAGGGTGCTGAGGTCCCAGGACGGCACGATGTGCTGGGGATCGAGGCCGGTGTCGTAACGGTCGATCACCTTCATCGTCGACGGGTCGATCACGTCGATGCCGCGACCGGCCGACTCGGGCACGTACACCCGCGGCGGCACGTTCAAAAGCTGCGGGGCCAGGTCGCCGGCCATGTCGTGGCTGTAGATGTCGACGGGGCCGCCCGGCGCCACCGGGGCGGTGGTCGCAGTTGTGGTCGTGGCGTGCCCGGCGGGGGCCCCGGGCTTGCTGGTCGACCTGGCCGAGGTGGCCGATCCACCGCACCCGCCCAGGAGGAGGGCGAGGGCGGAGACGACGACGGCGGCGGTCGAACGGTGGCGTGCGGGCATGGTGCTCCTAGCGGCTCGTGGTGCGCAGGGTCAGGCGGGCGTCAGCCGGACGACGCTGGCGAGGGGGTGGGTGGTGCTGCCGTGCTCGCCCCCGAAGAGCCACACGGCGCCGCCGACCACGGCCACGCCGGCGTCGCTGCGCGGCCCGGGCAGGGTGCCGCCCGAGGTGACGGCACCGGTGGCGGGATCGATGCGCTCGATGGCGCCGAGGGTGGTGGTGCCGCTGGTGCCGCCGAGCAGCCAAAGCGACCCGTCGAGGGCGGCGCCCATGGCGTGGCCGACTGGCTGGGGCAGCTGGCCGATCACGGTGCTGCGACCGGTGGCCGGGTCGAAGCGCTGCACGTCGGCGGTGTCGGTGGTCGCCCCCTCCGAGGTGCCGGTGACCCCGCCCATGACGTAGATGGCGCCGTCGAGCGCGGCGACGGCGGGGTAGCGAACGCCGTGGGCCAAGGTGCCCACCTGGTGCACGTCGGTGCCGTCGGTCGTGGCCAGCACCGTCGTGTCGAGGCTGCCGCCCCCGAACCCGCCGAGCAGGTAGGTGGTCGCCCCGAGGGTCACGGCGCCCGCGTCGCTCCGGGGCGCCGGCAGGTGGGCGACCGTGGTCGCGTTGCTGGCCGTCGTGCCGTGCTGGAACAGCTGCACGTCGCTGCGCTCGGTGGCTGCGCCCCCGCCGAGCACCAGGTCAGCGCTGCCGTCGGGGCCGCCTGCAGTGTCGTGCACGGCGGTGACGAGGCTCCCGGCCGTCGTGGCCGTCGCGGC
>DASTHS010000318.1:0-11020 GCA_035718085.1 Acidimicrobiales bacterium | reverse complement strand
GGTCGGCCTTGCGCTCGATCATCGGCAGCAGCGCCTGCAGGGTGTCCCGGGCGTCGCCGACCAGCGACACGTCGTTGGGGTAGCGCACCCCGATCAGCGACCCGTCGATGTCGATCTCGACGCAGGTGGCCTGACCTTCCTCCGGCAGCCACTCGGCGTACGGGAACGACGTCCCGATCATGAACAGCGTGTCGCAGTGCTCGATCATCTTGTTCGACGGCTCGGTGCCGAGCAGCCCGATCGACCCGGTGACGAAGGGCAGGGCGTCGGGCAGCACGTCCTTGCCGAGCAGCGCCTTGGCCACCCCCGCGCCCAGCTTGTCGGCCGCCTCGACGACCTCGGCGGCGGCGCCCCGGGCGCCCTGCCCGATCAGGATCGCCACCTTCTCGCCGGCGTTGAGCACCTCGGCGGCCTGCCGCAGCAGTGCGGCGTCGGGCACCATGTGCGGCGAGTTCCACCCGATGCTGGAGAAGGTGGCCCCGTGCTCGCGGGGCGCCGGCTGCCACTCGGCCTCGCCGACGTCTTCGGGCACGATCACCACCGCCGGGCGCCGCTCGGTGAGCGCCGACTTGATGGCCCGGTCGAGCACGTGACGGGCGGAGAAGTTGTCCATCACCGTGGCGGTGTAGCCGGCGGCGTCTTTGAACAGCACCGCCAGGTCGATCTCCTGCTGGTAGTGGGCGCCGAGCGACATGCGCTTTTGCTGGCCCACGATGGCGATGACCGGCTGGTGGTCGAGCTTGGCGTCGTAGAGACCGTTGAGCAGGTGCACGGCGCCGGGGCCCGAGGTGGCCATGCAGGCACCGATGGTGCCGGTGAACTTGGCGTGGGCGCACGCCATGAATGCCGCCATCTCCTCGTGGCGGGTCTGGGTGAACACCGGCTCGTCGACGTGTTCGAAGGCGCCGAGGAAGCCGTTGATGCCGTCGCCGGGGTAGCCGTACACACGATGGATGCCCCACGAGGCGAGGCGTTCGAGCAGGTATTCGGCGACCGTGGGCATGTCGCGCCGCTACCCGTTCCCCGGCGGCATGCACTGACCGGGCGCGTCTGCGAGCCAGACGCGCCTGATCTGCATTGTCGCGACCTGCCGGGTAGGTGCCCTCGTGCCGATTCACGGCAATTGCCAGAGGAGGTACCCGAAAATGGCGACACAAACGCACGAAAGACTCGACGGTCACCACGACGACCGGTTCATCGACCTGGCCACGGCCGACGACGACGCCGCCTGGCTGGCCCGCACCCGGGTGGTGCTGACCCCGATGGCGGCCCCGTCGATCATGGGCCTCATGGGGTTCATGATCGCCACCCTCGCCGTCGGCGCATGGCAGGCCGGCTGGTACGGCGGCCCGACCACCCCACAGCTGCTGTGGCCGATCGCCATCGTGGCGGGCGGCCTCCTGCAGGTGATCGCCGCCGTCGCCTGCCTGCGGGCGCGCGACGGCCTCGCCGTGGCCGTCCACGCCGTGTGGGGATCGTTCTGGATCGGCTGGTCGATCCTCCAGCTGCTCGTGACCACCCACACCGCCAGCCCGATCCCCCTGGGCGCCACCAGCACGGCGCTCGGCTTCTGGTTCATCGGCCTGACGCTGGTCACGGCCAGCGCCGCCCTCGCCGCCGCGGCCAACAGCGGCCTGCTGCTGGTCACCCTGGCCGCCCTGGCCACCGGCTCGGCGTTCACCGCAGCCGGGTTCTGCGGGGCGGGCTTGGGCATCGTCCGTGCCGGCGGCTGGCTGTTCGTCGCCTCGGCCGGCGGGGCATGGCTGCTGGCGACGGCCATGATGCTCGAGAACGGTTTCGGGCGCACCATCATCCCGCTCGGCAGGTGGTCGAAGGAGGCCAACGTCCCCGGTGGGCGGGCCACCCGTCCCGTCGGGCGCCAGGCTGGCATGCCGGGGGTGCGGGTCGGCCAGTAGCCGACCCGGGCCTGCGGCCGACGGCCAGCCGGTCCGGCGGGCCCGCCCGTCAGCGCACAACCGCCGCATGCCGGCGACCCGCCGCCACCGGTCACTCGGTGGCGGCGGGTTCGCGTCCGGGCTCGTCGGCCAGTGCGTCGGAGCGGCTCAGCTCGACCGCCCCCACCACCATGCAGGCCAGCCCGGCGACGGCCACGGCCAGCAGCGCCGAGCCGCCCGTGCGCTCGTGGAACAGCACGGTGCCCCACAGCACCGACGCGATGGGGTCGAGCAGCGTGATGCCCGGTTGGGCGGCCACCAGGCGGCCGGCCTGGAGGGCGTTCTGGGTGAGGAACATGGCCCCGCAGCCGGCCGCGGCCATGGCGTAGGTCGTCCAGGAGGTGAACAGGCCGGTGATCCCGCCGCGGGTCAGCGCGTCGGTGGCGCCGGCCATCAGCGCCGCGGTCACCGCGAAGGCGATGCCGGTGGCCCCGCCGAGGAAGGCCCCGCGCAGGTCGCCGTGGTGGCGCACGCCGGCGACGACGAGGGCGGCCACCGCGGCGCCGGCGACGGCCAGGCCGAGCAGCCAGGCGCCCGTGGCGATGCGGGGGGACCCGCCGGTGGGGTGGAGGCCGCCGACGAGGGCGACGACGCCGACGGTGAGCAGCCCGGCGGCCAGCCACTCGCGCTGGCCGATGGGGGCGTGCAGCGCCACCATGGCGCCGACCAGGGTGAGCGGCAGCTCCAGGATCACCACCGGCTGGACGGCCGCCAGGGTGCCGAAGTGGAGGGCGGCCGCCTGCAGGAGGAACGACACGAGCACCGCGGCGAACCCGGCCAGCCACACCTTGCGGCGCAGCAGGTCGCCGATCATGCGCAGCGAGAAGCTGACCTCCGGCGGCTCCTGCATGTTCGCCTTGCGCTGCAGCACGTTGGACGCCGCGTTGGTGGCGGCGGTGAGCACGGCGAGGGCGATGGCGATGATCATGGCGGCAGGGGTGCACCTACCCGCCCCGCCGGCCCGGCAGGCGGCCACGTCGCCGTAGCATGGGAGGCGGGTGAGCCGGGAAGTCTGGTCGGCACCTCGTCCGACGCGCCCGGAGGCCCGTGACCGACACCCCCTTCGCCCTGGCGATCATCGTGGCCGCCTGCGCCGGCCTCGTCGTCCTCGCCGCCAGCCGCCTGAGCTCCCGCAGCGGCGTGCCGCTGCCGGCGGTGGTGCTCTTCGGTGCCGCCGCGGTCGGACAGTTGGCCCCGTCGCTGCAACGCCTGTCGCCGTTCGGCGTGCAGCGGGTCGTGACCGTCGCGCTGGTGTTGGTGCTCTTCGACGGGGGCATGCACCTGGGGTGGGGGCGGCTGCGCGGGGCGCTGGCCGCCGTGGGCCTGGTGGGGGTGGCCGGCACGTTCATCACCGCCGGCGTCGCCGCCGTCGCCGTCCACCTGGTGCTCGGCGTCGGCTGGTACGCCGCGCTGCTGGTCGCCACCGCCCTGGCGCCCACCGACCCGACCGTGGTGTTCTCGGTGCTCGGCCGGCGGCGCATCGCCGGCGACAGTGGGACGGTCCTCGAGGCCGAGTCGGGCGCCAACGACCCGGTGGGGATCGCCCTCATGGCCAGCCTGGTGGGCGCCGGCCGGCTGGGCGCCGGCCAGGCGCTGGAGGTGGCCGGCACCTTCCTCGAGCAGATGGGCATCGGCCTGGCGGTCGGCCTCCTCGCCGGCCGGCTGCTGCTGCTGCTCATGCGCCGGCTGCCACTGCCGGCGGAGGGCCTCTACCCGCTGCGCACCCTGGCCGCCGCCTTCGCCGTCTACGCCGCCGGTGCCCTGGCTCATGGGTCGGGGTTCCTGGCGGTGTTCGTGGCCGGCATCGTGATCGGGGACGGGCGGGCGCCGTTCAAGCTGGAGGTCGAGCGCTTCCACGGGGCGCTGGCCAGCCTCGGGGAGATCGTGGCGTTCGCCGTGCTCGGCCTCACCGTACGGCTGCCCGTGCTCGGCCGCCCCGACGTGTGGGGCCCGGCGCTGGCCATCTGGGCGTTGCTCGCCGCGGTGGTGCGCCCCCTCGCCGTCGGGCCGCTCCTGGCCCTCACCGGGCGGATGCGGCGCAACGAGCGGCTGTTCGTGGTGTTCGCCGGACTGAAGGGCGCCGTGCCGATCCTGCTGGGCGGCTACCTCTTCGCCGCCCACCTCGCCGACGCCGACCGGCTCTACGGCGTGGTGGTCGTCGTGGTGGCCCTGTCGGTGGTCGCCCAGGGCGGCACGGTCGGCGTGGTCGCCTCCCGGCTGCGCCTGCCGGTGTCGATCGTGGAGCCCCAGCCGTGGGCGGTCGGGGTGCGCCTGCCCGACGCCCCCGACGACGTGCTGCGGGTGACGGTGCGGTCGGGCTCGGACGCCGACGGCGCCGAGGTGGCCGCCCTCGACGCCCTGCCGGCCGGGGCGTGGATCTCCCTGCTGGTGCGCGACGGCCGGCTGATCGCCGTGCGGGGCGACACCCGCCTGCAGGCCGGTGACGACCTCACCATCGTGGGGGTGGAGGCCGGCGCCGCCCACGCCCTGGCCCGCTCGATCGGTCGCGCCGCCGGCTGACCGCACGCGGCCGGCTACGCCGGCAACGCCAGGTGGGCCGCCGCGGCCCGGGCCGCCACCTCCGCAGGGAGCAGGTTCCGCAGCAGGAACAGGTCTTTCGCCATCACGTAGGCGGGGGCCAGCGACTTGGAGTACCCCTCGAAGTAGACGAGCTGCTTGGTCACCAACAGCAGCTCCTCGGGGACGCCGACCCCAAAGCTGCGCAGCACCCCGAACAACGACCGCAGCACGTCGCCCAGGCCGACCTCCGACAGGCTCCGCTCGGTGAGCGGGGCGAACAGCGACTGGACGACCATCGCCAGGTTCGCCTCGTCGGCCTCGGCGGGCAGCACACCCACGGCCTTGAAGTTCCGCACCACGCGGACGTAGTCGCTGTCGAGGGCGGAGGTGCGGAACAGGTCGCGGAACAACGCCCGCCACTCGGGCTCGAGCTCGCCAACGATGCCGAAGTCGAGGAACGCGACGCGGCCGTCGTCGAGCAGCCACAGGTTGCCGGCGTGCACGTCGCCGTGGAAGGGGCCGTGCACGGCCAGCGCCTCCAACCACACCTTGACGGCGCGGCGGATGAGCAGCTCGCTGTCGACCCGGGTGACGTCGACCCGGTCGAGCGGCGCCCCGTGCATACGCTCCATGCAGATGACGTGGGCCCCGCACCACTCCTCGTAGACCTCGGGGGCTGTGACCATGGCGTTGTCGCCGAACGCCCAGATGCCCGACCGGAACCGGCGCTGCTCGGCTGCCTCGAGGCGGGCGTCGAGCTCCCGGGCGGTGGTGCGGGCCAGGTCGTCGACGGCGCCGGTGAGGTTGGCCGTGCGGCCGAGGGCGGTCCGGCCCGCCACCCGGGCCAGCAGGGCCATGATCCGCAGGTCGCGGGCCATGGTGGCCGCGATGCCCGGCCGCTGCACCTTGAGCACCGCGGGGCGCCCGTCGGGCAGGGTGCAGGCGTGCACCTGGGCGATCGACGCCGCCGCCAGCGGCACGTCGTCGAAGGTGGCGAACCGCTCGGCGACGGGCGACCCCAGGTCGGCCTCGACCACCCGCCGGGCGACGTCGGCCGGCATGGGCGTCACCTGGTCGAGGCAGCGGGCGCACGCCGCGGCCAGCGGGGCGGGGAACACCGCCGGTGACGACGCCACCAGCTGACCGAGCTTCACGAACGTGGGCCCCAGCCGCTCGAAGCCGTCGACGAGGCCGTCGCAGCCCACCCGGGCCCAGGCCAGCGGGCCGTCGGGCACGCCGACGGCGCCGCGTCCGGTCGGGGCGAAGCGGGCCACCAGGGCGCCGGCCAGCCACGCCACGGCCGGACGGGCCAGGCGGCGCGCCACGGCCAGCGCCAGCACGGCGCCGATGGCCACCGCCCGGGCGGCCTCGCCCGGGCCGGCCCGGTCGAGGCGCAACGGGGCGACGCTTGCCCCGGGCACCGGGGCGCCGAGCCCCGGCCGCCCGAGGTCGCCCGGGCCGGGCGGCGAGGTCAGTGGGCGATCTGCTTCGGCTCGATCGTGGAGTCCTGGCGGTGGGCGGCCTGCTCAAGGTCGGCGGGGACGTCGTCGGGCGCCTCGGCCTCGACGGCGAAGCCGATGATCGACCCGAACAGCAGGGCCAGGGCGGGCACCCAGTACCAGGTACCCCAGATGAGGGCGATGGCGATGAAGGTGGCGGCCAGCCCGATGCCGGCCGGCCAGATGCTGGCGGTGGGGAAGAAGGCGATCGGCTCCCCCGCGGTCTCCTCGTAGGTGCCGTCTTCCTTGTCTTCCGGGCGGGGCAGCCGGGCCCGGCGGCGCCACTGCAGGTAGATGAAGCCGCCCAGCATCAGGTAGGCGGCGGCGCCGAAGAGCAGCATGACCGTGCCGCTGTCTTCGTAGGACAGGAACCAGTACAGGGCGCACGCCAAGCCCAGGAAGATGCCGGCGCCGACGGTGGTGTGCCACTCACGCTTCATGGCTCAGTGCCCCGCCCTCGTCAGCTCGTCGGGATGGGTCGCGTCCCACAGCGGCCGCTCGGAGCGGATCGGGGGCAGCGACTCGAAGTTGTGGTCGGGCGGCGGCGACGAGGTGGCCCACTCGAGGGTCTGGCCGTCCCACGGGTTGTCGCCGGCGATGGCACCGGTGCGCAGCGACTTCCAGACGTTGATGATCGTGGGGATCACGCCCAGGCCGGTGATGTAGGCACCGAGGGAGCTGAGCAGGTTCTCGAAGTTGTAGCCGAGGTTGCCGTCGTAGGTGGCGATGCGGCGGCTCATGCCCCGCAGGCCGAGGTCGTGCTGGGGGAAGAAGGTCAGGTTCACGCCGATGAACAGCAGGGCGAAGCTGAGCTTGCCGAGCCGCTCGTCGAGCATCCGCCCGGTGAACTTCGGGAACCAGTAGTAGATCGCCGAGAACACCCCGAAGATCAGCGCCATGACCACGTAGTGGAAGTGGGCGACCACGAAGTAGGTCATGTGCAGCTGGAAGTCGAGCGGCGGCTGTGCCAGCACGACGCCGGTGATCCCGCCGAAGAGGAAGATCCCCAAGAACCCGACCGAGAACAGCATCGCCGTGTTCAAGGTGATGACGCCCTTGAACATCGTGCCGATCCAGTTGAAGAACTTGATGCCGGTGGGCACCGCGATCAGCAGCGACATGGCGGCGAAGAACGGCAGCATCACCGCCCCGGTCGTGTACATGTGGTGGGCCCACACGCCCATCGACAGCGCCCCGATGCCGAGCGTGGCGCCGATCATGCCCTTGTAGCCGAAGACCGGCTTCTTCGACATGGTGGCGATGACCTCGGTGACCACGCCGAAGTACGGCAGGGCGATGATGTACACCTCGGGGTGGCCGAAGAACCAGAACATGTTCTGCCACAGCAGCGGCTGGCCGCCGCCGTTGGCCTCGAAGAAGTGGGTGGTGAGGTGCCGGTCGCTCCAGAGCAGGGCGAACGCCGAGGTGAGCACCGGGAAGGCCAGCAGCACGAGGAACAGCGTGACGAGCATGTTCCAGGTGAAGATCGGCATGCGGAACATCACCATGCCGGGCGCCCGCAGGCAGAACACCGTGGTGATGAGGTTGATGGCGGTGAAGATGCCGGAGAAGCCGGTGAGGGCGATGCCGAGGATCCACATGTCGGCGCCGGGGCCCGGCGAGTGCACCATGTCGGTGAGCGGGGCGTAGCCGAACCAGCCGAAGTCGGCGGCGCCGTTGTTGGTCAAGAAGCCGCCCAGCATGATGAGGAAGCCGCTGAGGTAGAGCCAGTACGACAGGTTGTTGAACCGGGGGAAGGCCATGTCGGGCGCCCCGATCTGCAGCGGCACGATGTAGTTGGCCAGGCCGAAGGCGAAGGGCCCGAGCACGACGAACAGCATGATCGTGCCGTGCATGGTGACCAGCTGGTTGTAGACCTCGAGGGTGACGAAGTGGTTGTTCGGCACGATCAGCTGCGTGCGCATGGCCTCGGCCATGAGCCCGGCGACCAGGAAGCCGATGAAGGCGGTGACCATGTAGTTCAGCCCGATCTGCTTGTGATCGGTGCTGGTGATGAACTTGACCCACGACCGGGGGCGGGGACCGGGCACCATCGCCATGAGGCGTTCCTGGTGCACCTCGGTGCCCGTCGCGTCGGTCGAGGGGCCAGAGCCCGGGCGGTCTTCGATGATCGTCATCGGCGCGCTACTTCCCTGCTGCTTGCTCGTTGGACGGGGTGGCGTTCGGTGTCCAGTTGTGGATCGACCCGGGCTGCTGCGACGCGTACCAGGCGGTGTACTGCGCCTGCGGCATCACGTCGACGGCGAAGCGCATGTAGGCGTGGTACACGCCGCAGAGGTTGTCGCACTCGCCGATGAACCGGCCGGTGCGCGTGACGTTGATCTTCATCACGTTGTTGACGCCCGGGATCATGTCGCGCTGGTAGAGGAAGCCGGGGATGTAGAAGCCGTGCACCACGTCGTCGCTGACGATCTTGATCTCGACGGTCTTGCCCTCGGGCAGGTAGAGCGTCGGCAGGTCGGTCTCGTCGTCGATGTTGGTGACCGAGCTGTAGCTGCCCGTCTCCTGGTGGCCGTTCGGGTACACGAACCGGTAGCCCCACTGGAAGCCCTCGGCGGTCACCGTCAGCGCCGGTGACTTCGGCAGGTCGGTGATCTTGTTCTCGGGCACGTACATGAAGGCGAACACGATGGCCACCAGGGCCAACGGCACCAGCGTGTAGGTGACCTCGAGGGGGATGTGGTACTGGAACTGCGGCGGGCGCCGGGTGTCGCCCGGGCGGGCCCGGTAGCGCACCAGGCACCAGATGATCAGCCCCAGCACGATGGCCGCCAGAGGCGTGCCGATGATGTAGGTGACGTTCCACAGGTGGTGCACCCAGTGGTCGTCTGCGGTGGCGCCGTGGGGGCTGCCGAGGTCGGTCGCCAGCAGGCTGGCCGAGATGGTGCTCACTGGCCCAACACTAGGGTCACTCGCCGGGCCTCACCAAGCTCAGGGACGGTGACCGGCGACACCCTGCCCCAGCCGCCGTCGCTGGGGGCCGGCGGTGTAGACGGGGTTGATGGCGCTGGCGCGGCCGGCCTCGAAGATGGCGAAGCGGGTGAGCGCCGAACCGGCGGCCAGCCCGGTGCCGCCGAGCACCGCGAGGGCCGGCCGGCGCCGGCCGACCAGGCCGCCGAGTGCGGTCATGGCCACCCCGGCCAGCGTGGTCAGGCGGGCGGCCCGGTGCAGGGTGCGGGCCTTGCCCTCCTGGTAGGGCGACGCCAGGTCGGGGTGGGCGAGGTCGCCGGTCTCCACGCTCTCGAGCCGGCGGTGCATCGCCTCGTCGCACGCCAGCTCGGCCACGGCGCCGGCGACCGCCATGCGCGCCGGCCCGGCCGGCACGGTGCCGCTGGTGAGGGTGGTGAGGGCCACGACCGCCCCTGCGCCCGCGGCGGTGGCGCTCGCCGCGAACAGCGGCGGCAGCTGGCGGTGCGCTTCTTTCCAGGCCGGCACCGACGTGTCGGCGATCAGCACGGCGGTGTAGGTGCCGAGGGCGGGGGCGATCACCGCGGCGGCGACCTGACCGGCGCGCGACACGGTGGCGGCCAGCGGGTCGGGCAGCACGCCGGCGGCCTTGCCGACCTCGGCGGCCACGGCCGCGCCGGTGGCGGCGCTGAACGCGGAGAAGATCCAGGTGCCCACGCTCATCGGGGACGTCGGCTTGAACACCCGGAGCATGTTGTAGAAGCGGCTCGGGCGCCCCAGGTCGTGCACCAAGAACGCGCCCGACACGGCGACCGCGCCCATCGACAGCAGCGACGCGTCGCGCGCCGCGCTGCGGGCACCGCCGGTGCGCAGCCCGGCGGCGGCCAGGGCCGACCCGGCGGCCAGGCCGCCGGTGAAGAGGTACGCCGGGATCGGCCACTTCCAGGTCGGCGGCTTGAGGATCGGCTGGCCGTAGTACGACATGGGCGTCGCCTCGGGCACCAGCACCCGTTCCTTGGGCACTACCGCCTCCCGCCGGGGAGCAGGGTCGCCGCCGCCAGGCCGAGCATCGACACGGCGGCCACGGCGGCGGTGCGCCACATGTCGGGCAGGTCGCGCGTGGGCGACACGGGGTCGGGCGGCAGCCCGTAGACCTCGGGCTCGTCCATCAGCAGGAAGAACGCCCCGAAGCCGCGGACGCCGTCGGAGGGGTCGTCACCGTAGAGGCGCGCCCGGGTGTCGCCGGCGGCCTGCAGGGTGGAGACCCGCTCGGCGGCCCGGGCCCGCAACTCCTCGAGCGGCCCGAACTGGATCGACTGGGTGGGGCACGCCTGGGCGCAGGCGGGCGTGTGGCCGCCCTTCACCCGGTCGTAGCAGAGGGTGCACTTCCAGACCCGGCCGTCACCCTTGCGCTGGTCGATCACCCCGAAGGGGCAGGCCGACACGCAGTAGCCGCAGCCGTTGCAGACGTCTTCCTGCACCACCACCGTGTCGAACTCGGTGCGGAACAGGGCCCCGGTCGGGCACACCTCGAGGCAGCCGGCCGACGTGCAGTGCTTGCACACGTCCGACGACATGAGCCACTTGAGGCCCCCCTCGGGCTCGGGCCGCTCGACGAAGGCCACGTGCCGCCACGTGTCCGCCGAGAGCTGCCCGGTGTTGTCGTAGCTGTGGCCGAGGAAGTTCAAGCCGTCCTCGGGCACGTCGTTCCACTCCTTGCACGCCACCTCGCAGGCCTTGCAGCCGATGCAGATCGAGGTGTCGGTGAAGAAGCCGACCCGTTCCTTGGCGCCGTAGTCGGCCACCACGCCGCTGAGGGTCAGGTCGGTGCCCGTGCTCGAGCGGTCGATGATCGTCAACGCTGCCGTCCTTCGCTCACCAGTCGGTGCCCTTGGCGGGCGGGTGCCCGTCCATCGCCCGGCTGTAGTGGTCTTCGACCATCTTCGGCAGCCCGGGGCCGCGCGGCCGGCGGCCGGGCAGGATGTCGCAGCTCGCCACCTTCTGCTCGGGGATGTGCACGTTCGAGTCGAGCGCGGCCGGGGTCAGCTCGTTGGCGGCGTCGCCCTTCGACAGCCCCCGCCAGCCCCAGTGGTACGGCAGGCCGACCTGGTGCACCAG
>DASTHS010000317.1:0-3722 GCA_035718085.1 Acidimicrobiales bacterium | reverse complement strand
CGTCCGGTCGCCCCGGCAGCAATGATCTCGCCGTGCCCGACACCTGGGACCCCGCCCGCTACGCCCGCTTCGCCGCCGAGCGCCGCCAACCCTTCGACGACCTGCTGACCCTGCTGCAGCCGTGCCCCGGCGGCCGGGTGGTCGACCTCGGTTGCGGCGGCGGCGAGCTGACCGTCGAACTGCACGCCGCGCTCGGCGCCGCCGAGACCGTCGGCGTCGACGCGTCGCCGGCCATGCTCGCGTCGGCGGCCGGGCGGGCCGGGCACGGGGTGCAGTTCCGGGCCGGCGACCTGGCGACATGGGCCGCCGGCCCTGTCGACGTGATCGCCGCCAACGCGTCGCTCCACTGGGTCGACGGCCACCCCGCCCTCCTGCGGCGCCTCGCCGGCCAGCTGGCCCCCGGAGGCCAGCTGGCGTTCCAGGTGCCGGCCAACTTCGACCATCCGTCGCATCGCATCGCCCACGAACTGGCCGACAGCCCGCGGTGGGCCGGCCGCTTCGACGGCGGGCCGCCACCCACCCGGGCCGGCTGGGTGCTGCCGCCCGAGCGCTACGCCGAGGTGCTCGACGGCCTCGGCCTGGTCGACCTGCACGTGCGGCTGCAGGTCTACGGCCACCACCTCGACGGGGCCGAGGCGGTGGTCGAATGGGTGCAGGGCACGCTCCTCACCCCCTTCGCCGCCCGACTGCGGCCCGACGACTACACCGCGTTCGTCGACGAGTACCGCAGCCGACTGCTCCAGGCGCTCGGCGCCCGACGGCCCTACTTCTACGCCTTCAAGCGCATCCTGGCCCGGGCCCGCCGCAGCGGCTGAGCGCCGGGAGCCCCGCCCGGGGCGCACGGCGGCCCGGGATCCGAGGCCGTCACCGGCCGAACCCGGTCCGCCAGCTGCCGATCGGCGAACCACGGCCGCAGGGCGATGCGGGCGGCCGGGAGGTGCCCGTAGATCAGCACCCCCCGGCCCGGAGGGGTGCGTCGCAACGCGTCGGTCGGCACCAAGCGGCGGTAGGCGACCGTGGTGGTGCGGGTGCGGCGGCCGTCGCGCAGGTCGGCGCTCTCGCTGGACTCCCGCACGGCGGCCTCACCGGCCAGGCCCGACACCAGGTCGAGGGTGCCGAGGTCGCACACCCCCGACAGCACCAGCTTCGCCCGGTGGTTGTTGGCGATGGTGCGGGCCCGGTCGTGACCGTAGCGGGTCGCCAGCTGCGCCAGGTCCTGGCAGACCGTGACGAGTTGGATGCCGAGGCCGGCAGCGGTCGACGCCAGGGTGTCGAGGTCGCGCAAGGGGGCGATGTTGGCGGCCTCGTCGAGCACGAGCAGCAACGGCGGGTCGAGGGGTGCGCGGCTGCGGTGCACCGCGTCGACGGCGGCGGCGACCACGGTGGCGACCAGACCGGCGAAGAGCCCCTGCACCCGGTGCTGCTCGTGGCTCGGGCCGCAGAGGTACAGGGTGCCCGACCCGCCGACGAGGCGGCCGACATCGACGTCGCAGCCGGCCGTGGCCGCGGCCACCACGGGGTCGGCGAAGGGCCCGAGCACCGTCTCGAGCGTCGTCGCCACCGAGCTGCGCAGCCGCTCGTCGCGGGCGGCGCAGGCCTGGAGGGCGACGAGGGCACCGGGCTCACCGGCGACGGCAAGCAGGTCGAGAGGCTCGTCGAGCTCCCCCGTGTCGTTCCAGTGCACGACGTCGGCCATGGTGGCCCCGCCGGTGGAGGCGGCGAGCAGCAGCGGGGCGAGCAGCTTGGCCGCGGCGGCGAACCAGAACGCCCCGTCACCCATGCCGGCGCGGGCGGGGGCGGCCTCCACCAGCCACGACGCCATGCGCTGCGCCGCAGCCCACGTGTCCGACGCGGCGAGCGGCGACCACCGCCCGCCCACAGCCCCCGTCGCGGCGGTCGGGTCGAACACCCACGCCGGCCCCTGGCGCGAGCGCCAGGCGGCGGTGGCGGCCATCAGGTCATCCTTCACGGAGGTGGCCACGACCGGCCCCCGCCACTCGAGGATGGCGGGCACGGCCAACCCGGTCGTCTTGCCCGACTGCGTCGGCCCCACCACCAGCAGGGAGTGGCGCGCCTCGACGGCGACCAGGGCGCGGCCGCTGCGACCGACGACCAGCCGGCTGCCGTCGCCGCCACCGACGCGGAGGGCGGCCAAGTCGCGTCGGGTGGCCCACCGGGCTCCCTCGGCGGCCCGTCGGCCCCTTGTCGGCCCGGTCGTGCCGAGCCGCGGACGGAGCCGGCTCGCCGCCCACCCGGCGCCGCCCGCCGCCACGGCGAGCGTCGCGGCCACGGCGAGCAACGCCGGGGTGCCCGGCAGCATGGTGCGTGCCGACGGCGGCCAGGCGGCCCGCAGGTCGGGCCACGTGCGGGCGGCGCGCACGGCCACGCCCACACCCGCCGCCGGGCCGACCGGGGGCCACGTCCCCGAGGCCAGCCGACCGGCCACCTCCCCGGTGGCCCACACCCACCCGCACACGGCGGCGACGGCGGCGACCAGGGCCACGCCTGCAGCGTCGGGCGTGGGCCGCCCGGGTGGCTGGCGGCTCACCGTGCGGCCTCGACGCGCATGGCCGCGTCGGTGTCGACGAGCCCCACCTCGCCGGGGGCGACGACGTGGCGCACGACGGTGGCCCGCTCCCCCACCTTCCAGAGGGCGACCCCGCGGGGGAGGTGCGGCAACGCCGCCGCCTCCGCGTCGCTCAACCCGAGCGCCACTGCGGCGGCCGGCGCCTCCCCGGGCGGCTGCGCGAACGCCACGCGGGTCTCCGCGTCGGCCAGCAGGCCCTCGGCCAGGGCCCGCTGCTCGCTCCCGCCCGTGCCCGCCGCCTGCAGGTCGGCGCAGCGGTGCACCACGGCGATGTGGGCCACGCCGATGCTGCGGGCCAGCTTGAACCCGGCGCGCAACCAGCGGGCCGTGGCGAGGTCTTGGAGCACCGCCCACGCCTCGTCGACGACGACCAGCCGTTTGGTGCGCTCGTCGCCCGCGATCACGGCGTGGAGCCAGGCGGTCGCACACACCATCAAGATGCCGAGGGCCGGCGAGCGGTGCAGCGCCGAGAGGTCGAGCACCACCAGCGGCGCGCCGCGATCGATGTGGGCCGTGGTCGGCCCGTCGAACATGCCGGCCAGGTCACCGGCGACCAGGCGGCGCAGCTCGAGGGCCACCAGCCGCCCGTCGGCCGCCAGGCCCGCCCGGTCGGTGCGCACCGCGGCGGCATCGGTGTCGTCGGGGTCGAGCATGGCGGCGACCACGTCGGGCAGCGTCGGCGTGGCCCGTTGCGGTCGTCGCCATGTCGCGGCAACGGCCAGGTCGAGGGCGGCTCGCTCCGGGGGCTGCAGCGGCCGGCCCAGCGACGAGGCCACCACCGCCCCGAGCACCTCCCCACCGTGGCGGGCCGCCTGCGCCGGGGTGGCGCCGGCCGCGGCCTCCAGCGGGTTGAGCCGGGCGCGGCCGCCGGGCACCAGGCGGATCACCCCGCCGCCGGCGGCGTCGGCGAGGGGCCCGTACTCGCCCTTCGGGTCGAGCACCCACGCCTGGCGCCCGAACGCCAGCTCGCGCCACACGAAGGTCTTGACGAAGGTCGACTTCCCCCGGCCGATCTGCCCCATCACCACGAGGTTCGGCCCGGTGAGGTGGCCGATCGCGTAGCGCTCCCAAGGGTCGAAGCAGAACGCCCGGCCGGCCATGTCGTGGCCGAGCACCGGTCCGAGGAGGGGGGCCG
>DASTHS010000316.1:0-29389 GCA_035718085.1 Acidimicrobiales bacterium | reverse complement strand
GACCCCCACCTCCTGAAGGTGGTCGAGGGTCGCCTGGGCGCCGGCGGCGTCACCGTCGACGGTGCGGGCCACGGTGCCGTGGTCGAGGAAGGCCTCGACGGTGGCGTCGGGCATCGTGTTCACCGTGTGCGGCCCGATCAGGCTGTCGACGTAGAGCAGGTCGGGGTACGCCTTGTTCTTCGCCGACGTGGACGCCCACAGCGGCCGTTGCACGTGGGCGCCCTGGCCGGCGAGTCGCTCCCAGCGCTCGCCGGAGAACTTCTGCTGGAACAGGGCGTAGGCGCACTTGGCCTGGGCGACGGCGGCGCGGCCGCGGAGGGCGAGCGCCGCGTCGGTGCCGAGGGCCTCCAGCCGCCGGTCGACCTCGGTGTCGACCCGGCTGACGAAGAAGGAGGCCACGCTGTGCACCCGGCCGAGGCCACCGCCCGCCGCCGCGCACGCCTCGAGGCCGGCGAGGTAGGCCTCGATGACATCGGCGTAGCGGCTGAGGCTGAAGATCAACGTGACGTTGATGCTCCGCCCCTCGGTGATCATCTGGCGGACGGCGGGGACCCCTTCCGCGGTGGCGGGGACCTTGACCATCAGGTTGGGCAGGGCGAGCCGTTCGTGGAGGTTGCGGGCCGCCTCGATGGTGCCGTCGGTGTTGCTCGCCAGGTTGGGCGCCACCTCGAGGCTCACGAAGCCGTCGGCGCCGCCGCTCTGGTCGAACAGCGGGCGGAACACCTCGCAGGCGCCGGTCACGTCGTCGGCGGCCATCGTCCAGAAGGCGTCCTCGACCGAACCGGAGTCGAGCAGCGACGAGAACTGCTCGTCGTAGGCGTCGGAGCCGTCGCCGGTCATGGCCTTCTCGAAGATGGTCGGGTTGGAGGTCACGCCGCGCACGCCGCGCGCCGCCAGGTCGGCCAGACCACCGCCCCGGACGCTCTGGCGGCTCAGGTTGTCGATCCAGGGGCTCTGCCCCTGCTCGTCGAACAGGCGCTGCAGGGTGGTTGCCATCGGTGGCCTCCGCTTCGGGGGTGGGGGCGGCGCTCGGCCGCAGGGATGTCAGTCGTCGTCGTCGTCGAAGACGTCGGCGTCGAGCTCGTCGAGCAGCGCCTGGGCGCGCTCGGCGACGTGATCGCCGGTGAACCCGAACTCGCGCAGCACGGTGGTGCCGGGGGCGGACGCCCCGAAGTGGTCGATCGCCACCGAGTCGTCGGCCCAGCGGGCCCACCCGAACGAGGCGGCCGCCTCCACCGACAGCACCGGCGCCCCCGGCCCGAACACCTCGTCGTGGTAGTCGTCGTCCTGGGCCTCGAACAGGTCCCAGGAGGGCATCGACACGACCCGGGCGGTGATGTCGTCGTCGGCGAGGATGCGGGCGGCGTCGACGCACACCGCCACCTCCGCCCCGGTGCCGATCAGCACCACGTCGGGGTCGTCGCCGCCTTCCACGAGGACGTAGGCGCCCCGCTCCACACCCTCCGCCGCCTTCTCGGCGGTGCCGTCGAGCACCGGGACGTTCTGGCGGGAGAGGATCAGGGCGGTGGGGCCGTTGCGCTCCAGGGCGATGCGCAGCGCATGGGCCGACTCGTTGGCGTCGGCGGGCCGGATGACCCGCAGGCCGGGCATGGCCCGCATCGCCGCCAGCTGCTCGATCGGCTGGTGCGTCGGGCCGTCCTCGCCGAGGCCCACCGAGTCGTGGGTCCAGAAGTAGACGAGCTTGGCCTCCGACAGGGCGGCCACGCGCACGGCGCCGCGCATGTAGTCGGAGAAGACGAAGAAGGTGCCGCCGATCGGCACCATGCCGCCGTGGAGGCTCATGCCCATCATCACCGCCCCCATGCCGTGCTCGCGCACGCCGTAGGCGATCTGACGGCCCTCGGGGTGCTCGGGGCTCTGCAGCTCGACGCCGTCGAGCTTGGTGCCCGTGTTGCCGGTGAGGTCGGCGCTGCCCGAGACCAGCCCGGGGAACGACGGGGCCACGGCGTTGAGCACGGCGTTGATCGACTTGCGGGTGGCGACGGCGTCGTCGCCGGGGTGCCACACGGGCAGGTCGGCCTGCCAGCCCTCGGTGCCGCGGTTCTGCCACAGGGCGGTCCAGCGCTCGTTGTCGTCGACCTTGGCGGCGGTGCGCTGCTCCCACGCCACCCGGGTGGCGTGGCCGCGCCTGCCCGCCTGCTGGTAGAGCTCGGCGACCTCGTCGGGCACCCAGAACGACTCGTCGGGCGGCAGGCCCATCACCGCCTTGGTCGCCCGGATCTCCTCCGGGTCGAAGGGGTCGCCGTGGGCCTTGGGGCTGTCGGTCATCTTCGGGGACGGGTAGCCGATGTGGCTGCGCAGCGACAGGAACGACGGCCGGTCGGTGACCTCCATGGCCCGGCGGATGGCCGCCTCGAGGGCGTCGCAGTCGTTGGCGACCTCGCCGAGGTCTTCGGTGTGCCAGCCGTAGGCGTCGAAGCGCTTGATGGCGTCGTCGGAGAGGGTGATCTCGGTCTTGCCATCGATGGAGATGTGGTTGTCGTCGTAGATGTAGATCAGCCGGCCGAGGCCCAGGTGACCGGCCATCGACCCCGTCTCGTGGCTGATGCCCTCCTCGAGGTCGCCGTCGGAGCAGATGACGAAGGTGTGGTGGTCGACGAAGTCGGTGCCGAACTCGCTGCGCAGGATCCGCTCGGCGATGCCCAGGCCGACGCCCTGGGCGAACCCCTGGCCGAGGGGGCCGGTGGTCACCTCGATGCCGGGGAAGTGGTGCACCTCGGGGTGGCCGGGCGTCTTGGACCCGAACTGGCGGAACTGCTTGAGGTCGTCGAGGGTCAGGCCGTAGCCGGTCAGGTGCAACATCGAGTACAGCAGGATGCAGGCGTGGCCGGGGGAGAGCACGAAGCGGTCGCGGTCGGGCCAGTCGGGCGCCGTCGGGTCGTACTTCATGATCCGGGTGAACAGCACGTGCGCCAGGGGGGCGAGCGCCATGGCCGTGCCGGGGTGCCCCGAGTTCGCTTGCCTCGGTGCGTCCATCGCCAGGCCACGGATCACGTTGATGCCGAGCTGCTCGAGGTCGGTGTCCGACGTGGTGGCGCTCATGGCGGCACCCTACCCACGGGCGGGTGGGCTACTGGACGGGGCGGAAGACGGCTGCCACGGTGGCCGCTCCGAAGCGGCGGACCCCCGGGCCGACGACGTCGGGCGCGCTGAGCCACAGCAGCGGGAGGAAGGGGCCGACGCGGTCGGGGGCGGCGACGGGCCCCCCGGCCGTGGCGCTGGCCGCCAACGTGGCGGTGGCGCCGTGGGCCGCCTCGACGACCTCGTCGCACGCGACGAGGGGGTCGTGCACGGCGAAGCTGACCGTCGCCCCGTCGCCCACCGGCCCGCTGAGGGCGAGGGCGCCGTTGGACCGGTCGACGCCCACGACGGCGACCGAGTGGCCGTCGTCGGGGCGCAGCCGCAGGCCGCGGGCGGCCAGGCGCCGGTCGCCGGACGCCAGGCGCTCGGCGACGGTGAGCCGCAGCAGGTCGTGCGCCGGCAGCCCGTCGAGCTCGAGCAGCATGCGGCCCTCCGCCCGGGTGACGGTGAGCGGGGCGCCGACGGCGCGGTCGCCTGCGACGAGCACCGGCTCGAAACCCGACCCCGGGCCGAAGACGACGGTGGCCGCCGCCCCGCCGAGCCGGCCGCCGGCGAGCACTCCGCCCCTGGCGCCGGCCGCGCCCACCGCAGGGGCGCCCAGCCACGAGGGGGGGCCGTGCGGCTCGGCGCCGGCGAGGTGCAGGGCGCCCACGGCGCGAAACGGCGGGGGCACGGCGCCGGCGAGGGCCACCGGCCCGGGCAGGTCGAGGCCCAAGCAGGCGAGGGCCGGCGCCGGCGCCACCTCGCCGCCGGCAGCGATCTCCGGCACGACCAGGCCGACCACCACGGTGGGGGCCAGCACGGTGGCGACGACCCCGGCGACGTCGTCGAGGGCGCCGGCGTGGCCCGGCGTCGCTGCCAGCACCGCGGCGGTGATCGGCGCCTCGAGGCGCTCGAGCAGCTGGCCGACCACCTCACCGGCGGCGGTGGCGGTGACGGGGTGACGGGAGGCGCCGACGGCGCCGGCGGGGCTCAGACCGGCGGCAGCAGGGTGAGGGGCACCATGGTGGTCGTGCCGTCGGGCACCAGCCGGCAGTGCGCCTCCACCGTGCCCAGCTCGGTGAACTCCAGCTCGGCGCGGACCAGCCGGTAGGTGAACTTGCCGGGCTCTACGGTGAACGGTGAGACGTTGCGGGCCACCTGCTCGCCCGACTCGTCGAGGAAGACAACCTCGAGCACCCCCTGACCGGGTTCGTCGGGGCCGCAGCGCACCAGCACGATCAGGTGGGGGGCCACCGTGACGGGCGGCTGTGACGGCGCCGGCAGCGAGAACATGATGCCGGTCAGGTCGATGCGGGTCGAGGGCCCCGGCACCGGCCGGAGGTTGATGTTCTCGGCGAAGAGGGCGCTGACGATGTGCATCAGGCGGCGGAGGTGGCCGGCGACCGGCGGGCCCGGGCAGCCACCTTGGGTGACTCGTGGCGCACGGTTAGCCAGCGCATGCGCCGGGCGAAGGCGATGCACCACCACCCGGGGTCGAGCTCGCGCCGCGCGAACGACAGCCGGGCCGACGTGGGGGCAGCGTGGTGGTTGGAGTGGAGGCCTTCGCCGGCGGTGAGCCAGGCCAGCCACTGGCTGTTGGCGGCCAGACCGTTGTAGGGCCGCTTGCCGAAGGTGTGCCCGATGGCGTTCACCGCCGAGTTCAGCAGCAGGTAGGTGACGACGTGGACGGCGGCGGCGATGGCCACGAGCCGCCAGTCCCCCCAGAAGGGGAGGAACAGCAGCCCGATGCCGACCGCCAGGCCGATCAGCCCGTGGTCGAAGACCCGGTCGTAGCGGTCGGGCACCAGGTCGCGGGCGTACTTGTCGACCGCCGCCCGGTCGGCTGCCGCCTTGCGGTAGAGCAGCACGTTGCCGAGCTGCACCTGCCAGAAGCCCTCGAGGATGGGGGAGTGCGGGTCGCCCTGCTCGTCGACGAAGGCGTGGTGCTTGCGGTGCACCGCCGCCCACTGCCGGGGCTTGATGCCGGTGGTGAGCCACAGCAGCAGCCGGCACGCGAACGCCAGCCAGGGTCGCATGGTGATGGCACGGTGCGACACCGTGCGGTGCAGGTAGATCGTGGTGAGGAAGATGGCGACTTGGCAGACGGCCAACCCCACGACGACGGCAGCGACGATCCCGGTCACGGGGGCCAACGTACCCAAGGGCGCAGGTTTCCAGCGACGCACCCGCTGCCTAAGGTCGCCGACGTGGGGTGGTTGAGCGGCAGCGGCGTCGGTCCCGGCGCCGGGCGGGCCGTCGTCGCCGCCCTCGCCCTCGCCACCGCCGCGCTGGCAGCCGGGGGCTCGGCGCTCGCCGACCCCGCCGGCGCCGCCGGTGCCCGTCCGGCCGGGCCGACGCCGACGCCCCTGCTGTCGGTGCGTCGAGTGCCCGGTTGGTTGGCCGCCACCGTCGCCACCCAACGGGTCACCGCTGCCGCGTCGGCGCCGCTCGCCGCGCTGGGGGCGGCGGCGGCGACGTCGTGCCTGGTCGCCGACCAGGGCACCCGGGTGCTGGTGGCGGCCCAGCCCACCGTGCCCCTCGTGCCGGCGTCGAACATGAAGCTGCTCACGGCGGTGGCGGCGCTCGACCGGTTGGGGCCCGGCTACCGCTTCACCACCTCTGTGGTCGCGGCCGCACCCCTGGCGGCGGGGGTGGTCACCGGCGACCTGTACCTCGTCGGCGGCGGCGACCCCGTGCTGCGCACCCCGCAGTACGAGGCGACGATCCCCGACGCCGTGCCGCCGTTCACGTCGTTGCCCGCCCTCGCCGCGCAGGTGGCCGCCGCCGGGGTGCGCCAGGTCACCGGCACCGTGGTGGGCGACGGCACCCGTTACGACGCCCTGCGCACCGTGCCGGGCTGGAAGCCGGTGTACGCCGCCGAGGGCGACGCCGGTCCACTCTCGGGCTTGGACGTCGACGACGGCTTCCACGTCGGGATCGACGGGTACCGGGCCGACACCGACCCCGACCAGCAGGCCGCCGCCACCTTCGCGCAGCTGCTGGTCGCCGACGGCGTCCAGGTCGGTCCGGTGAGCCCGCCGCCGCCGGGCACGCCACCGGAGCTGGCGGCCCCGGCGTTGACCGCTGCCGAGGCGGCCGTGGCCGCCCTGGCCGTCGCCGGCCCCGCTCCCGGCGCGGCCACGCCGGTCACCACCATCGAGTCGGCACCCCTGGCCCAGCTGCTGGCCGCAGTGCTGGCACCGAGCGACGACACGGCGGCCGAGATGCTCACCAAGGAGCTGGGCCGCCAGACCGCCGGGGCGGGCACCACCGCGGCGGGCACGGCGGCGATCGCCGCCGACCTCGCCGCCGACGGGCTCCCGGTCGAAGGGCTGGTGGTCGACGACGGGTCGGGGTTGCACACCGGCGACCGGGTGACCTGTGCGCTGCTCGCCGCTGTGCTGGCCCGCGCCGAGGCGACCGGGTCGCCGCTGCTCGGCGACCTCGCCGTCACCGGCGAGACGGGCACCCTCCGCCACCGCCTCACCGCCGCCGGGACCGCCGGGCGGGTGCGGGGCAAGACCGGCACCCTCGACGGCGTGTCGGCCCTCTCCGGCGTCGTGCTCCCGGCTGCCGGGCCGGCGACGGCGACGGCGTTACGGCTACGGGCGCCCGTCGTGTTCTCATTGATCATGGACGGAGTTCGGGCCGACGCAGCCGTCGCCGCCGGTGACGCGGTCGCCACGGCGCTGGCCGCCTACCCGCAGCCGCCCGACCCCGGGGCGCTGGCCCCGGTCCCGTGAGACGCCTGCCGATGTTCCCCCTCGGCACCGTCCTCGTGCCGACCGCGGTCCTGCCGCTCCACGTGTTCGAGCCCCGGTACCGGGCGCTCATGCTCGACCTGACCGGCGGCGGCGACGGGCCGCCCCTGCTGGACCCCGAGTTCGGGGTGACCCTCATCGAGCGGGGGAGTGAGGTCGGCGGCGGCGACGCGCGCGCCGAGGTGGGCACCGTTGCCCGCCTGCTCGACGCCGAGCAGCTGCCAGACGGCCGGTGGGTGCTCGCCGCGGTGGGCACGACCCGGTTCCGGGTGGTCGAGTGGCTGCCCGACGACCCGTACCCGGTGGCACTGGTCGACGACGTCGCCGAGCCGCCGTGGCACGACGCCGACACGCCCAGGTTGCGCGACGCTGAGGGCGCGCTGCGCCGGGCCCTCGGGTTGGCGGCCGAGCTCGACGACGACGACGCCGAGCGCACCTTCACCCTCGCCGCCGACCCCACCGTCGCCGCCTGGCAATGCGCGGCGTTGGCACCCATCGGCCCCTATGATCGCCAGCAGCTCCTGGCCGCTCCCGACGTGGCCACGCGACTCGACATGCTCGTCGAGCGCACCGACGAGGTGGCAGAGGTGCTTGCCTTGCGGCTGTCGGGTGGGTAAGAAGCCCCCCGACCCACCGAGCCGCCACCGGGAGCGCCCGTGCCAGTGACCAGAACGACCGACGACCGCTCGGTCGCGGCCGGAGCCGCCGAGCTGAAAGACCTCCTCGTCGCCTATGCGAAGCAGGAGACGCTCGAGCCCCTCAAGGCCCTGAAGACCTACGTGGTCTTCGGGGTGGCGGGCGCGCTGCTCCTCGCCGTCGGCACGGCGGTCGGTGCCATCGCCGTGCTCCGGGCCGTGCAGACCGAAGCGGCACCCCACCTGACCGGCGACCTCTCCTGGGTGCCCTACCTCGGCGCCGCCCTGTTCGCGCTGCTCGTGGCCGGCTTCGCCATCAGCGGGATCGCGCGGCGCAAGTGACCGTCGAGGGCAGCGGCCCCGGTGGCCGCATCGAACGCAGCGACATCCAGGCCAAGCTCGAGGAGCTGCGGGGCGACGTCACCGACACCACCGACCGGGTGCGCCCCATCCTCACCTACGTGGCCGTCGGCGGCGCCGTCGCCCTCGTGGTGGTGAGCTTCTGGCTCGGGCGGCGGCGGGGTAGGCGCACGAGCACCTGGGTCGAGGTCCGACGCCTGTGAAGCGGCTGCTGCGCGCCGCCGTGCGCTACGGCATGCGCCAGGGCTGGTCGCGCGGCGTGCTCGACGGGCAGCGGAGCTGGATCGTGGTCGGCGGCATCGCACTGGTGAGCCACCTGGCCGGCCGCGCCCTGGGACGCGACGTCGACGTGGTGTTCTCCGAGAAGATCGCCCCAGGCGAGTCGTTCACGGTCACCCACCTGCCGCGACCCTGACCGGC
The DNA here is from genome assembly GCA_035718085.1 of Acidimicrobiales bacterium. Classification (GTDB taxonomy): domain Bacteria; phylum Actinomycetota; class Acidimicrobiia; order Acidimicrobiales; family Palsa-688; genus DASTHS01. The sequence goes on along the minus strand of DASTHS010000316.1, from coordinate 21,129 downwards.
CCGACGTGAGCCGTCCACTCCGGGCCGGCGAGCGGGTGCTCCTGCTCGACACCAAAGGCCGTCGCTACCTCATCACCCTCGCGGAGGGCGGCGAGTTCCACACCCAGTCGGGCCCCGTCCCCCACGCCCAGCTGATCGGCAGCGAGGAAGGCGCCGTGGCCCGCTCGGCGCGCGGGGTCCGCTACACCGCGGTGCGCCCCACCCTGGCCGAAGTGGTGCTGAAGATGCCCCGCGGGGCCCAGGTGATCTACCCGAAGGACATCGGCCCGCTGCTCATGCTCGCCGACGTGTTCCCCGGCGCCCGCGTCTTCGAATCGGGCCTCGGGTCGGGGGCCCTGTCGATGGCGTTGCTGCGCGCCGGCGCCGACATCACCGGCTACGAGCTGCGCGACGACTTCGCCGCCCGCGCCACGGCGAACGTCACCGCCTTCCTCGGTGACGCGGCCCTCGAGCGCTACCACGTCGAGATCCGCGACAGCTACCAGGGCATCGGCGTCGACGGCCTCGATCGGGTGGTGCTCGACCTGCCCGAACCGTGGCAGGTGGCCCCGCACGCCCGCCGGGCGCTGCGACCCGGCGGCATCTTCGTCGCCTACCTGCCGACCATCATCCAGGTCGTCACCCTGCGCGCCGCCCTCGAGGAGCACGGGTTCGGGCTGGCCCAGACCGTCGAGGTGCTCCAGCGAGGCTGGCACATCGAGGGCCCGTCGGTGCGCCCCGACCACCGCATGGTGGCCCACACCGGGTTCCTCACCGCCGCCCGCCTGCTGGTGCCGCCCGGCGCGGAACCGACCGACCTGGGCGGCACCGCCCCGCTCCGCGAGGATGGCGGCCGGTGAACCGCTTCGACCTCGTCATCGTCGTGGTCATGGTGGCGGCGGCCATCGGCGGGTTCCGGGTCGGGTTCGTCGCCAGGGTGCTGTCGTGGGCCGGCCTCGGCCTCGGGGTGTTCGTCGGCGTGAAGCTCGTGCACGTCGTCGCCCCCCACACGCGCTCGTCGAGCGCCCCGGTGGCGCTGCTGGTGGTCGCCGCCGTGCTCATCGGGCCGGGCCTCGTCGGCCTGGCCGCCGGGCTGGCCATCGGGTCGAGCCTGTCGGACGCCCTGCCGCTCGGGCCACTGCGCGTCGTCGACCGCCTGGTCGGCGCCGTCGTCGGCGTGCTCGGCGTGCTGGCGGTGCTCTGGCTCATGCTGCCCACGCTCGGCTCGTCGGCCGGGGCGGTGTCGCGCGCCGCCCTCGGCTCGAAGATCAGCCGCTTCGTCGCCAACGACCTGCCCCGGCCCCCCAACACCGTCGAGGCGCTCCGCACCACCGTCTCGCGGGCCACCGGACCGCTGGTGTTCAACGGGTTGCACCCGGCCGAGGACACCGGGCCGCCGCCCGCCACCGTCCCCCTGGCCCCGGCGGTGGTGGCACAGGTGTCGGCCTCGACGGTCAAGGTGACGGGCGAGGCCTGCAACCAGATCCAGGACGGCAGCGGCTTCACCGTCGCCCACGACCTGGTCGTCACCAACGCCCACGTCGTCGCCGGCGAGCCCAACGGCTCGACCCGCGTGGTGCTCAACCTGCCCAACGGCGGCACCTCGTCGCTGGCCGCCACGGTCGTGCTCTACGACCCCAACCGCGACCTGGCCCTGCTCTCGGTGCCCGACGACCCGGAGGCCCCGCTGCCGGTCGGGGTCGGCGCCAGCGGCCAGGTGGGGGCCGTCTTCGGCCATCCCGGCGGTCAGCAGGCCCTGGCGGTCGTCCCCGCCCAGATCGCCCAGGAGGTCACCGCCGTCGGCCAGGACCTCTACGCCACGCACAGCACCCGCCGCGACGTGTTCGTGCTCGCGTCAGACCTGATGCCCGGCGACTCGGGGGGAGCCCTGGTCACCGGCGGGGGCACTGTGGTCGGCGTGGCGTTCGCCATCGCACCCGACCGCCCCGGCACCAGCTACGCCCTGTCGTCGTCCGAGCTCAAGGCGGTGCTCGCCGAGCCCCGCTCCGGAGCGGTCAGCACCGAAGCCTGCCTGGCCGGCTGACCGCCCGGGGCGGGGGCTGCCCCAGGCGTCAGCCGCCCCTTCGGAGCAGCGTGCTCAGTCCTCGATGAAGATGCATTCCCCGGGGCACTCCTCGGCCGCCTCCTTGGTGGCGTCCTCCATGCCGTCGGGCACCACGGCGAGGCCGTCGTGGCCGCCGGGGTTGTCGAAGACCTTGTCGCCTTCCTTCACGTACGACAGCCCGTCGTCGAGGAGGGTGAACACGGCCGGGGCGATCTCCTCGCAGAGCCCGTCGCCAGTGCAGAGATCCTGATCGATCCAGACCTTCATGGGTGCCTTCGCTCGTTCGTTGCCCGGGGGGGCAGGTCGGTATGTGGTGCACGCCGGCACGCACTCCACCCAAGGTAGCGGATCACCCCGGATCGACCCAGCCACGCGGCGGGGGCCCGGCCGCCGCCGCGGTGCTCCGGGAAGGTCGGGGCGCCGGGGTACTGTCCACCATTCCCGAGGCGCACGGTGCGCAGAGCCAGGAGGTGGTCAGGGTGGCCGACGCAGGGAACGACGCCCGCATCGCCAGCTACGAGCGCGAGGTGGCAGAGCTCACCGAGCAGGCCCGATCGCTCGAAGACGAGGTCGCCATGCTGCGCCGCCGCGTGCAGGAGGCCCCCCGGCGCGTGCGCACCCTCGAAGAGAAGCTGCTCGAGACCAAGGGGCAGCTGCAGCAGGCGATCAACCAGAACGAGCGCCTCACCTTCACCCTCCGAGAGGCGCGTGAGCACATCGCCGCCCTGCGCGAGGAGGTCGACAAGCTCACCCAGCCGCCGTCGGCGTACGGCACGTTCCTCGGCCACAACGACGACGGCACCGTCGACGTGTTCTCCGGGGGCCGCAAGATGCGCGTCGCCCTGCACCCCGAGCTCACCAACGACGCCGCCGACGCCCTCGTCCGCGGCCAGGAGGTGGTGCTCAACGAGTCGCTCAACGTGGTGCTGGCCCGTTCGCCCGAGGTGGCCGGCGAGGTCGTCACGCTCAAGGAGCTGCTCGAGGACGGCACCAGGGCGATCATCGTCGGGCGCGCCGACGAGGAGCGGGTCGTCGAGATGGTCGAGGCCCTGCGCTCGGTGCGCCTGCGCGCCGGCGACAGCCTGTTGATGGACAGCCGCACCGGCCTGCTGCTCGAGAAGCTGCCCCGTCCCGAGGTCGAGGAGCTCGTGCTGGAGGAGGTTCCCGACATCTCCTACGAGGACGTCGGCGGCCTCGACACCCAGATCGAGACGATCACCGACGCCGTCGAGCTGCCGTTCCTGCACCGGGAGCTGTTCGTCGAGCACCGCCTGCCTGCGCCCAAGGGCATCTTGCTCTACGGGCCGCCGGGGTGCGGCAAGACGCTGATCGCGAAGGCGGTGGCCAACTCGCTGGCCAAGAAGGTGGCCCAGGTGTCGGGGGACGCCAACGCGAAGAGCTACTTCCTCAACATCAAGGGCCCTGAGCTGCTGAACAAGTACGTCGGCGAGACCGAGCGGCAGATCAGGCTGGTGTTCCAGCGGGCACGGGAGAAGAGCGAGGAGGGGATGCCGGTCATCGTCTTCTTCGACGAGATGGACTCGCTGTTCCGCACCCGCGGCACCGGCATCAGCTCCGACATGGAGTCGACGATCGTGCCCCAGCTGCTCGCCGAGATCGACGGCGTCGAGACCCTGAAGAACGTCATCGTCATCGGTGCGTCGAACCGGGAAGACCTCATCGACCCGGCCATCCTCCGCCCCGGCCGCCTCGACGTGAAGATCAAGGTCGAGCGGCCCGACGAGGCCGCCGCCGCCCAGATCTTCGCCCGCTACCTCACGCCCGACCTGCCCCTCGACGCCGACGAGGTGCGCTCGCTCGGTGGCGGCGACCCGGCCAAGGCCGTGCAGGCCATGATCGAGCGCACCGTCGAGGAGATGTACCGCACCGACGAGGACAACGAGTTCCTCGAGGTCACCTACCAGAACGGTGACAAGGAGATCATGTACTTCAAGGACTTCGCGTCCGGGGCCATGATCGAGAACATCGTGCGGCGGGCCAAGAAGCTGGCCATCAAGCGGGCCATCGCCGGCACGGGCCGGGGCATCCGCACCCAGGACATGCTCGACTCCATCACCCAGGAGTACAAGGAGCACGAAGACCTGCCGAACACCACCAACCCCGACGACTGGGCGAAGATCTCCGGCAAGAAGGGCGAGCGGATCGTCTACATCCGCACCATCTCCAACCAGGGCGACGAGACCAAGGGCGGCCGCTCGATCGAGCGGGTGGCCACCGGCCAGTACCTCTAGGAGCGAGGCGCCGACCCGCTCCAGGCGGGGGTGGCGCCCCCGGAAAGGGCCGGGCGCGCCAGCCCGAAGTCGTCGTCGTCGGCGGCAGCGGGTACCTCATCGGTCGGCGGAGGGTCGCAGCGTGGCAGCCCCAGCTCGAAGGTGCAGCCTCCACCGGGCGTCTCGACGAGGGTGAGCGTGCCGCTCATCTGGGTGGCCAGCTCCCGGGAGAGGTGCAGGCCGAGGCCCGTGCCGCTGTGGGTGCGGGTCGACGACTGGTCGAGCTGCACGAAGCGCTCGAACGCCCGGTCGCGGTCGCCGGCGGCGATGCCCGGTCCGTGGTCGACGACCGCGATGGTCACCCGGTCGCCCGCGGCGCGCGCTTCGACCGTGATGCGGCTGCCGCCGGCGTACTTCCCGGCGTTGCCGACCAGGTTGGCCAGCACCTGGCGCACCCGGGCGCGGTCGGCCAGCACGCCGGCGCCGCCGGTGGCGTCGACCACGTCGACACCGGCGCGCAGGTCGTCGGGCACGTCGTCGACCACGTCGACGAGCAGGCCGGCCACCCCGAGGGGTACGGCGGTGCAGGCCTGCCGGCCGCTCGACCCGGCCGCGACGAGCAGCAGGTCCTCGATGAGGGCCTGCAGGCGCTGGCCCTGCCTGACGGCGGCGTCGAGGAGGCCGTGACGGGTGGCGCCGTCGAGGCGGTCGCCGGCGCGCAGCACCGTCTGGGCGCTGCCGAGCATCACCGTCAGTGGGGTGCGCAGCTCGTGGCTTATGGTCGCCACGAACTCGTCCTTGCGGCGGTTGGCCTGCACCTGGGCGTCGAGGGACGCGCGCAGCTCCTCGAGGGCGCGGGTGGTGGCCACCACCACGGCGCCGTGCGAGGCGAACGCGTGCAGGGTGGCCCCGAGCCCGGCGCCCGGCGCGCCGCTGCGGGCGACCCCCACCACGAGGTCGACCCCGCTGCCCTCGGGTGAGCGGGCCACCAGGAGCGTGTCGGCGCCCCCGGCGAGGGGCACGAGCTGGTCGGGCAGCGGCACGGCCGCGGGCAGGGCACGGCGCGCCGCGGCGAGCAGCACGCCCGCCACGTCGAGGGGGACACCTGCGGCGACGCCGGCCGACGCCCCGGTCCAGCCGTCACCGTCCCGGACGGCGCACAGCGCCACGGTCCCGGTCAGCAGGCGTCGGGCCTCGTCGGCGAGCACCGGCAGGGCGGAGGGGGCGTCGACCAGGGCGCTGGTGCGGTCGGTGGCCTCGTAGAGGCGCTGCACCCGCTGGTGCTCGTCGCGCTGGCGAGAGGTGGTCCGCGCGTTGGCCCAGCTGCACGCAGCCAGCGGCACCAGGGTGAGCGGTGCCAGCGGGTGGGCCCGGAGCAGCAGCACCACCACCAGGCCGACCGTGCCGGCGAGCCCGCTGGTGACCAGGGAGATCGGCCACGACTGCACCAGCAGGCGGGCGGTGCGGCCGCCCTCGGCTCGCGCCACCACGGTGGTCACGGCCAGGGCGTCGGTCGTGCACGAGGCGGCTACCGCGAGGAGGGCGGCGGCCCACGTGCCGGGCCCGTTCCCCGCCGGGCGCACCGAGAAGGCGACGCAGGCGGTGGCGGCGGCCGCTCCCGCCGTGGCCAGGTTGACCGCAGTCTTGAGCGGCGGCTTGCGTTGCACCGCCTCGCAGAGCACCTGCCCGCCGAGGGCGGCCGCCACCACCCACGGCGTCGCCAGGTGCACGAGGGCCACGACCAGCACCGCCTCGGAGAGCAGCCACTCGACGCGGTGCTCGCTCAGCTCGATGCGCATCGGGGCCATGCCCACCAGCCCGAAGCAGAGCGCGCAGGCCACCACGGCGACGATGCCGTGGTCGGCCCGCCCCGCCGGCCCCCGGGAGAGCACGGCGACCACGACGCCGACCTCGGCGGCTGCCACCGCCAGGGCGGTGGCCGTGACCGCACCGGGCCGGTTGCCGCCAGGCGACGACCGGCGGGGGCGGTCAGCCCCAGGCATGGTCGCTCCACGCGATGTCGCTCCACCGCATCGCAGACCAGTCGGCGTCACTCCAGCGCATGGCCGACCAGTCGGCGTCGCTCCACCGCATGGCCGCCCACCGCATGGCGGTCCAGTCGCCATCGGCCCAGCGCATGGCCGCCCAGCGCATCGCGCTCCAGTCGTCTGCCGCCCAGCGCATGGCCGTCCAGTCGGTGGTGGCCCAGCGCATGGCCGTCCAGTCGGTCGTGGCCCACCGCATGGCCGTCCAGTCGGCCGGGTCCCAGGATCCGGTGGTCAGCAGCGCCGGGTCGTCGCCGGCCCGGACGCCCGTGGCAGCCGGCTGGGGTCGCCCAGCTCCGTCGGCGTGCGACGCCGTCGCCAGGAAGGCGTCGGCGGCGGCCAGGTCGACGGGCCCGGCATCGGTCCCGGGGGTGCCGCCGCTGGTCGCCACCAGGGCCGCCGCGAGGTCGTCGGGCCGGGCCGAGGGGTGGGCGGCGATCAGGTCGGCGACGCCGCCGGCCAGCAGGGCGGTGGCCATCGAGGTGCCGCTGCCACGGAAGAGGTGGGCACCCACCCGGGCGTTCGGGTAGCCGACGTCGACCGTCGACCCGGGGGCCCGGAGCGACACCACCGAGGTGCCGGGGGCGAGGACGTCGGGCTTGGTGACCGACGAGCCCGACCACGCTGCCGCCAGCCCGGGTGCCGCCGCCCCCTCGGCGCCGGCGGTCAGGGCGTGGGGGTCGTCACCGGGGGCGCCCACGGTGCCGGCGGTGTTGCCTGCGGCGGCCACGACCGTGATGCCGGCGTGCCAGGCGGCGTCGACAGCGAGGTCGACCGGGTCGACGGCGGGGGCGAGGCTCGTCGCGGCCGACAGCGACAGCGACAGCACCCGGATGCCGTAGCGGTCACGGTTGGCGATCACCCAGCCGATGCCGGCGATCACCCGGGCGACGTCGGTGCTGCCGTCCGCCCCTGCCACCTTGACCGAGACGACCGTCGCGCCGGGGGCGCTCCCGGTGCCGGAGCCTGCGATCAGCCCGGCCATGAACGTGCCGTGGCCGTAGTGGTCGATCGGGGTGCCCTCACCGGACAGGTCGGGGCCGGCCACCAGGTGGCCGGCGAGGGGCGGGAGGGGGTCGACGCCGGTGTCGACGAGGGCGACGCCGACACCGGCCCCGGCGTCGGGGGCGGCCAGGGCGCCGGGGTCCATGGCGGCCAACTGGGTGGGGGCGGCATCGGTGCTCGCCACCCGCAGGGCCACGTCGGGCGTCACGCCGAACCCGGCGGCGGTGAGGGCGGCGGCGGCGTCGCCGGAGAGCTCGGCGGCCACGCCGCCGACGAGATCGAGGCTCGCCAGCACGCGGCCACCGCGACCGACGACGGCCGAGGCGGCGGCGGGCACCCCAGCGGGGGAGCGGACGATCCAGGTGCCGGTCGTGCCCGCGGCGCCGCCCACCGCACCCGGCGTGGCTGCGGGCGCGGGCGCGCCGGCCGCGGCCGCCGGGGACGCGACGAGCGCGCCGAGGGCCAGCACGGCTGCAGCGGTGGATCGACTGAGCACCGGGAACCTCCTGTCTGCCGCGGCGGGCGCCGCCCCCCCTGCCTCGAACGCTCCGAGCCTGCGCTCAAGCCCCGTGCCGCAACCGGTTCGCCCACCCGCCCCTGCGGGCGCCGGCGTGCCCTTTGCGCCGGTTCGTCGCCGACTTCCGGGTCCCGGGCCACCTGCGCGTCGCCATGGCCCGGTGGGACGTGGGCACGACACGATGTGCCTAGCCCTGCCCCTCCCCGGCGGGCCGCCCGATCAGAGCCTGGAGAGCAACTCCTCGTGCAGCTTCCCGAAGGCGGCCTCGACCTGGCTCGGGTCGTAGGTCGGCACCCCGACGACGACCCGGCTCACCCCGAGGTCTTCGTAGCGGCGCACCGAGTCGGGGTCGGCGGTCGGGTCGCCGGCGGTGACCTCGATCGCCGACGGGTCGCGCCCCGCGTCCTCCGCAGCGCGACGCATGACCTGCAGCAGGGCGGCGACGCGGTCGGGAGGGGCCGCCGGGTAGAAGCCGTCGCCGATCCGCCCGGCCCGGCGGGCGGCCGCCTCGCTGTGGCCCCCGACGACGATCGGCACGCCGCCCGCCTGCACCGGCTGGGGGGAGCAGCGGGCCCGCGTGAGGGTGGCCCACTCGGTGTCGAGGGTCACCTCTTCCTCGGTCCAGAGGCGCCGCAGCACCTCGACGTACCCGTCGGTGCGGGCGCCCCGCCGTGCCCACGGGACGCCGAGGGCGTCGAACTCCTCCTTCAGCCAGCCGACGCCGATGCCGAGCAGCAGCCGTCCGCCGCTGAGGCGGTCGACGGTGGCGGCCTCCTTGGCCAGGAGCACGGGGTTGTGCTCGGGGAGGATGAGGATGCCGGTGCCGAGCTTGATCCGCTCGGTGACCGCCCCGCAGAAGCACAGCCAGGTCAGCGGGTCGGTGATCGCGGCCCGGCCGTCGCCGGGCATGCGCCCGTCGCGGCTGTAGGGGTAGGTCGACTCGTAGCCGCCCGGCACCACCACGTGCTCGAAGGTCCAGAGCGACTCGACGCCCGCGGCCTCGGCGGTGCGGGCCAGCGCCGCAGCGTGCTCACGCTCGGCGTAGAAGGCGATGTTCGTGCTCGTGATGCCGATGTGCACAGCGCTCCCCCTTGTCGGCTGCGCGCCGGGCGGCCCGCGGCGAGGTGAGCATGGCACGCCGCCGTCGGGCAACCCTGCAGCGGCCCTCCGGGCTCGCCGCCGCGTGGCGGCCAGCCGTCCGTCGGCCCGTCGCCGGCCGGCGGGCCCCCCTCACCCGTCTCGCCGACGGGGGCGGATAGGGTCGCCTGGTGGCCATCGTGAAGGTGCTCGGCCTCGAAACCGAGTACGGGATCATCATCCGGGGAGCGGCCGAGCCGAACCCCATCGCGGCCAGCAGCACGCTGATCAACGCCTACGTCGCCGAGCTGTCGCGCCGGGTCAGGTGGGACTTCGAAGACGAGTCACCCGGCAACGACGCCCGCGGGTTCGCCCGTGATGGCGCCATGCCGCCCGAGGTCGAGACCCACCTGGTCAACGCGGTGCTCACCAACGGGGCCCGCTACTACGTCGACCACGCCCACCCCGAGTACTCCACCCCCGAGTGCGCCGACGTCTACGACGCCGTGCTCTACGACAAGGCCGGCGAGCTGATCCTGGCCCGGTCGGTCGAGGTGGCCAGCAGGCTGCTGCCGCCCGGCCAGTCGCTGGTCGTGCTGAAGAACAACAGCGACGGCAAGGGCAACAGCTACGGCACGCACGAGAACTACCTGATGGACCGGTCGGTGCCGTTCGCTCGGATCGTGCAGCACGTCATGCCGCACTTCGTCAGCCGGCAGATCTTCACCGGCGCCGGCAAGGTCGGGAGCGAGGCGGCCTCGACGGGCGGCATCGACGTGCGGTTCCAGCTGACCCAGCGTGCCGACTTCTTCGAGGAAGAGGTGGGGCTGGAGACCACCCTGAAGCGGCCCATCGTCAACACCCGCGACGAGCCCCACTGCGATGCGGGGAAGTACCGCCGCCTGCACGTCATCGTGGGCGACGCCAACCTCTCCGAGGTCGCCACCTTCCTCAAGGTGGGCACCACCGCACTGGTGCTGGCCATGATCGAAGACGACTGGTTCACCCGGGCCGGTGACCGCTACTTCACGCTGCAGTCGCCGGTGGCGGCCATGCGGCGGGTGAGCTACGACACCGGGCTGTCGACCCCGATCGTCCTCGCCGACGGCCGGCGCATGACCGCCCTCGAGCTGCAGTGGGAGCACCTCGACCTGGCCCGGAAGTACGCGGAAGACCGGGGCCTCGACGCCGTCGGCGGCCCCGAGACCGGCCGCGAGATCCTCCGGCGCTGGGAGCAGGTGCTCGGTGCCCTCGAATCGGACCCGCTCGAGTTGGCCACCACCCTCGACTGGGTGGCGAAGTACCGCATGCTCGAGGGCTATCGCGACCGTCACGGCCTCGACTGGGGCGACCCCAAGCTGGCGGCGCTCGACCTGCAGTACCACGACGTGCGCCCGTCCCGGTCGCTCTACGCCCGCTCGGGCATGGAGCGGCTCTTCACCGACGAGCAGGTGGCCCGCGCCGTCACCGAACCCCCCGAGACCACCCGGGCCTACTTCCGCGGCAAGTGCCTCCAGCGGTGGGCGGCGTCGATCGCCGCCGCCAACTGGGACAGCGTGGTGTTCGACCTCGGCCGAGACCCGCTGCGCCGGGTGCCGATGATGGAACCCCTCAGAGGCACCAAGGCCCATGTCGATGCACTTCTCGAGAGCGTGTCCACGCCAGCTGAGCTGCTGGAACGCCTCGGCTCCTAGGAGGACCACGAATGGCTGAACGCGAGCAGATCAAGAAGACCTCGACCAAGACCGACGAGGAGGTCGTCGACGACCTCCCCGAGAAGTCCAAGAAGGGCGAGGAGCTCAAGGCCGAGCTCGACGACCTCCTCGACGAGATCGACGAGGTGCTCGAAGAGAACGCCGAGGACTTCGTCCGGAGCTACGTGCAGAAGGGTGGTCAGTAGACCACTCTGCGTGGTTGCCTCCGGGCCGTCACACCGGCTCCGTACCTTCGAGCCATCGGCTGAGGTGGTGGCACCCCGCCGCCCCCTCTCCGCTGGAGGTCTGCGGTGTCCGAACCATCGACGAAGCGGTGCGACCGCTGTGGAGAGGTGAAGCCGCTCGTCGCCTTCTACCGTCAGGGAAACAAGCTCGATGGCCACCGCCGGGAGTGTCGGGCGTGCATGGCGGTGCGTCGCAAGCAGCAAGTTCGACGACCAGATCAGCAGCCTGTTCCGGGCGGTCGAGTACCTGACCGGCGGGTCCCTGCTGCCAGAGCTGACCTTCTACGACGGGGGCACACCGCCAGGACCCCCGACGTGACAGACGGCGGGCGGCGACCGGTGGCGCGGCGTGGAGCGGCTCGCAGTCGCGGCGCACCGGTAGGGTGCGCACCGCTATGAGCCTCCCCATGTGGTCGCCCCGGGAAGACCCGGGGCCGAGCTTCACCGACGTGCTGCGCCGATCCGGGCTCGACCCGTTCCGGGCGCCCGACGCGCACGACGGTGCGCCGTTCGACATCCGCCACGGCACCACCATCGTGGCCATCCGCTACGCGGACGGCGTGGTGATGGCCGGCGACCGGCGGGCCACGGCGGGCAGCTCGATCGCCCACCGGACCATGGACAAGGTGCACCCCGCCGACCGCCACAGTGGGGTGGCGATCGCCGGCGCCGCCGGCTTGGCGCTGGAGATGGTGCGGCTGTTCCAGCTGCAGCTCGAGCACTACGAGAAGGTGGAGTCGCAGCCCCTGTCGCTGGAGGGCAAGGCCAACCAGCTGGCGGTCATGGTCCGGTCGAACCTGGGCATGGCCATGCAGGGGTTCGTCGTGGTGCCGCTCTTCGCCGGCTACGACCTGCGCCGCGGCATCGGCCGCATCTACACCTACGACCCCACCGGCGGCCGCTACGAGGAGACCGACTACCACGCCGACGGGTCGGGCGGCCGCGACGCCCGCACGACCATCAAGCTCGGTTACCGCGACGGCATGACCCGCGCCGAGGCCATCGAGCTGGCGGTGCGGGCCCTGTGGCAGGCGGCCGACGAAGACTCCGCCACCGGCGGCCCCGACGCCGTGCGCGGCATCTACCCGACGGTCGCCACCATCACCCGGGAGGGCTACCAGTCGGTGCCCGACATCGAGGTGGCCGGGGCGTTCACCGCTGTGGTGGCCGCCCTGTCGCCCGCCGAGACCAACGAGGGAGCCCGCCCGTGAGCACGCCCTGGTACGTCGCCCCCGAGCAGTTCATGAAGGACAAGGCCGACTTCGCGCGGAAGAACATCTCCCGCGGCCGGCCGCTGGTGGCGGTCGCCTTCGCCGGGGGCATCGCCATCGTGGCGGAGAACACCTCCCGGTCGCTGCACAAGGTGAGCGAGATCTACGACCGCATCGCCTTCGCCGGGGTGGGCCGCTACAACGAGTTCGACCAGCTGCGACGCAGCGGCGTGCAGTACGCGGATGTCAAGGGCTACCAGTACAGCCGCGAGGACGTCGACGCCCGAAGCCTGGCCAACCTCTACGCCCAGTACATGGGCAACGTCTTCACCCACGAGATGAAACCGCTCGAGGTCGAGATCCTGGTCGCCGAGGTGGGCGCCGAGCCCGGCGACGACCAGCTGTTCCACATCCTCTACGACGGGTCGATCGTCGACGAAGACCACACCACCGTGCTCGGTGGCGAGGCCGAGGTCATCGCCCGGCGCCTCGACGACCGCTACGAGGAGGGCTGGGACCTGCAGGCGGCCCTGCGGGGTGCGTCGGCGGCGCTGGCCGGCGACGACCGCACCCTCAGCGGGGGCGACCTCGAGGTGGCGGTGCTCGAGCGCAGCAACGGGCGGCGCGCCTTCCGTCGCGTCGAGCCCGCCGAGGTCACCGCCCTGCTGGGTTCCGGCCCGGCCCCGGACGACGGGCCCGCACCCGGCGACGGCCAGGCCGGTGCCGGCTCGGCACCGGACGCCGAGCCCGCCGCCTAGGCGGCGGTCCGGTCAGAAGGTGACGTGGGCGAGCACCGCCGCCCACACGGCCACCACGACCCCGACGGCGGCGGCCACCTGGCGGCGGGTGAGGCCGGCAACCCAGGGGCGCGTCGAGGGGCTCGGCTCCTCGTCGTCGGGGTGGCGGTCGAAGGCCGACTCGACCTCGTCGGCGAGCAGCAGCTCGCTGGCCTCACCGGCGTCGGCTTCGCCCACCCACACCGACACGTCGCCGAAGGGGTAGGGGCCGCCCACGTTGCCGCGCAGCTCGGTCAGGATGCCCTCGGCGCCGAGGCGGGCGGCGATCACCCTGGCGTGGAACGCCGTGGGCACGGTGCGCACGTGCACCATCCGCGACGCGGAGGTGCGTGCACCGGACATGACGACGCCACGGTAGCGTGCCCGAAGCGACGGCGGTCCGGCCGCCGGCGTGGTGAGGAGCACTGGTGGAGCGTCGCATCTTCGGGCTCGAGAACGAGTACGGCGTGACCTGCACCCTGCGCGGCCAACGACGGCTCAGCCCCGACGAGGTGGCGCGCTACCTGTTCCGGCGGGTGGTGAGCTGGGGTCGGTCGTCGAACGTGTTCCTCGAGAACGGCGCCCGCCTCTACCTCGACGTGGGCAGCCACCCCGAGTACGCCACCCCCGAGTGCGACAGCATCCTCGACCTGGTCACCCACGACAAGGCCGGCGAGCGGATCCTCGAGAACCTCGTCGCCAGCGCCGAGAGCCGCCTGCGCGAAGAGGGCATCCGCGGCGTGATCTTCCTCTTCAAGAACAACACCGACTCGGCGGGCAACTCCTACGGCTGCCACGAGAACTACCTCACCAGCCGCCGCGACGACTTCAGCCACTACGCCGAGGTGCTGATCCCGTTCCTCGTGAGCCGCCAGATCTACGCCGGTGCCGGGAAGGTGCTGCAAACCGCGCGCGGGGCGATGTACTGCATCAGCCAACGGGCCGAGCACATCTGGGAGGGCGTCAGCTCGGCCACGACCCGGAGCCGCCCGATCATCAACACCCGCGACGAGCCTCACGCCGACGCCGAGCGGTTCCGCCGCCTGCACGTGATCGTGGGCGACTCGAACATGAGCGAGTACGCCACCTTCCTCAAGGTGGGGGCTACCAGCATCTTGCTGCGGATGCTCGAAGACCCCGCCGTGGTGCTGCGCGACATGACGCTGGAGAACCCGATCCGGGCCATCCGTGAGATCAGCCACGACACCACCTGCCGGCGCCGGGTGCGCCTGGCCAACGGCCGCGAGGCGTCGGCGCTCGAGATCCAGGGCGAGTACCTCGCCCGCGCCCGGCGCTACCAGGAGCAGCGGGGCCTCTCCGCCCTTGAGGACCAGGCCCTCGACATGTGGGAGCACTGCCTCGAGGGCCTCGAGAAGGACCCGTGGTCGCTCGACCGGGAGTGCGACTGGGTCATCAAGCACAAGCTGATCGAGCGCTACCGCGACCGCGAGCAGCTGCCCTTGACCCACCCGAAGGTCGGGCTGCTCGACCTGCAGTACCACGACGTCAGCCGCGAGCGCGGGCTGTTCTACAAGATGCAGCGGCGCGGGATGGTCGAGCGGGTGTGCGACGACGAGGCCATCGACCGTGCCGTCGACGAACCGCCCCAGACGACGCGCGCCCGGCTGCGCGGCGAGTTCATCCGCAAGGCCAAGGAGCGCCGCCGCGACTTCACCGTCGACTGGGTGCACCTCAAGCTCAACGACCAGGCGCAGCGCACGGTGCTCTGCAAAGACCCGTTCAAGGCGCGCGACGAGCGCGTCGAGCGGCTCATCGCCTCCCTGTAGCAGCGATGCCGGCGCGCCTCGAGCGGCTCGTCAACCTCACCGCCGCCCTGCTCGACGCCGGGCGGCCGCTCACGCGCGACGAGTTGCGCCGCCGCGTCGGCGGCTACTCCGACGACCCGTCGGCGTTCCGGCGCAACTTCGAGCGCGACAAGGACCTGTTGCGCCAGATGGGCATGCCGGTCACCACCGAGCCGCTCGACCCGGATCGGCCCGACGTCGTCGGCTACCGCATCCGCCGCGACGACTACGAGCTGCCCGATCCTGGCCTCGACGACGACGAGCTGGCCGCCCTGCGCCTGGCGACCAGCGCGGTGCGCCTGGAGGGGGCCGGCGAGGCCCTCGCCACCGCCCTGCGCAAGCTGGCCGCCGCCCCGCCGGCTGGCGGCGGCCCGACCGCCGAGCTCCCGGTCGACGAGCGGGCGGCGACCGTGTTCGGCGCGGTCGCCGAGCGGCGCCGCATCCGGTTCTCGTACCGGGGCGCCGATCGCCTCGTCGACCCGTGGCGCATGTCGTACCGCAACGGCCAGTGGTACCTCTCCGGCCACGACCACGGGCGGGCCGACAGCCGCCTCTACCGCCTCGACCGCGTCGAGGGACCGGTGGAGGTGGTGGGGGAGCCGGGCGCGTTCGTGCGGCCCGACGACGCCGAGCGCGGCCCGGCCAAGCCCTGGCAGATCGGCGACGACGAGGCCGTCGTGGTCGACCTGCTCGTCGACGAGCCCCAGGCCCGCTTCGCCGAGGAGCAGCTGGGCGCCGACACCGTCGTCGAGCGGCGGGCGGGCGGCGCCGTGCGCTTCGCCGTGCCCGCCACCAACCTCGCCGCGCTGCGCACCTTCGTGCTCGGCCTGCTGGACCACGCCGAGGTGCTCGGGCCACCGCAGGCGCGCGCCGACATGGTGGCGTGGCTGTCGGCCCTCGCCGCGCCGGCCGTCGCCGGGGACCGGGCACAGTGACGACCCCCGCGCAGGAGCGCCTCGGCCGGCTGCTGGCGCTGGTGCCGTGGGTGGCGGCCCATGACGGCCCCACCGTCGAGGAGGTGTGCCGCCGCTTCGGCCTGACCGAGAAGCAGCTGCACGCCGACCTGGAGCTGCTGTTCGTCTGCGGGGTGCACCCCTTCACCCCCGACACCCTCATCGACGTCGACGTGGCCGACGGTCGGGTATGGATCCGCTTCGCCGAGTGGTTCCGCCGGCCGCTGCGCCTCACCGCCCCCGAGGGGCTGGCGCTGGTGTCCGCGGCGTCGACGCTGCTCGCCGTGCCCGGCTCCGACCCCGACGGCGCCCTGGGCAGGGCGCTGGCCAAGTTGCAGGGGGTGCTCGGCGTCGGCGCGGACGACGCCCTCGACGTGCAGCTGGCGCCCGTCGCCCCCGGCGTGCTGGAGGCGGTGCGCGACGCGACCGAGCGCCGCCGAGTGGTCGAGATCGACTACTACTCCTTCGGCCGTGACGACACCAGCACGCGGGCGGTGCAGCCCTGGCGGGTCGTGAACGCCGCCGGGCAGTGGTACCTGGAGGGGTTCTGCGAGGCGGTGGCCGATCGGCGCCTGTTCCGCGTCGACCGGATCACGGGGGTGCGGGTGCTCGACCGTGCCGCCCCACCACCCCCGGCTGCGTCGGGCCCACCCCCGACCTTCGACCCGTCGCCCGACGACCCGCTGGTCGTGCTCGACCTGACGCCGGAGGTGGCGTGGATCGCCGGGCAGTACCCCAACGAAGGGGTCGAGGCCCGGCCGGGTGGGGTCACCCGCGTCCGGCTGCGCAGCGGCGGCCGGGCGTGGCTGGAGCGGCTGCTGCTGCGGGCCGGCCCTCACGCCCTCGTGGTCGAGGGCGACGGCGGGGTGGGGTCAGCGGCGGCCGCCCGCCTGCTGGCCCGCTACGTCGACCGCTAGGGTCGTCCGCCGTGCCTGCGACCGACGCGACGCCGCCGCACGCCGAGCCGGCCAGGCGCTCGCACCGCGGCCTCGTCGAGTGGGCGGTGATCATCGTCGTCGCCGTGGTCGTCACCTTCCTGGTGCGCCAGTTCGTGGTCGAGGCGTACTACATCCCCTCCGGCTCGATGGAGCCGACGCTGATGATCGGCGACCGGGTGCTCGTCGACAAGCTCAGCTACGACCTGCACAGCGTGCACCGGGGCGACATCGTCGTGTTCGCCCGGCCGCCCACCGAGCACGACCTGCAGGTCGACGACCTGATCAAGCGGGTGGTGGGCCTGCCGGGCGACACCATCTCCTCGGGACCGGGCGGGGAGGTGCTCATCGACGGCAAGCCGCTGGCCCAGCCGTGGCTGACACCCCACGACCGGGCCAGCCCCGGGCCGGCGATCCAGCCGCAGACGCTCGGTCGCGGCCAGTACTACATGCTCGGCGACAACCGGGACAACTCCGAGGACAGCCGCTACATCGGGCCCATCAGCGGGAACCTGATCGTGGGCAGGGCCGTGGCGCGGGTGTGGCCGCTCGGCCACTTCCACATCTTCTGACACCCTTCTGGGACCGGCGCCGGTCAGGTCCCCGCCAGCACCGCCACCATCACCGCCACGTGGTCGCTGTAGACGGCATCGGCGCCCATGGCGACGAGGGCCTCGAGCACCGGCCCGGTCTGGGCGTCCCAGGCGAAGGCGGCGACGCCGGCGTCGTGGCACGCCGCCACCGACGCCGGGCCCCACGCCGGCGCCCGGAGGTTCAAGGCGTCGACCCCGACGGCGGCCAGCCTGCGGGCGTGGGCCGCGACCTGGTGGTGCGCGCCGTCGGCACTCGGTCGGCGGTCGGCGCCGATGCGATCGGTCGACGTGGAGTGCACGAGCCGCACCATCGGATGCGCGCCTCGCCAGCGGCGGAGGGCCTCGACGTCGTCGGAGCACACCCAGCACCGGCGGGGGTCGCCGCCGACCTCGCCCAGCGCCGCCAGCACCGCTGGCCACGCCCCAGGGTGCTTCACGTCGATCGAGACGTCGACGCCCAGGGCGCCCTCGAGACGGTAGAGGTCCGCCAGCGTCGGGATGTGGGAGGGCAGCTCGTTGCGGCGGAGGGCGGCGAGGGGGGTGCGTCGGAGGCGGCCGAGCACCCCGTCGTGGTCGAGCACGGCGATGCCGTCGGCGGTGACCCACGCGTCGGTCTCCAGGCCGGCGGCGCCGAGCTGCAGCGCCCGGGCGAAGCCGTCGAGGGTGTTGTCGGGGTGCTCGAGGCGCGCCCCGCGGTGGGCGAATCCGATCGTCACTGCACCAGCCTGCCCCCGCCGGGGGCGCCGGGCGTCGCTCAAGGCCGGTCGGCAGGTGCCGATATGGCTGGCAGGCTTTCCCGAGAGGTGGACGACGATGGCAACCGTGCGAGCCAGCTGCCCCGACTGCGGCGACGTGGAGATGAGCATCCGGCAGGTGCGGGTGGAGGTGTGCCGCACCACCGAGGTGAGCACCTACTCCTTCCAGTGCCCCGGGTGCCGCATGAGGGTCAGCAAACCGGCCGCCCCCCATGTGGTCGACACGCTCGTCGCCGCCGGGGTGCGCCCGGTGGCCTGGGACCTCCCGGCCGAGCTCTCGGAGGTGAAGATCGGGCCGCCGATCAGCCACGACGACGTGCTGGCGTTCCACTTCGCGCTGGCCGACGACGCCGGTGTCGCCGCCTGGCTCGACGCCTCCCGCTCGACGTGGGGGAAGGCCGCCTGACCATCGTCGACCGCCGGTAGCCTCGGCCCCCGTGGGGGGCTGGTGGGTGGCCGCACTGGCCACGGGCTCGGCAGCCGCCGTCGCCCTGGCGGTGGCAGCCCGGCTGCTCGGCACCGCGGCGACCTCTCTCGAGGCCGCCCGCCGCCGTCTCACCGCGGGCGCCGAGGTGCTCGCCGGCCACGCCCCGCCGGAGGTCCCCACGACCGACCCCGCAGCTAGCATCGGTACGTGAACATCAGCCCGGAGAAGCTGGTGGTGATCGCCGTGCTGGCGCTGCTGGTGCTGGGCCCGAACCGGCTGCCCGCCGCCGCCCGCAGCGCCGGGAGGGCCCTCGCCGAGCTGCGCCGGCTGTCGACCGGGCTGCAGTCGGAGCTGCGCGACGCGATGGGCGAGCCGCAGGCGGCGCTGCAGCACGCCGTCGACGAGTTCGGCATCCGCGACCTGCGATCTGCGGTGCGCAGCCCGGTCCGGGCGATCACCTCGGCGGTGACCGCTCCGATCGTCGCAGCCGCCGGCGAGGCCGGCCAGCCGCCGGCTGACCCTGTGGCGGCGGGCGACGGGGCGCCCCTGGCGCCCGGCGTCGCAGCCACCGGGGCGCCGGCGTCCCACCCGGTCGCCGGGCCACCACCGCCCGACGACCCGGCACTCAACTGAGGTGACGGTCACCGACGACCCGCCCGGGCGCGACCGCGACGCGGGCGAGATGACCCTCCAGGAGCACCTCGCCGAGCTGCGCAAGCGCCTGGGCATCAGCGTCGGCGCCCTGGTCGTCACCACGCTGGTGATGTGGTTCTTCTACGACGCCCTCATCGGTTTCATGGAGCACCCCTACTGCGACTTCCTGCGCGCCCACCCGCAGAAGTCGGTCGGCACCGGCTGCCAGCTGTACATCACCGGGCCCGTCGAGGGATTCACCACCCGGCTGAAGGTGAGCGGCTACGCAGGGGTCGTGGTGGCCTCGCCGGTGATCCTGTGGGAGCTGTGGAGGTTCATCACCCCCGGCCTGCACAAGAACGAGAAGCGCTACGTCGTGCCCTTCGTCGCGGCGGGGTGCGCCCTCTTCGCCGCCGGGGTGGCCGTGGCCGTGGCGGTCTTCCCCAAGGCCATCGGCTGGCTGATCGACGTCAGCGGCAAGGGCGTCGTGCCCCTCCTGTCGCCGAGCCGGTACTTCACCCTCTACGCGCTCATGGCGGTCGTGTTCGGCCTGGTGTTCCTGTTCCCGCTCGTGCAGGTGTTCCTCGAGATCGCCGGCGTGGTGCCATCCGCCACGTGGCGCCGGTGGCGGCGGCCGGCGATCGTGGTGCTGGTGGTCATCGCCGCGGTGATCACCCCGAGCGGCGACCCGTTCTCGTTCCTGGCCATGGCGGTGCCGCTGGTGATCTTCTACGAGGCGTCGATCGTCGTGGGGCGCATCATGCACAAGTGAGGCGCCGGGGGGTGCGCCGGTCGCCGACGGGGGTGCTGTAGAAAGGGCTGGTGGCGCTGGCCTCGCCGGCCCCGGGCCCCGGCCCCGGGCACGGCCACCGAAGTGAACTGCCGGCCGACGCCGACCCGGGGGCCTTCTCCGAGGTGCGCCGGGTGTTCGCCGCCGGCGTGGGCTTCGAGCTCGACCGGTTCCAACTCGAGGCGCTCGACGCCCTCGACGGTGGGTGCAACGTCGTGGTGGCGGCGCCGACCGGGTCGGGCAAGACCGTGGTGGCCGAGTACGCCGTGGCCCGGGCCCTCGCCGAGGGGGCGAAGGCGTTCTACACCACCCCGCTCAAGGCGCTGTCGAACCAGAAGTACGGCGAGCTGGTGCGCCGTCACGGCGCCGACTCGGTCGGCCTGCTGACCGGCGACAACGCCATCAACGGTGACGCCCCGGTGGTCGTGATGACCACCGAGGTGCTCCGCAACATGATCTACGCGGCGTCGGGCGCCCTCGACGGCCTGCGCTACGTCGTGCTCGACGAGGTGCACTACCTGCAGAACGCGTACCGCGGCCCGGTGTGGGAGGAGGTGATCATCCACGCCCCGCCGGCGGTCGGCCTGGTGTGCCTGTCGGCCACCGTCTCCAACGCCGACGAGCTGGCCGACTGGATCCGCACCGTGCGGGGCCCGACGGCGACGGTGGTCGAGCACCGACGCCCGGTGGCCCTGACCGACCTGGTGCTCTTCGGCGATCGCGACGCCGACCGACTGCTGCTGCTGCCCACCCTGGTCGACGGCCGCCCCAACCCGGAGGCCGCCGCCCTCGACGCCAAGGCGGCCGTCCGGTCGACGCCCCGGGCGGCCCGCCGGGCCCGGCTGTTCACGCCCAGGCGGCCGGAGGTGGTCGAGGTGCTGGCCGACCACGGCATGCTGCCGGCGATCTACTTCATCTTCAGCCGCAACGCCTGTGACGACGCCGTCACCCAGTGCCTCCGCGAGGGCGGCCGCCTCACCTCCTCCGACGAGCGTCGCCAGATCCGCGCCGTCGCCGAGGCGCACGTCGAGGCGTTGAGCGACGGCGACCTGGCCGTGCTCGGCTACGGCACCTGGTTGGCCGGCCTCGAGGCCGGCTACGCCGCCCACCACGCCGGTCTGGTGCCCCCGTTCAAGGAGGCCGTCGAGGAGTGCTTCGCCAGCGGGCTGGTCAAGGTGGTGTTCGCCACCGAGACGCTCTCGCTCGGCATCAACATGCCAGCCCGGTCGGTGGTGATCGAGAAGCTCACGAAGTTCACCGGCGACCACCACCAGTTCCTCACGCCGGGGGAGTACACCCAGCTCACCGGCCGGGCCGGGCGGCGCGGCATCGACAACGTGGGCCACGCCGTCGTGCTGTGGAGTCCTTTCGTGCCCTTCGACCAGGTCGCCGG
>DASTHS010000315.1:0-18840 GCA_035718085.1 Acidimicrobiales bacterium | reverse complement strand
GGCCTCGCCACCCGGTCATGGGCCAGCAGCGCCCCGCAGTCAGCCGGCGGTGGCGGTGGCGGTGGCGGTGGGAGGAGCCGCGCAGTCGGCGAGGTGGCCGGCGGACTGGAAGGCGGGTCCGGTGGCGGATCGCCCCTCGGCGTCCCGCCGGGGGCGCCGCCCGCCGGTAGCCCAGAACCCGGCGGCCAAAGACCCGGTGGCTCGAGACCTGACGGCTCGGGACCTGACGGCTCGGACCCGGGAGGCTCCCCTACCGGCGCCTCACGGCTCGATGGCACCGACGTCGGCGATGGCGGCGCCTCGGCGGAGGCGGAGGGGTGCGCTGGGGCCGGGCATCTCGCACCGTCTGCCACCGCAGAGGCACCGGGCCGGCCTGTCACGTGGCTCAGCCCCGCTTCCGCCAAGGCCACCAGAGCATCCGCGTGCACCGCGTCAGCCGGTTCCCGCACGCCGGCCGCACGCGCCCGGGCGAACACCCGATCGTGGAACACCCCCAACGCGGCGTCGACGCGCGCCCCGTCGAGCGCCGTCATCCGGAACCGCCCACAGAACGCACCCTCCTTGTCGGTCCAGGTGCGCAGATGCCGGCCGGCGTGGATCGCCCGCTCCACCGCCGCCCGGTCACCGCCCTTCGCCGCCGCCACCACCTCACGGCACCGACGGCGCAACACGCCGACACCGTCGGTCTTCGCCGCCGCCAGCAACTGCCCCTCCGCAGCCGGGTCCGCCTTCACCGCCTCCGCCACCACCGCCGCCTGCTGCTCGGAGATCTCCCCCGCCCGCAACGCCGCCTCCGTCGCCGGCGCCTCGCGCAGATCGGCGGCCGCCTGCAACGTGCCCTTCGCCTCACGCTCGCTGCACCCCGACGTACGCGCCAACCACCCCTCCGGGCTGCGATCACCGCCCGACCGCCACGCCCCACCCTGCGCCGCCCGGCCCGCCATCACCACCCTCACCGCCGCCAACCGCTTCTCGACGCCGATCACCGCCTCGACCACCGCCGCCGCGTCATCGCACGACACCACCGCCGGATCGACCCCGCGGACAGACTCGTCGAGCAACACCCGCACCCGGCGAAGCACATCGATCACACACGAAACGCTACGAGAGGGGTGTGACCGGCAGTGGCCGGGGCGACCCGCACCGGCGCCGCGCTCGCTGCCGCACGGTCGCCGCCGTGGCGCCTGGCGCTCGCCAGATGTCTAGAGCCGGGCTTTGTCGAGGATCTTCATCAAGGTCGGCCGGCGGCGGTGCTGCTCGCGCACCGCCGCCATGTGGTCGTCGAAGGCAGCGGTGCGCCCGGCCGCCCCGGCGGCCCGCTTGGCGTCAGCGAGCAAGCGGGCGGCGCGCTGGTAGGCGTTCTGGTTCGCCGTCTCCAGCTCCGCCGTGGCGAGCGTCAGGTAGACGAGCAGCGCGTCGCCGGGCTCGGTCGGCTCCCGGGCGGCGGCCAACCGGTACCAGCGATCGGGGCCAGGGTCCCAGCCGGGCCGCTCGGCCACCTCCCACGCCTGGGCGGCCTCGCCCTCCTCGAGCAGCACATCGACCAACGCCCCGTTGCCCAGCGCCCCGAGGGCACCAGCCCGCTCGTCGCCCCAGACGCCGTTGCGCTCGGCGGCCGCCCGCAGCTTGGCGTAGCTCGACGTCGACGGCATCCGACCGAGCTCGTCACGGCGGAGGGCGACCACCTCGTCGAGCTCGCCGCGCCGTTCGTGCACGCCCACGGCCAGGTCGTAGAGCTTGGTGACCTGCCTGCCGCTGGTCGACTCGAAGCCCCGTCTGGCCCAGGCGAGCACGTCGTCGTCACGGCCGAGCTCTGCCATGGCCTCGGCGACGGCGATGAACTGGTGCGGGGCGGTGAGATCACCGCCGAGCAACCGCACCACGGCCTCGACGTCACCGTCGAGCACGGCGAGGCGTTCGAGCGCGTGGCGGACGGCGAAGACGGGCTTGGGCAGCGCCGACCGCTCCAGCACCTCCTGACGGTAGGCCTCGACCCCGGCCGGGCCGAGGGCGAGGCGGTAGCGGACCGGGTCGACGACGAAGAAGTCTTGGTCGTCGATGCCGAACCGGGCCATCCAACGGGCGAGCGCGAGAGGGTCGGCCACGTCGGCGTCGCAGGCCAGGGCGTGGATGTCGAGCAGATCCCGGGCCAGGTCACCGATGCTCCCGTTCGAGTCATCGGCGTGCATGATCACCTTGACCACGTGACCGACGGCCCGCTCGACCAGGGCCACCAGCTCCCGGGTGGGCCGCTCGGTCGCCCGCTCGCGCAGCTCGTCGACGACGGGCCCGGCGTCGGCCGCCCACCGCGAGCTCTCCCGCCAGTCGAGGAAGCGCCGGGTGCGCAGCGCCGAGTCGACCGCCGCCCGCAGACCCGAGATGTCGTCGTCGCCCCTCGACGCGGCGAGGCGGACGGCCCGGTCGACGTCGGGGTGCCACTCCGCCGCCCGCGCCACCACCTCGCGCAGCTCGTCGACGCCGAGGCGGGCGACGACCTCGGCGATGGGTTCGCCCGACCCGGCTCGCTTCCCCGTCACCCGACCCCAGCCGCCCTGGTCACCGCCACCCGCCTGTCGGGCCGTCGGGCGCCGGCCACGGCTGGCGCGGCGGGCCGACCTCGGCGCAGCGCCACGCCTCGACGGCGGCCTCCTCTGTCGGGGCGTCCCCGAAGGCACCGACGCCCGGCGACAACTCGACCATGGCACGCCGGACACGGTGTTCGTCCCGGGCTACGGGATGGGCCGCGTGGAGGAGCTGGGCCACGCAGTCATTGTGCCGCAGTCGCCACGCCTCTGACGGTGCCTCCCGACTGCCGTCCAGTCGGGCTCCACCTGTTGCACGGGACAGTCCCCCACCGATCGTTGCTTCGGCGGCGAGCCGGCACAGGAAGGCGAGGGGGTCGCGAGCCCGGCCGGGTCGCCTCGGGCCTGTGCTCAGCGGGTCGAGACGCTGAAGAAGTCGCGCGATTCGGGAGTGGGCCCGAGGTAGCGGGTGGCGGGCCGCTGCATCTGCGGGTAGAGCTTCGTGGCGACCACCGAGGCGGGGTGGGCGCGGTCGGGGTGGGTGAAGAAGTTGCACGTCACCCACTCGGGGTTCATGTCAAGGGTCATGGCCCGCACGGCGCCGGCGCGCTGCAGGGCGTCGGCCAGTGACCTGGCGGTGAGCGCCGGGCCGGCGACGTAGAGCAGGGCGCCGCTGGCGGTGACCCCGATGCCGGAGCGGGCGACCACCGGGCTGGCGCCGAGGGTGGCGCCCCACAGGGCCGGGTCGCCGCCGGCGGCGGCAGGGGTGAGCCGGCCGTGGTCGACCAGCAGCACGAGGTTCTGCAGCACCGCCTCGACCCGAGAGGTCATCGTCACCTCCGAGCCCCACGACCCGATGCCGATGCTGCCGTCGCGGGAGATCACCACCGACGCCGCCCCGGTGCGCAGCGGCACGGCGGTGCGGCCGTCGAGGTAGAAGCCGCCGTGGGCGTCTTGGAAGCGGAACCCGCCGTTGAAGGCGGCGACGGCCCGGGCCGCGGTCGCGCCGGCCAGGTCGGGGGCGACCGGCCAGGCGCCGCCGGGCTCCTGGCTGCCGGGCACCAGGCGCACCCGGAGCACCGACGGGTCGATCCACACCGCCGAGGTGAGCTGGCTGGTGTAGACGGTGTCCGCTCGGTATTGGGCGACTTCCATGGTCGGCCGGCCGTCGACCACCGGGCCGGTCGGCCGCCACTGCCCCTCGCCGGGGAGCGCAGGTGGCACGACCAGGGGCACGGGCGCCGGCAGCGACGGTCGGCGGATGGTGGGGGGCGGCACCGTCCCGGGGGGCAGCGCTCGGGGTCGGGGCACGGTGGCGAGCGAGTGGGGGTGGCCCCCCGCGTCGGGGGCCTGCATCGCGTAGTACCAGCGCTCGATGGGGTTGACCAGCGCGGCGCCGTCGTGGGAGCGCAGCCAGTCGGCCCATTTGGCCTCTGCCCCCTGGTTGCCGGGTGTGGCGGCGATGGAGGCCATCGAGGCGGCCAGGAGGGCGACCGCCGCCGCTGCGACCACCACCGCCCGCCGCCCCCGGGGACGGTGCTCAGCCCGGCCGGGCCCGCCGCGGACTCGGCGCATGCGGCGCATCGTCACTGCCATGGCAGCGAACCTTCCCGGCCGCCCTGAAGCCCGGCTGAAGGCGGACCGTCGTCACGGCCGCCGGGTTCAGCGCCGCTTCAGGCCCTGTGCCCGACAGTGGCGACGTTCCCGCACCCCGTGGGGACGCCAAGGCAACAGAGGAGACGGACATGATGTTCACCAAGAAGATGCTGGTGCTGGCGGCACCGATCGCCGGTGTCGGCGCCGGGGTGATCGGCCTCGGCGTGGCCCACGCCCAGACCACCCACCCGGCGGTCACCGCCCCGGCGATCACCGCCCCGGCGACCGCAGCGGCACCGGCCTCCCCCCAGGCCCAGGCGGCGAACGACACCGTCGACGCCCCCGAGGCGCCCGGCGCCGCCGAGGCCGACGGCCCCGGCGGCCACCAGGACCCCAACGGCGTCGACGTGCAGTCGGGCGGCGGCCACCAGGACCCGGCCGGCACCGCCGACGCCACCGACGCCACCGACGGCGCCGGCGCCTGATCCCAGCCGAACGTCCTCGGCGGGGTGCGGCCCAGCGCCGCGCCCCGCCCTGGGCGGCACACCGACGGGCGGGCTTCAGCCGCGCTTCAGCTCGGTCGGTGACACTGGCCCGGTGAGGCTGCTGGTGGTCGAGGACGAGAAGCGCCTCGCCGCCAGCCTCAAAGGCGGCCTCGAACGGGAGGGGTTCGCCGTCGACATCGCCTTCGACGGCGAGGAGGGCGAGTGGTTGGCCACCGAGACGGCCTACGACGCCATCGTGATGGACATCATGCTGCCCCGGCGCAACGGCTACCAGCTCTGCAGCCGGCTGCGCGAACGGGGGGTGTGGACCCCGATCCTCATGCTCACCGCCAAAGACGGCGACTATGACCAAGCCGAGGCGCTCGACACCGGCGCCGACGACTTCTTGAGCAAGCCGTTCTCCTACGTGGTGCTCCTGGCCCGCATCCGGGCGTTGGTCCGCCGCGGTGCCGCCGAGCGGCCGGCGGTGCTGCAATGGGGCACCTTGACCCTGGACCCGGCCACCCGCTCGTGCCGGCGCGCCGGTGAGCGCATCGAGCTCACCGCCCGCGAGTTCTCGGTGCTCGAGTACCTGATGCGCCGGAGGGGCGACCTGGTCACCAAGGCCGAGATCCTCGACCACGTGTGGGATCTCGGCTTCGACGGCGACCCCAACGTGGTCGAGGTGCACGTGAGCGCGCTGCGGCGCAAGGTCGACAAGCCCTTCGGGGTGGCCACCATCGAGACGGTGCGGGGCGGCGGCTACCGGCTCGCTGGCGGGGATGACCCGCCCGGCTAGCCCCTGGCGTCGCCTCACCGGGTCGGTGCGGCTGCGCACCACCCTGGCGGCGACGGCCATCGTGGCGGTGACGCTCGCCGCCGGCTCGGGGGTGCTGCTGTGGCGGTTCAAGGCCTCGCTCGACGCCAACCGACGCGACGCCGCGGTGGCACGCGCAGAGGATCTGGCCAGCCTGGCCGCCACCGGCAAGCTACCGACGGTGCTGGCCTTGCCCAACCAGGACGCCACCTACGCGCAGGTGATCGACGCCGCCGGCACGGTGGTGGCGGCATCGGCGAACATCGAGGGCGAGCCGCCGCTGGGCCGTCCGGCGCCGTACCGGTCGGGCCCGACGGTGCGCGCCGTGACCGCCAGTCCCATTGACGGCGACGGCGCCTCCCAACTGGTGACCGTGGCGGCCGGCACGCCCGCCCGGCCGCTGACGGTCTTCGTCGGCTACTCGCTGGTCGGCAGCGACTTCGCCGTGCACGACATCGAGCTGGCGCTGGTGTTCGGGCTGCCGATCGTGCTCGCGGTGGTGTCGCGCACGGCGTGGGTGATCGTGGGGCGGGCGCTGCGACCGATCGACGCCATCCGCGCCGAGGTGGCCGAGATCACCGCCTCGGGACTGCACCGGCGGGTGCCCGAGCCGGCCAGCGGCGACGAGGTGGCCCGGCTGGCCGAGACGATGAACACCATGCTCGACCGCCTCGAGGTGGCCGTCGACGCCCAGCGGGCCTTCGTCGCCGACGCATCCCACGAGCTGCGCAGCCCACTGGCGTCGCTGCGCGCGCAGCTGGAGATCGGCCTGGCCGCAGGCCCCGACGCCGACTGGCCGATCGTCGCCACCGGGGCCCTGGCCGAGGAGGCTCGCATCGAGCAGCTGGTGCGCGACCTGTTGCTGCTGGCCCGGCTCGACCGCAGCGCGCCGCGCCACGAAGGCGAAGGTCGGCCGGCCGAGGTGGTCGACCTCGCCGAGGTGGTCGCCACCGAGATCGCGGCCCGGCCGCCCCGGCCGGGCGTGTCGGTGCGCGCCGACACCACCGGCCCGGTGCCGGCGGCCATGGCGCCCGGTCTCGCCCGCCGGGTCGTCGCCAACCTCGTCGACAACGCCGCGCACCACGCCACTGCCGAGGTCACCGTTTCCGTGCGCGCCGCCGGGGACGGGAAGGCCGAGATGGCCGTCGCCGACGACGGTCCGGGCGTCGCCCCCGCCGACCGGCAGCGGGTGTTCGAACGCTTCACCCGCCTCGACGAAGCCCGGGGCGCCGACGACGGCGGCGCCGGGCTCGGCCTGGCCATCGTGCGCGACCTGGTCACCCGCCACGGCGGCACCGTCGAGTTCGTCGACGCGCCCCACGGCGCCTGCGTCGTGGTTCGCCTACCCCCTGCACCGGCGCCCGGCGCCCCGTCTCCCGGATCGGCGCTGGCGCAGTGACGGCGAGGCGCCCGCTCGCTGCACGAGCGTGGCGGTCACGCCGCGACGACCCTGACCGCCCGCGACGACGGTCGCCGGTGACACGCATGCTTGTCTGCGACGCCTCAGCTGCCGCCGCCGTGCTGCTCGGCTCGGGGCGGCGGGACGGTGGGCCGCCACCGCCCTGGCTGGAGCCGACCTCGCCGCATCGAGTCTCGATCCGCACGCCGCTGCCGTGGCCGCGCCAGCCGGGAGCGTGGGCGGTGACGGTTCACGACGCGCGCACCACCTCGATCGGGCACCGCGGGCCCGGCGCGCCCGCCAACCTCGCGTCGGCGGTCAGCAGCGTGGCGCCGAGTGCCTCGGCAAGCGCCACGTAGGCGGCGTCGTAGACCGTGAGGTTTCCGGCCAGCTCCCAGCACCTCGGCAGCAGGGGCCGGTGAGCGACGCGGTGGAGGGGCAGGGCGTCGAGGTCGGAGAGCGCGAGCAGCGCCCGCCGGGCGGGCAGCGCGCCGGCGGCGCGCAGACGTCGGAACACCGACGCCACCTCGAGGTCGATCAACTCGGGGGCGCAGAGCACGGCGCCGCCGAGACGGTGGCGCGCCGCGTCCCCCGAGGTGCCGTCGTCGCCGAGCGCCGGGGCGAGGACACTGGCGTCAACGACGATCACGATCGGCCCGCAGCGCCTCGACGGCAGCGTCGAAGGTCACCGACCCACCGGCTCGCCCCTGCGCCCGACGGAGCACTTCGTCGATGGTCGGCGTCGCCGCCTCGGCCACCAACAGGGCCAACAGGTACTGCTGCAGCGACTGGTGCGCTGCGGCTCAGCTCGGCGGCGCCGCCCGCCGGGTGGCAGTCCGCCGCGCGGTGGGCGGCGGCGCGGGCTTGAGGCCGTCGAGGAGCCGGCCGTAGAGCAGGTCGTTGACCTTGCCGTCGAGGGTCTCGACGTCGACGCCCAGCTCCCGGGCGAACCCCTCGCGGTAGAGGGCGTAGCCGTAGCCGGCGGTGACCAGCACCGTGTGGAGGGCGTCGAGGTCGACGTCGGCGTCCAGCTCGCCGGCGTCGACGGCCCGCTGCAGGCCCTCGCGGGTCTGCTCGCGCATCGGCATGGCCCGGATCGGCTCGGTGCCGTCGAGGAGCAGCAGGGTCCGCAGGCCGATCGGCTCGGCGTGGCTGACGATGATGCGGAAGAACTCCCGCCACCGCTCCCGGAACGGCAGGTGCTGGCCGGCGGCGAGCTGCGACATGGTCGCCTCGCCCCGGCGGCGCAGCGCCTGGCGCAGCAGCTTCCCGCGCGACCCGTAGTAGTGGTAGACGAGCCCGCGGTTGACGCCGGCCTCGTCGGCCACCTCCCGCAGGTTCAGCCCGGCGAGCACCCCGTCGCGCCACAGCAGCACCATGGCGGCCCGTTCCAGCGCCGCCTCGGTGGCCAGGCGGCCCGACAGCGGCTCGCCGCCGGGCGCACCAGTCTCGTCGCCCGGACCGTCGGTGCGCTCCACGCTCACCACGAGTCCACTTCCCGCCCCCGCCGCCCCGTCGTCATCGGGCGCATGGTAGGGGGGTCACGACGACGACCGCGCGCCGGCGGGCCGGTCGCGGGCGGCCCGGCGGCGTTCGTGGAAGGCCAGCTCCGCCTTGCCGACGACCGCCCAGTGCACCTCGTCGGGGCCGTCGGCGATGCGCAGGCCCCGCTGGCCGGCGTACATGCGCGGCAGCGGGGTCGACTGCGACAGGCCGGCGGCGCCGTGGAGCTGGATGGCGTCGTCGATGATCCGGCACACCCGTTCGGGCACCATCGCCTTCACCGCGCTCACCCACAGCCGGGCCTCGGCGGCCCCAAGGGTGTCGATGGCCTTGGCCGCCCGCAGCACCATGAGCCGCATGGCCTCGATCTCGACGCGGGCGCGGGCGATCACCTCGATGTTCCGGCCCAGGCGGGCCAGCGGCTGGCCGAACGCCTCCCGGGAGCTGCCCCGCTCCGCCATCATCTCCAGCGCCCGCTCGGCCACCCCGATCGAGCGCATGCAGTGGTGGATGCGGGCCGGCCCGAGGCGCATCTGGGCCACCTCGAAGCCGCGGCCCTCGCCGAGCAGCACGCTCGCCGCCGGCACTCGGACGCTGCGCAGCCGCAGGTGCATGTGGCCGTAGGGGGCGTGGTCGTCGTTGAAGACCTCCATGGGGGCGACCACCTCGACGCCGGGGGCGTCCATCGGCACGAGGAACTGCGTGTGGCGGCGGTGGCGGGGCCCGTCGGGCGAGGTCAGCGCCATGCAGATGAGCAGCCGGCAGCGGGGGTCGCCGGCGCCGGAGATGTAGAACTTCTCGCCGTCGAGCACCCATTCGCCGCCGTCGGGCACGGCCCGGCAGGCGATGTTGGTGGCGTCGGAGGAGGCGACCCCCGGCTCGCTCATGGCGAACGCCGACCGGATGCGCCCGTCGAGCAGCGGCTGGAGCCACTGCCGCTTCTGCTCGTCGGTGCCCGCCCGCAGCAGCACCTCCATGTTCACCGAGTCGGGGGGGCTGGCGTTGAAGCACTCCGAGGCGAGGGGGTTGCGGCCCAGTTCGGCGGCGATGTGGGCGTAGTCGAGGCTCGACACCCCGGTGCCGCCGTCGGCGTCGGAGAGGAAGAAGTTCCAGAGCCCCGCGGCCCGGGCCTTGTCCTTGACCGACTCGAGCAGCTCGAGCTGCCCGGCGGCGAACGACCAGCGCTCGGCCCGCCCCTCCCCCAGCCGGTAGAACTCGGCGGTGACCGGGTCGATCTCGTCGCGCACGAAGTCGCAGACGGCGTCGTAGAGCGGGCGGCCCCGCTCCGACAGGCCCAGGTCGAGCTGATCGAGGCCGGAGCCGCCGAGCGGGTCGGCCGCCGGCGCCCGGCGCGAGTGCTGGGATGCGGTCATCGTGGCGGCTCCGGGTGGGGGGCAGGGGCGAGGTCGGGGGCGGCCAGGCCGGCGACGGCGGCGGCCCACCGGTCGAGGGCGGCGTCCTCGGCGGGGTAGTCGAAGGTGCCGCCGAACGCCGGGGCGATCCCGGTGGGGCGGGTGTCGGCCAGCCAGCGTGCGGTGTGCCGGGTCGCTTCCTCCACCCCCACCACGTCGTGGTAGCCGAGCACGCGGCGCGCCGCGTGGAGGTCGAGCACGATCGTCGACTTCTCCGCCAGCGGGTAGACGCCGGGCGGGCACCACTCGGCGGGCACCCCGACGAGCTCCATGGCCGCCCCGAGCTCGTCGCAGACGGCCTCGGCCACCGCCCGGGCGCTCATGACGGCCTGGTCGCCGGCGTTGAACACCAACCCGGCGGCCCGGGCGGTGGTGGCGGCCAGCACCACCAGGTGGGCGACGTTGTCGGCGTAGCCGCGCTGGAAGTAGGTGGCCCCGTCATGGGGCAGGAGCATGCGGCGGCGGCCGTCGAGCACCCGGCGCACCACCGCCCACTCGTGGGCCAGCGGCGCCCGGGGCCCGTAGATGCCGGGATAGCGCACCACCACCGCCTCGAAGTCGCCGGCGCGGTGCTGGTCGAGGAGCTGGTCTTCGCCGGCGGCGACGCGCCCGGTGTAGCCGGCGGCGTCGGACTGGCGGGGGGCGGTCTCGGGGACGGGGATGGCCAGGCGGCCCTGCGGGGTCGGGCGCAGGCTGCCGGCGTAGACGGGCTGGCCGGTCACCCCGACCAGCCGGGCGGTGCGACCGGCCAGCAACCGGGCGACGACGCGCAGGCGCCCGGCGGTGCACACGACCAGGTCGAAGTCGCGCCCGCCGAGCACCCGGCGCAGGTCGGCCTCGTCGCGGGCATCCCCGACGAGGGTCTCGACGGGGCCGGTGAAGGTGGCGGGGTGGGCGCCGGTGTGCAGGATGGTCACCCCGTCGCCGGCGGCGAGCAGGCCCTCGACGATGGGTACGCCGGTGGGGCCGGTGCCTCCGACGACGAGGGTGCGGCGGGTTGCCAAGGGGAGCCTCTCGGGAGGACGCCACCCGGGGGTGGCGTCGGGGTCAGGACGCCGGCCGGCCGGCTACAGCCCACCGCCGGGTCGGGGGTCGTGCACGACGACGGGCACGGGGTGGCCGAAGCGGTCGGCGAGCAGCCGGGCGACGATGTCGCGGATGGTGTCGCCGGGCATGATGCAGTCGAGGCACGTCTCGTCGGTCACCACCAAGGTGACGGCCACCCCGGTGTCGTCGTGCACCTCGACGCGCAGGTCGGCCCCGTCGGTCTGCAGCCCGGCGGCATACGGGCGGAGCACCTCCTCGACCGCGGCGACGGTGACCGCCGCCGCCGGGCCCGCAGCGGGGGCCGCCACCATCGGCGAGGTGGTCGGGGCGCCGAGCAGCACCGCCTCCACCCCGGCCGCCAGCTCGCGGCTCAAGGCGAGCAGCTCCGCGTCGCTGCGGCTGGTGATCGGGTGCGGCGCGACCAGCGGCCGGTAGTCGGTCATGCCGTCGAGCTCGGCGATGGCGTGGGCGGTGGCGATGAACGGGTCGGTGATGACCACCGCCGTCGGGATGCCCAGGCGCTCGAAGGTGATGAGGTCGTGCACACTGCACGAGCTGCACGAGCCTCAGTCACCGATGGCCGAGAGGATGGCCAGGGCGTGCTCGGCGAGCATCTCGATCTGCTCGTCGGTGGGCGGCCGGCTGGGGTGGGCCTTGCGCACCCGGGTGACCGGACCCAGGCGGTGGCGGGTCGACAGGTCCTCGACGATCAGGTCGAGGAGCCGGCCGCCGTGGGTCTTGCCGTTGGCCAGCAGCCCGAAGCGCACCCCGTCGAGGCTGCCCAGGCGGGGGGCCAGAGCGGCCCGGTCGCGGGTGTCGCGCAGGGTCGGGTCGAGCAGCCGGACGCCGTCGACGACGATGGCGCCCGCTGCGGGGTCAGGTGATGGCACGGGTGACCGCCTCACTCGATCGGCTACGGCTCCACGACGGGAAGAACGCGGAGTGGCCGCCGGCGTCGCCGCCCCCGACGAGCACCAGGATGTCGTCGGGGCCGCTGCCCCGGTGCACCCACTCGTGCTCGTCGGCGTCGGTGATGGCGCCGGCAGCCTCGACCTTGCCCGCCCGCTTCAGGTCGGCGAGCCGGCGGCGGGCGTGGTCAAAGAGGAACGTCTGCACGTCGCGGCGGGACCAGCCGGCGGCGGCGATGAAGCGGGTGTGCTCGGGGGCGAGCACGACGACCGACTGGCCGGGGCTGAAGCTGCCGAGGGCGGCCATGGTGTCGGCGGCGATGGCCAGGATCTGCTCGGGGACGGTGGTGCCGTGGCAGAGGATGTTGTGGGGCGACTCGGCGGCGAAGACGGTGACGGCGCTGACCCCCTCGGGGACGCCCCGGGCCACCGACAGCGGCTCCCACGGGCTGGCCGCCTCGTGCTCGGCGAAGCAGCCGGTGTACTTGCCGAACGACCCCTGGGTGGACCGGTCGAGCACCCCGGGCCGGGCGCTGAGGCAGTTGAGGAAGATCAGCCGGATGGCCCGGCCGATGGTGGCGTTGGCCCGGTTGCCGGGCCCGAAGAGGTTGTCGCGGTAGTTCATGCCGATGGCGTCGCGCACCGGTCCGTTCACGATCAGCAGCGGGGTCGCTCCCCCGGTGCTGGTGACCGGCCCGTGCAGGTTGAACTGCGGCTCGCCGAGCGCCTCCAGGGCGGCGCGCACCACGGGCAGGTAGGCGGGCAGGCAGCCGGCCATGACCCCGTTGGCGACGACCTTGCGCAGGGTGATCTCCCGGCTGCGCACCGGCTCGGTCAGGGCCACCTCGTCGGGGTCCCAGCCCAGCTCGTCGAGGTAGGCGTCGACGAGCGCCTCGGCGGGGGGCACGACGGGCAGCCCGTCGGTCCACCCAGCCTCGTAGCAGTGGTCGATCGCCGCCCACGGGGAGGGGCGGGCCGTCTCGACCACGGCGGTCACGACGGCCACCCCCGGCCGGCGGGACCGCTGGGGCGGGGCGGGGCGTCAGCCACGGGTGCCCCGCAGCTCGATGATCTTCCAGCGCAGCAGCCGGGTCTCGAGGGCCCGGAAGGCGGCCGACACGACCAGGGCCACCACGATGAGCAGCAGCAGGCCCCCGAAGAAGTCGGTGGTGTCGAAGGTGCCCATCTTCAACGCCAGGTAGCCGCCCAGCCCGGCGCTGCCGGTGAGCATCTCGCCGACCACGGCGCCGAGGAACGCGTAGGTGAGCGCCAGCTGGATCCCGGCGAAGATCGACGGCGCCGCCGACGGCAGCACGAACTTGAAGAACCGTTCGGCCCGGCGGGCGCCCAGCGCCCGGGCCAGCAGCAGGTGGTCGCGGTTGACGCCCTGCAGGCCGGCGTAGGTGTTGAACGCCACGATGAAGAACCCGAGGCTCACGATCAGCACGATGCGGCTGAGCGACCCGAGCCCGAACCACAGCACGAACAGCGGCGCCAGGGCGATGCGGGGGATGGAGTTGAAGCCGGTGAGGAACGGCCGGAACACGGCGTCGATGGCCTTGAACTCGGCCAGCAGGTAGCCGGCGAAGAGCCCGAGGACCGTGGCGATCACGAACCCGACGGCGGTCTCGTAGAGGGTGGTGCCCACCAGGCTGAGCAGCGAGCCGCCGTCGACGCCGTGCCAGAACGCCGGGAAGAACTGCGACGGCTCGCTGACGAAGTTGGGGTCGAGCACCTTGGTGGCGGCCAGCGCCTGCCAGGAGCCGAACAGCACGCCGAGCACGACCACCTGGGCGACGAGCACGGTGGCCGACCGGCGACGGGCCCGGCCCCGCCGGGGCGACGGGCGGCCGCGGTCGGCGACCGCCTCGCCGAGCACCAGGTCGGTGGCGGTGAGCACGTCGGTCATCGGGCCAGCACCTCCTCGCGCAGCTCGTCCCACACCTGCTGGTAGATCCGGTGGTAGTGGGGGTCGCTCTGCAGGTTCACCAGGGATCGGGGGCGGGGCAGGTCGATGTCGAACACCCGCTTGATGCGCCCGGGCCGGGCGGTCATGACGACCACCCGGTCGGCCAGGCCGATGGCCTCGGAGAGGTCGTGGGTGATCAGCACCACGGTGGAGCCGAGCTCGGCCCACAGGGCGGCGAACGCGTCCTGCAGCAGGATCTTGGTCTGGGCGTCGAGCGCCGAGAACGGCTCGTCGAGCATCAGCAGGCCGGGGCGGGGGGCCAGGGTGCGGGCGATGGCGACCCGTTGGCGCATGCCCTGTGACAGCTGCGCCGGGTACGAGTGCAAGTGCGAGCCGAGGCCGACCTGGTCGAGGAGGCGGGTGGCGACGGCGCGCCGCTCGGCGCGGTTGCGGCCGCCCACCTCCATGGCCAGCTCGGCGTTCTCGAGCACGGTGCGCCACGGCAGCAGGGCGTCGCGGGCGAAGAGGTAGCCGACGTCGCGGTTGCCGACGCGTGGGGGCGCCCCCCGCACCTCGACGGTGCCGCCCTGGCGGGCCTCCAGGCCGGAGATGAGGTTGAGCAGGGTGGTCTTGCCGCAGCCCGACGGGCCGACCACGGCGAGGAACTCGCCGTCGGCGACGTCGAGGTCGATGCCGCGCAGCACCGGCGCCGGCTGGCCGTCGGGCCCGTCGAAGGCGTGGTCGAGGCCGTGCACCTTGACGACGGCGTCGCCCGCCGCCGGGCGTGCCGGCGCGGCCGGTCGGGCGCCGGTGTCGGCCGCCCCGGTGTCGGCGGCGTCGGCGGTGGCGGGGACGGGGGCGCTCATGCGTTGGAGCCCAGGCTGCTCTCGCCGGCGGCGTCGACCGCGGCGACGACCTGCGAGGCCGACGTGGGGATGGTCGACGAGTACCACTGGCTCGTGGGGATCACCTTGGGCAGCAGCCCCGCCTTGTTCCAGAAGGTCATCCCCGCCTCGCCGGATCCGGGCGCCGCGTAGGAGATGATCTGGGGCAGGGCGTAGGTGAAGAACGCGGCGCCGCCGGGGCCCTGCTCGAAGGAGGCCAGGTCGTTCTCCTTCTGCAGGTCGGCGATGACGGTCTGCAGGTTGGCCGGGTTGTGCATCCACACGTCGGCCTCGTCCATGGCCAGCTGGAACTGCTTGGCCACGCCGGGGTGGGCGCTCAGCCAGCCGTTGCGGGCCCACATGCCGCCGAGGTCCGTGCCGGCGATCGAGCCGAGCAGCCCCCCGGCGCTGGTCAGGGCGGCGTTGGAGCTGGTGTCGAAGACCAGCTGGTCGCCCTGGCCGTGCTCGAGGTAGTAGGCGGCGTCGGGTGACACCATGGCGGCGGCCACCCGGTTGGCCTGCAGGGCGCTGACCGCGTTGGCCACCACCCCGCCGAGCGCCGCGTACTGCACGTCGTTCGGGCCCAGCCCGGCGGCGGCGACCAGCTGCTGGGCGAAGTAGTACGACGACGTCCCCAACCCGACGACGCCGATGGTCTTGCCCTTGAGGGCCTTGACGCTCGCCGGGAACGTGGTGGGCAGCGGGCTCCCCTTGGGGGCCACGAGCTGCCAGCCGGCGTGCACGGCACCGGAGATGTCGGTCAGGCCGACGCCCTTCTCGAGCAGCGGGCCCGACAGCGACAGGTCGCCCATGGCCACATCGGCGCTGCCGTTGGCCAGGGCGGCGAAGGCCACCGACCCGCCGCTGGTCAGGCCGATGATGTTGGCGTTGATGTTGTTCTTGGTGAAGAAGCCCTGGGCCTCGGCGAGGTAGGGCAGCCACGTGTAATAGGAGCCAAGGTAGATCTCGAGGTTCATGGCCACCGGCGGCCCCGCGGTGGAGGTAGCCGACGTGGCGCCGCTGGCCGTCTTGGCGGTGGTGGCCGACGAGCTCGACGTCGAGCTGCTGCCGCAGGCGGCCAGCCCGGTGGCCAGGAGCGGGGCGAGCGCGAGGGCCCGCCAGCGGCGCTTGGCACCCCGGCGGGACGCGGGGCTGGCGGGGTGGAGGTCGGTGCTCATGAGGTGGGGCCTTCCTGGGTGACGGAGACGGGGTTCGTTGCGTTCGGCGGGGCTGCGGTGACCCCGAGGGCGTCGACGGCGACCAGGCGCGAGTCGGTGCCGACGAGCACCGGGTTGACGTCGACCTCGCCGAGGTCGGGTCGGGCGGTCATCAGCGCCTCGACGGCGAGGACGGCCGCCCCGAGCCGGTCGGGGTCGATGGGCCGGCCGGTGATGGCGGTGGCGCCGGCGGTGAGGGCGGCCAGGCCGGCGTCGGAGAGGGGCAGGCACGCCGCCCAGCGGCGGGCGCCGGCCGCTTCGACCGCCTCGCCGCCCGGGCCGACGAGCACGACCGGCCCGTAGTCGGCGTGGCGCAGGGCGCCGAGGGAGAAGGCGGCCACCGACGACAGCAGCGGCTCGACGACGACGCGCGCGCCGGCCAGGTCGTGGCCGGATGCCCGCTCGAACATCGCCGACACCGACGCCGCCAGGGCCTCGGGGGTGGCGACGCCGACGTCGAGCAGCCCCAGGCGCGCCCGGTGCGGGGCGGAGGGGTGGTCGACCTTGACCACCCATGGGGCGGGCAGCGCCAGGCGGTCGACCTCGGCGAGCACGGCATCGGCGGTGACCCCGACGGCCATGGTGACGTAACCGAGGCCGAGGGCCGCGAGCTCGGCGGCCATGTCGACCTCGGTCACCACCGACCCGCCGGTGGCCGCGACGGGCCGGGACGGCGGCGTGGCAGGCCGGTCGCCGACGGTGGCGGCCGGGCGCCGGGGCTGGGCGGCGACCGAGCGCACCAGGTCGGGGATGCTGCCCACCACCCGGCCGGTGGCGGCGTGGCGGGGGATCTCGCCCGCCGGGGCGCCGGCCCACACGAACCAGGTGGGCACGGCGAACTTGTCGAGCCGGCCCGACAGGCTGCGGTACTGCTCGAGGAGGCGGTCGCCGAAGGTGAAGTACAGGGCCACGGCGTCGACCGACGGGTCGGCGGCGACCACGTCGATCACCTCGTCGAGGCGGTCGATGTGACGGCTGAACATGCCGGTCAGGTCGACGGGGTTGGCGTCACCGGCCAGGGCGACGCCCAGGGCGTGCAGGCCGGCGCGGGTGTCGTCGGCCAGGCCGGGCACGTCGGCGACGGGGCTCAGCTGGTCGGCGATCATGGCCCCGCCCCCGCCCGACATGGTGACCACCGCGAACCGGGGCCGGGCCG
This sequence comes from Acidimicrobiales bacterium, assembly GCA_035718085.1. Lineage (GTDB taxonomy): Bacteria > Actinomycetota > Acidimicrobiia > Acidimicrobiales > Palsa-688 > DASTHS01. The sequence goes on along the minus strand of DASTHS010000315.1, from coordinate 1,985 downwards.
GCAGCTCGACGGGGTTGGCCAGGGCGCAGACGGCCTCGGCGAAGGCCAGCTCGTCGCCGACGAGGGTGACGCCCTCCTCCCGGCACACCGCCTCGAACAGCTCGGCCTCGCCGGCGGCGCTGGCGGTGTGGGAGAGGGCGGCGCGCTGGGCGGCCTCGGTGGAGCCGACCTTGAGGGCCACCACCCGGCAGCCGTGCTCGCGTGCGGTTCGACAGGCGCTGCGCCAGGCGGCCACGTCGCGGACCCCCTCGAGGTAGCAGCCGACCACGGCCACCTCGGGGCGCCGGCAGAGGTACGACACGAGCTCGGAGGCGCCGAGCACCGCCTCGTTGCCGGTGCTGGCGTAGTAGGAGAAGCCGACGCCGCGGGTGCGCAGGTGCTCGGCGAGGATGAACCCCATCGCCCCCGACTGGCTGACCAGGGCGACGGGGCCCGACGAGCGCTCGCGGGAGAGGAAGCCCGACACCGAGACCACGACGTCGGCCGGGTCGCTCACCAGGCCCAGGCAGTTGGGCCCGAGCAGCGGCATGTCGCCGGCAGCGTCGACGAGGCGCCGCTGCAAGGCGGCGCCCTCGGGGCCGTCCTCGGCGAAGCCGGCCGAGAACACCACCGCCCCCCCGACACCGCTGGCCGACGCCTCGCCGATGATCTCGACGGCGGCCTCAGCGGGCACGGCCACCACCAGCAGGTCGACGGCGCCGGCGTCGGCCAGCCGCTCGACGGAGGCGACCGCAGGGTCGGGCGTGCGGGGCCGCAGGGCGAGCACCTCGCCGTCGAAGCCGGCGTGGCGCAAGAAGCCGAGGGCGGCGCGCCCCCAAGCGTCAGCTCGCGGTGACAGACCGGCGATGACGATGCGGCGCGGGAAGAACATGCGCTCGAGCCGGGCGCCGTCGGGGGCGCCCTCCGCCGTTCGGGCTGCTGGGCCGCCGGCGCGGCCCTCGTCGTCGCCTTGCACCATGTAGGTCCCCCCTGGGATTAGCGTTTCGCTAGCCCATCGTCGCACATCTCACCGACGGGCTCAAGGCCCCCGTCGCCCCGACCCCGACCGGACCGGTGGCCGGGCCCGCCTCAGCGGCTAGAAGGGACGATCACCGTGGATCGTGATGCGGCGCATGCGACGGGCCTGCCCCCGGTAGTCGTAGAGCGCGTAGTGCTGCACGCTGCGGTTGTCCCACATCGCCACCGACCCGGGCTCCCAGCGGAACCGGCAGGTGAACGGCTCGGAAGTGGCGTGGCGGAACAGGTAGCCGAGGAGGGCGGCGCTCTCGTCTCGGGTCATCCCCTCGATGCCGGTGGTGAACCCCCGGTTGACGTAGAGGCCCTTGGCGCCGGTCTCGGGGTGGGTGCGCACGAGCGGGTGGCCGACCACCCCGTCGGCCTTGTCGGGGTTCTTGGTGCGCATCGACTTCGACAGGGTCGAGTAGCCGCCCGCCTTGTACTGCGGGCCTGGCGAGTGCAGGGCCACCAGCCCGTCGAGCACCCGCTTCATGGTGTCGGAGAGGGCGTCGTAGGCCCGGTGCTGGTTGGCGAAGAGGGTGTCGCCCCCGTAGCTGGGCACGTCGACGGCGTAGAGGATCGACCCCATGTCGGGTTCCTCGAGGAAGGTCACGTCGGCGTGCCAGCCCCCGCCGAAGTTGAACGAGTCACTGGGATCGGTGACGATCTCGATGACCTCGGGGTGCGCCTCGGTGCCCTCGACGAAGGGGTGGGTGTCGAGCTCCCCGAACCGCCGACCGAACGCGATGAGCGCCTCCGCGGTGAGGTCTTGGCCCCGGAAGAACACGACGTGGTGATCGAGGAACGCCTGCCTGATCTCGGCCACGGTGACCTCGTCGAGGTCCCCGGCGAGGTCGACGCCGGAGATCTCCGCGCCCAGGGCACCGGCCACGGGCGCGACCGAGATGCGGTCGTAGCCGTCTCGCCCCGACCGGGACCGGGGGCCGCCCGACGTCGTTCCGACTGCGGTCATCAGCTTCTCCTTCTCT
>DASTHS010000314.1:0-4005 GCA_035718085.1 Acidimicrobiales bacterium | reverse complement strand
TGGCGGCCGAAGCGGGCGTCGACCCCGGACCGGTGCCCGTGCTCACCGACCTCAAGCGCAACCTGTCCTCGTAAGAGGCCGCCCGCCGGCGGGCGCTAGCGTTCGGCGCGGACCCCAGCGGGTCTGTGGTTGCAAGTCGAGGCCAGTCGCAGGCGAAACGACCCACGTAAGGCGACTCGTGGTCGCTGAGCACGGTGCGGCTTAGATGTCAGCCCTGCCCACCGATCCGGCCACAGGGGCCGGGCGGTGGAGACGGCGCGACGGGGGAGCCCCGGAGGTGCAGGGGCCGGCGGCGGTGCCGGCGGCCCACCGCCACCGTCCCCCGGACCGCTGCAGCAGGCGGGTGTGGGGCCAAAGACCAGGTCAGCCGCTGAGGTCCGCTACCGTTCGCCCCCGATGTCCTTTGCTGCGGGCGGTGCCGACACGATCAGGGTGCTGATCGCCGACGACCAGGCACTGTTCCGGCGGGGGCTGTTCGTCGTGCTCGGCACCGAGCCCGACATCGAGGTGGTGGCCGAGGCGGAGAACGGCGACGAGGCCGCGACCCGCGCCGAGGAGCTGGCGCCCGACGTGGTGCTGATGGACGTGCGCATGCCGCGCACGAGCGGCATCGAGGCCGCCCGCCGCATCCGTGACGCGCTGCCCACGACCCGCATCCTGATGCTGACCGTCAGCGACGAGGAAGACGACCTCTACGAGGCCATCAAGGCGGGGGCGAACGGCTACCTCCTGAAGGAGATCTCCGTCGAGGAGGTCGCCGAGGCCATCCGGGCCGTCATGCAGGGCCAGAGCCTGATCTCGCCGTCGATGGCGTCGAAGCTGCTGAACGAGTTCAACGCCCTCGCCCGGCGGGCTGCCCAGCGCGAGCAGCTCCCCGCCCCGGTGCTGACCGCCCGGGAGCTGGAGGTGCTCAAGCTGGTGGCCCGGGGCATGAGCAACAAGGAGGTCGCCGACTCGCTCTTCATCTCCGAGAACACCGTCAAGAACCACGTGCGCAACATCCTCGAGAAGCTCCACCTTCACTCGCGGATGGAGGCGGTCATGTACGCGGTCCGCCAGAACCTGCTCGACCCCCACGGCACCGACTAGCGCCCCCGCCGGGGCTTCCGGGATGGCCCAGGCCGGTACCATCGACGGGCCATGAGCCTCTTCACCAGAATCCTGCGGGCCGGGGAGGGCAAGAAGGTCCGGGCCCTCCAGGGGCTGGTGCCCGACATCAACGCCCTCGAAGGCGAGATCGAGGCGCTCCCCGACGACGCCCTGGCCCACAAGACCGTCGAGTTCCGCGAGCGGCTGGCCAACGGGGAAGACCTCAACGACCTGCTGATCGAGGCCTTCGCCGTGGTGCGCGAGGCCGCCAAGCGGGTGATCGGGCAGCGCCACTACGACGTGCAGCTGATGGGTGGCGCTGCGCTGCACTTCGGGTGGATCGCCGAGATGCGCACCGGCGAGGGCAAGACGCTGGTGTCGACGCTCCCCGTCTACCTCAACGGCCTCACCGGCGAGGGGGTGCACGTGGTGACCACCAACGACTACCTGGTGCGCCGCGATGCCGAGTGGATGGGCCAGGTGCACCGGTTCCTCGGGGTGAGCGTCGGTCGGGTGTCGCCCGAGATCGCCGACTGGTCGGCCAAGCAGGCGGCCTACGCCTGCGACGTCACCTACGGCACCAACACCGAGATGGGCTTCGACTACCTGCGCGACAACATGCAGCGGGCGCTCGAGCACCGGGTGCAGCGGGGGCATGTCTACGCCATCGTCGACGAGGTCGACTCCATCCTGGTCGACGAGGCGCGCACCCCCCTGATCATCTCCGGCCCGTCCACCGACTCGGCCCGGCTCTACTACCAGTTCGCCGGCGTCGCCCGCAGCCTGGTGCGCGACGTCGACTACGAGGTCGACGAGGAGAAGCGCCAGGTCAGCCCCACCGAGGCGGGCATCGAGAAGGTCGAGCGGGCGCTCGGCATCGACAACCTCTACGACCTGGTCTCGTCGAACTACGTGCACCAGCTCACCAAGGCGCTGCAGGCCAAGGAGCTCTACCGCCGCGACAAGGACTACATCGTCGTCGACGGTGAGGTGCGCATCGTCGACGAGTTCACCGGTCGGGTGCTCGACGGGCGGCGCTGGAGCGACGGCCTCCACCAGGCGGTCGAGGCCAAAGAGCGCGTGCAGATCAAGGAGGAGAACCACACCTGGGCGACGGTGACCCTCCAGAACTACTTCAAGCTCTACCGGAAGCTCGCCGGCATGACCGGCACGGCGGAGACCGAGGCGTCGGAGTTCGCCGGCACCTACGAGCTGCAGGTCGTGCCCATCCCCACGCACCGCCCCATGGTGCGCCTCGACCACCAAGACCTCATCTACAAGACCGAGGCGGCCAAGTTCGCGGCCATCGTGGAGGACGTCGCCGAGCGGCAGGCGAAAGGCCAGCCGGTGCTGATCGGCACCGCCTCGGTGGCCAAGTCCGAGGAGCTGTCGGTGCTGCTGCGCCGGCAGGGCATCGACCACACCGTGCTCAACGCCAAGCAGCACGCCCGGGAGGCGGCGGTGGTCGCCCAGGCCGGCCGCAAGGGCGCCGTCACCGTGGCGACCAACATGGCCGGGCGCGGCGTCGACATCCTCCTCGGCGGCAACCCCGAGGGGCTGGCCCTCCAAGAGGTGGCCGGCAGCGGCCTCGACCCGACCAGCGAGGAGGGGGAGGCCCGGTACCGGGAGCTGCTGGCCAAGTACGACGCCGAGTGCAAGGCCGAGGGCGACGAGGTTCGGGCCCTCGGCGGCCTCTACGTGCTGGGCTCCGAGCGCCACGAGAGCCGACGCATCGACAACCAGCTGCGTGGCCGGGCCGGCCGCCAGGGCGACCCCGGCGAGAGCCGCTTCTTCCTCTCCCTGGAAGACGAGCTGATGCGCCTGTTCGCGACCGGGGCCATGCAGTGGGTGATGAGCCGGACGCTGCCCGACGACGTGCCCATCGACTCGAAGATGGTGTCGCGGGCCATCGAGCGGGCGCAGAGCACCGTCGAGGGACGCAACGCCGAGATCCGCAAGGACGTCCTCAAGTACGACGAGGTGATGAACGAGCAGCGCAAGGTCATCTACCAGCGCCGCACCCAGGTGCTCGAAGGCGAAGACCTCCGGGAGCGCACCGTGGAGGCGCTCAGCTCGGCGATCGACTCGATCGTCAGCGACAACTGCGCCACCGAGTACCCCGAGGACTGGAACGTCGACGGCCTGCTCACCGAGGCGCGGCTCTACTACCCGACGGCCAAGACCGCGGACGACATCAAGGCGTGCGGCACCGCCGACGCCGTCTACGACATGCTCGCCGGCGAGGCCGTCGCCTACTACGACCAGCGCGAGGCCTCGATGCCCGGGGGGGCCGAGACCATGCGCGACCTCGAACGGCAGGTCATGCTCGAGCTGATCGACCAGAAGTGGCGCGAGCACCTCTCCGAGATGGACTACCTCCGCGAGGGCATCTTCCTGCGCCAGGCCGGCCAGCAAGACCCGCTGGTCGCCTGGCAGCGCGAGGGTTACCAGATGTTCGGCCAGCTCATGGCCGGCATCGACGACGACTACGTCAAGATCGTCATGCACGCCCAGGTGCAGGTGCTCCAGCAGCCTCCCGGGTCCGACGGCGAGCTGGCCGGGGCGCAGTACCTGGCGCCCGCCGACGGCGAGGCCGGTGGCTTCGCCGCCGCGGCCGCCGCCGGCCCGGCGCCCGGCGAGGAGGTCGTCTTCGCCGGCGCCCAGGAGCAGGCCGCCGCCCTCGGCGGCAACGTCGGCGGGTCGAGCGGCGTCGCCGCCCGCGCCGGGGCGGTGGCGGCTGCCGCCGCGGGCATGGTGCCCACCGAGCTGCAGTCGGCCTTCGAGCGGGCCGGTCGCAACGACCCGTGCCCGTGCGGGAGCGGCAAGAAGTTCAAGTTCTGCCACGGCAAGTGAGCCGGGGGGAGCCCTGATGCGCGATTTCACGGACGATCTGCGCGCACTGCGTCGCCGACTGGA
>DASTHS010000313.1:0-9503 GCA_035718085.1 Acidimicrobiales bacterium | reverse complement strand
CGCCCGAAGGCGCGGCAGATCGGCTCCTGCCGCTCGGTCAGCACGTTGATGCAGAACGCACCCGACGCGGCGATCCCCGGCCAGCTCGACGAGCGGCGCGACGGGGCGATGGCCACGAGCGGCGGGTCGATCGACAGTGAGAAGAACGACTGCACCGACAGGCCGGCCGGGGCGCCGTCGACCACGCCGGTCACCACGCACACCCCGCTGGCGAAGTGGCCGAGCACGGCCCGCATCTCGGCCTCTTCCACCGCCGTCGGTCGCTGGGGCGCCACCGCGGCACCGTACCCGGCCGGCTGGGCCAACGGCCCGGGCCGCCCGGCGACCGCGGAGGTAGCGTCGGGGAGGTGGTCACCCACCCCGACGTGGCGACGACGGAAGGCGCAGCACGACCGCCGCTGCCGCCGCCGCGCATCGACCAGAAGGTCGCCGTGGCCACCGTGTTCGTCGCCGTGATGTTCATGAACATCATGGACGCCACCATCGTCAACACCGCGCTGCCCACGCTCGGTCGCGACTTCCGCGTCGCCCCGGCCGACGTGGGCGGCGTGGCCATCGGCTACCTGGTCAGCCTGGCGGTGTTCATCCCTGCGTCCGGCTGGCTCGGCGACCGCCTCGGCCCCAAGCGGGTGCTCCTCGGCGCCACCGCCCTCTTCACGGTCGCCTCTGCGCTGTGCGGGGCGGCGGGGAGCTTCGGGGAGCTGGTCGCGTTCCGCATCCTCCAGGGCGTGGGTGGCGGGATGATGGCCCCCGTCGGCATGGCGTTGCTCTACCGCACGTTCCCACCGGCGGAGCGGGTGCGGGCGTCGGCGGTGCTCACCGTGCCCACCACCTTCGCCCCTGCCCTCGGGCCGGTGCTCGGCGGCATCCTGGTGACCGACCTCTCCTGGCGGTGGGTGTTCTACGTCAACCTCCCGATCGGGGTCGCCGCCATCACCTTCGGCGCGCGGTTCCTCGTGCCGGTGGGCCAGCAGCACCCGGGGCCGTTCGACGCCGCCGGGTTCCTGCTCGCGGGCGCCGGCCTCGGGGCCCTGATGTACGGCGTGTCGGAGGGGCCCCAGCGGGGGTGGGGCCAGCCGGTGATCGTCGCGACCACCGCTGCCGGTGCCGCCGCCCTCGTGGGCCTGGTCGTCGTCGAGCTGCGCAGGCGGCTTCCCCTGGTCGACCTGCGCCTGCTCGGCGACCGGCTGTACCGGTCGGCCAACGGCGTCATGGTGCTCGGGTCGGTCGCCTTCCTGGGGTCGCTCTACACCGTGGCGCTGTTCTTCCAGGACGGACGGGGCCTCTCGGCCCTCGGTTCAGGCCTCTCGACGTTCCCCGAGGCGCTGGGGGTCATGGGGGGCGCCCAGCTGTCGAGCCGCGTCCTCTACCCGCGGGTCGGGCCTCGCCGGGTCATGGCCGGCGGGCTGGTGCTCGTCGCGGTGGCGTGCGCCCTGTTGGGCCAGATCGGCGCCGGCACGAACCTGTGGTGGGCGCGCGCTGCGCTGGTGCTGTTGGGCTTGGCGATGGCGCAGGTGTTCGTGCCGGCGCAGGCGGCGGCGTTCGCCACCATCAGCCCGGCCGCCACGGCCCGCGCCTCCACGTTGTTCAACGCGGGACGCCAGATCGGCGCGGCCGTCGGGGTGGCCGTCCTCTCGACGGTGCTGGTCGAGGTGGGCATCACCGCCCACCACGGCGCCGTGGTGGTGCCCCACCTGGCCGCCTACCACTGGGCGTTCCGCCTGGCGGCCCTCGTCGCCCTGTCCGGCGCCGCGGTGGCCCTCACCGTCCACGACGCCGACGCGGCAGCCACCCGGCCGGGTCGCTGAACCGGGCGGGCGGTCGGTCGCCCCGGCGGGGGCACCCCCCGCCGGGCCGCCCCCGCCGTGTCGAGTGATGCTCGCCGTGGTAGGGATCGGTCGTGGAGATAGAGGTCGTCATCGAGATCCCCAAGGGCACCCGGAACAAGTACGAGGCCGACGAGCACGGGGTGATCTGGCTCGACCGCACGCTGTTCACCTCGACGCAGTACCCGGAGGACTACGGGTACGTGCCCCAGACCCTGGCCGCCGACGGTGACCCCCTCGACGCCATGGTGCTGCTGCGAGAGCACACCTTCCCCGGCTGCCACATCAAGGCCCGCCCGGTCGGCATGTTCTTGATGCGCGACGAGGAGGGCGTCGATGCCAAGGTGCTCTGCGTCGCCGCCAGCGATCCCCGCAGCGCGGAGGTCACCGAGCTCGACCACGTGGCCGCCCACGAGCTCGACGAGATCGCGCACTTCTTCGAGATCTACAAGCAGCTCGAGCCGGGCAAGCACGTCGAGGTGAACGGGTGGCGGGGCCGGGACGAGGCCGAGGCGGCGATCGAGGAGTGCCGGGGCCGGCTGCGGGACCGCCGCAGCGCCGGCTGAGCACCGGCGGGGCGGTCAGCCCCGGCCGTGCAGCAGCTTCACCACCGTGGCGACCACCTTGGTGGCTGCCGCCGGCCGGGTGAAGCTCATCATGTCGACGGGCAGCGGGAATCGCTGCGTGGTGATGGCCTTGGCGCGGGCGAACTCCTTCAGGCCGTCCTCGCCGTGGATGCGGCCAAAGCCCGACTCCCCCACGCCGCCGAACGGCAGCGACGGCACCGCCGCGAACGACATCACCGAGTTGACGCTCGTCATGCCCGAGCGCATGCGTCGGGCCAGCTCCAGGCCGCGCCGGCGGGAGGCGGTGAACACGGCGCCGGCGAGGCCGTAGCCCGTCCCGTTGGCGCGCTCGACGCCTTCCTCGGCGGTGGCCACGCGCGCCACGGTGATCGTCGGGCCGAAGGTCTCCTCCTGCACGGCGCGGGCGTCTTCGGGCACGTCGACCAGCACGGTCGGGTCGACCACCCCGTCGTGCACGGCACCGGCGCCGCCGACCACGGCGCGCCCGCCCCGGGCCAGGGCGTCGTCGATGTGGGCCTCGATGACGTCGAGCTGCGCCGGCATGGTGACCGGCCCGTAGCTGGCCCGCTCGCCGCTGCCGGGTGCGAGCGCAGCCGCTTTGGCGGCGATCGCGGCCACGAAGCGGTCGTAGACGGCGTCGGTGGCGTAGACGCGCTCGATGCCGATGCAGGTCTGCCCGGCGTTGCTCATGGCGCCCCACAGTGCCGCCGACGCGGCGGCGTCGACGTCGGCGTCGTCGTCGACGATCAGGGCGTCCTTGCCCCCGCACTCCATGAGCACCGGCACCAGCCCCTCGGCGCACGCCGCCATGACCTTCCGCCCGGTGCGGGCCGAGCCGGTGAACGCCACCTTGTCGACACCGGCACGGCACAGGGCCGCCCCCGTCGCGCCCAAGCCGGTCACCAGCTGCAGCACGTCGGCGCCGTCGGGCACCGCGTCGCGCCAGGCGGCCACCAGCCAGTCACCCACCGCCGGGGTGTACTCGCTCGGCTTGAACACCACGGCGTTGCCGGCGGCCAGGGCGTAGGCGATCGACCCCATCGGGGTGAACACCGGGTAGTTCCACGGGCCGATCACGCCGACGACCCCGAGCGGCTGGTACTCGAGCAACGCCACCTGGTTGGCCATGAAGGCCCCGGAGCCGACCCGCCGCTCGCCGAGCACCTTGGCGGCGTGCGAGGCGGCCCAGGCGATGTGCTCGACGGCCATGGTGATCTCGAGGGTGGCGTCGGCGACCGGCTTGCCGTTCTCGCGGTGCGACAGCTCGGCGAGGGCGTCGACGTGGCGGGCGATGCGCGCCTTCCACGCGCCCAGGTGGCGGGCGCGGCCGGCGAAGCCCTGCGCCTGCCACCACGCCGAGGCGGCGCGGCCGCGGGCGACGGCGGAGCGCACGACGTCATCATCAGCGGCGGCGAACCGGCCGACGACGGCCCCGGTGGCCGGCTCGTAGGACGCGAAGGTGCCGTCGGGGCCGACCTCGGGCACCGGCGCCACGCCCGGCCTGCCTGCTCCGGTGCGGCTGGCGGTGGGGGTGGTGGGCTGCTCGGTCACGGCCATGGCCCGAGCGTACGCGCCTGCCCCGACGGGCCCGGCTGGGAGAGCAGCCCGAGCCGACGCGTCGGCGCCCGCACGCGCCAGCGCCCCGGGCCGGAGCCCGGGGCGCTGCTGAGCGGTCGGTGGCGGCGGCTGCTCTAGTAGCGGCCGTGCTCCTCGACGTAGGTGCCGGCACCGTCGTTGACGACGCGGCGGCTGCGGTCGTAGCGGCCACCGCCGCCACCGAACCCACCCCACGAGTTCCAGAAGAACAGCGACAGCACCAGGCCGACGGCCCCCACGATCATGAGGATGACGCCGATGGCGTTGACGTTGAACCCGCTGGTGTGGACCGTCACGGCGAAGTCGAGGATTGCGCCGATGGCGATGAGGACGAGGCTCGTGCCGATGCCCATGGTCTGACTCCCTTGGTCGTCGGGGCGGGCGCCCCGGCTACTCGGAGTTGTTCCGCACGCGACGCCGAGCACAAACCTCAGCTTCGGGGAATGCGCTCGCTGATCCATGCGACGAGCACGGCCAGCACCTCGGCCCTCTCCGGCTCGTTGAAGATCTCGTGGAACAGGCCCGGCCACAGGCGGGCGGTGAGGTCGTCCGACCCCACCCCGGCGACGAGGTCGCGCAGCGCCTGCGGGCTGACCAGGAGGTCACCCGACCCGTGCATCACCAGCAGGGGCAGGGTCAACTCGCCGAAGCGGGCGCGCACCCCGTCGACCTCGCCGGCGGCGCGCAGGAACCCGCGAGGTGGCGGGCCGTTCCAGTTGAGCTCGTCGGCCTTGTAGTCGGCCACCACGGCTTGGTCGCGCGACACCGCGTCGGCCAGGCCCAGATCGGGGATCTCCGGGGCGTCGGCGAGGGCGACCAGGCCGGGGTCGACGTGCACCAGCGGGCCTGAGAGCACGAGGCCGTTGAGGCGTTCCTGGTGGGCCTCGGCGTAGGCGGTGGCGATCAGGCCGCCCATCGAGTGGCCGAGCACGAACACCGGCACCCCTGGCGACGCGGCGACGGCCACGTCGACCATGGCGTCGAGGTCGGCGACGGCCAGCTCGACCGACTCGATGTTGGCCCGCTCGGCGCCCTCCGAGCGGCCGTGCCCGCGATGGTCGGGGGCCCACGTGTCGAGCCCGGCGGCGACCAGGGCGGCGGCCACATGGCGGTAGCGGCCGCTGTGCTCGGCGTAGCCGTGGGCGATCACCACCACGCCCCTCGGGTCGTCCACCGGCCAGTGCCGGTGGAACAGCCGACCTCCGGCGTGGCGGCCCTCTTCCTCTGCGACGGTGCCCTCGAACATGGGCGACGATCCTAGGGAGCCCTACCATGCGGGGGTCGTGTCGACCCTGGGCGAGCTGCGGGCGGGGCCCGACGAGGCGTACGAGGCGTTCACCGCCTGGGTGGCGGACCGGGGCGTCACTCCCTACCCGCACCAGGACGAGGCGCTGCTGGAGATCTTCTCCGGCAACCACGCCATCGTCACCACGCCGACCGGGTCGGGCAAGAGCCTGATCGCCCTCGGCGCCCACGTGGCGGCCCTGGCCGACGGCAGGCGCAGCTGGTACACGGCGCCGATCAAGGCGCTGGTGAGCGAGAAGTTCTTCGACCTCTGCGCCGCCCTCGGCGCCGACCACGTGGGCATGCTCACCGGCGACGGGGCCATCAACCCGTCGGCCCGGGTGATCTGCGCCACCGCCGAGGTGCTGGCCAACACCGTGCTGCGCCACGGGCCCGACGCCCCCGTCGAGCAGGTGGTGATGGACGAGTTCCACTTCTACGCCGACCCGTCACGCGGGTGGGCGTGGCAGGTGCCGCTGCTGGAGCTGACGAAGGCGCAGTTCGTGCTGCTGTCGGCGACCCTCGGCGACACCCGCCGGTTCGTGGCCGACCTCCGCCGCCGCACCGGCCGGGAGGTCGCCGTGATCGCATCGGCGCAACGGCCCGTGCCGCTCACCTACGAGTACCGCAGCACCCCGCTGCACGAGACGGTCGAGTCGCTGCTCGCCGCCGACCTCGGCCCCGTGTACGTGGTCCACCCCAGCCAGAAGGACGCGGTCACCCACGCCCAGGCCCTGACCTCCGCCGGCGTGGCGACCAAGGCCCAGAGAGAAGCGCTCAGCGAGGCCCTCGCCGGCTACCGCTTCGCTCCCGGGTTCGGCGCCACCCTGTCGCGCCTGTTGCGCCACGGCATCGGTGTGCACCACGGCGGCATGCTCCCCCGCTACCGACGGCTGGTGGAGCGGCTGGCCCAGGCCAACCTCCTCCGCGTGGTCACCGGCACCGACAGCCTCGGGGTCGGGGTCAACCTCCCTCTGCGCACGGTGCTGATCACCAGCCTGAGCAAGTACGACGGCTCGGTCGTGCGCCTCCTCTCCGCCCGCGAGTTCCACCAGATCGCCGGGCGGGCGGGGCGGGCCGGCTACGACACCGCCGGCCTGGCCGTGGTCCAGGCCCCCGAGCACGTCATCGAGAACGAGCGGGCCGCCGCCAAGGCCGGCGACAACCCCAAGAAGCTGCGCAAGCTGGTGAGGGCCAAGCCGCCGAGGGGGTTCGTGGGTTGGACGGAGGAGACCTTCGCCCGCCTCGTCGCCGCCCCGCCCGAGCCGCTCAGCTCGAGCTTCACGGTCAGCCACTCCATGCTGCTCAACGTGCTCGACCGGCCGGGCGACGGCTGCGGCGCCCTCCGCCACCTGCTCACCGACAACGACGAGCCCCGCCGGGCCCAGCGCCGCCACATCCGCCAGGCCCTCGCCATGTACCGGTCGCTCCTGGCGGCCGGCGCCCTGGAGGTGCTCCCCACCCCCGACGAGGTCGGCCGCCGGGTGCGGGTCACCACCGACCTGCAGTACGACTTCGCCCTGGAGGCGCCGCTCGGGCCGTTCGTCATCGACGCCCTCGGGCTGCTCGACATCGACGCGCCCGGCTACGCCCTCGACGCCCTGTCGGTGGTCGAGGCGACGCTCGACAACCCCCGAGCGATCCTCGACGCGCAGCTCGACAAGCTCAAGGGCGAGGTGCTGACCCAGCTCAAGGCCGACGGGGTCGAGTTCGAGCAGCGGATGGAGGCCCTCGACCGCCTCGAGCATCCCAAGCCGCTGGCCGAGCCCCTCTACGAGCTGTTCGACGCCTACCGGCTGCGCCACGCCTGGGCCGCCGACCACAACGTGCGCCCGAAGTCGGTGGCCCGCGACCTCTACGAGCGGGCCATGACCTTCTCGCAGTACGTCGCCCACTACGGCCTCACGCGGGTCGAGGGGCTGGTGCTGCGCTACCTCACCGACGTGGTCCGCGCCGCCCGCCGGTCGATCCCCGAGGACCTGAAGACCAACGAGCTCGACGACCTGACCGACTGGCTGGCGGAGCTGGTGCGCCAGGTCGACTCCAGCCTCCTCGACGAGTGGGAGGCGCTGGCCGCCGGCGTGCCCCCCGACCAGGTGCGCCCCGGCGGGGCCCCGGCTGCCGCCCTCCCCGAGCCGGTGCGGGGCGTGACCGCCAACGAGCGGGCGTTCACGGTGATGGTGCGCAACGCCTGCTTCCGCCGGGTTGAGCTGATCGCCCGGGGCGACGCTGCCGGCCTGGCCGAGCTCGAGCCCGACGGCGGCTGGCCGCCGTCGCGCTGGCGGGCGGCGCTCGACGCCCTGCGCGGCGCCCACGGCGAGGTGCTCACTGGTGCCGACGCCCGCTCGGCGCCGCTGCTGCAGGTGGAGCGCCACCGGGAGCGTTGGCGGGTGCGCCAGGTGCTCGACGACGCCGACGGCGACCGCGACTGGGCACTGCAGGCCGAGGTCGACCTGGCCGCCTCCGACGAGCTGGGGGAGCCGGTGGTGCGCACCGTCGCGTTGGACGACGGGCCGCCCGACCCCGCCCGACCCTGACCGCCGGCCCCGACGACCGGAACCCGGCGCAGCTACGGTCGGGCCATGCTCGTCGACGGGGGTGTCTCCAGTGACCTGGCCCATGTGGCCGGGCAGGCCAAGAAGGTCGAGGCCGACGGTTACGACGGGGCGTGGGGGTCCGAGACCAGCCACGACCCGTTCCTGCCGTTGGCCCTGGCCGCGGAGCACACCGACCGCCTCCAGCTCGGCACCGCCATCGCCGTGGCCTTCGCCCGCAGCCCGATGACCCTGGCCAACACCGCCTGGGACCTCAACGACTTCTCGGCCGGCCGGTTCATGCTCGGCCTGGGCTCCCAGATCAAGCCGCACATCGAGAAGCGGTTCTCGATGCCGTGGTCGCACCCGGCCCCGCGGATGAAGGAGTTCATCTCCGCCCTGCGGGCCATCTGGGCCACCTGGCAGGACCGGGTGCCACTCGACTTCCGCGGCGAGTTCTACCGGCACACGCTGATGACCCCGTTCTTCGACCCGGGCCCGAACGAGCACGGGGCGCCGAAGGTGCTGCTGGCTGCGGTGGGCGAGGGCATGACCCGGGTGGCCGGCGAGGTGGCCGACGGCATCTTGGTGCACGGCTTCACCACCGAGCGCTACCTCAAGGAGGTCACCCTCCCCACCGTCGAGGCGGGTCTCGCCGCCTCGGGCCGCTCCCGCAGCGACTTCACGGTGTCGTGCCCCGGGTTCGTCGTGACCGGCACCACCGACGAGGAGCGGGCCCGGGCCGACGTGGCCGTGCGCAAGCAGATCGCGTTCTACGGGTCGACCCCCGCCTACCGGGCGGTGCTCGAGCTGCACGGCTGGCACGACCTGCAACCGCAGCTGAACGCCCTGTCGAAGCAGGGCGACTGGGACGGCATGGGCAAGCTGATCGACGACGAGGTGCTCGACGCCTTCGCGGTGGTCGCCGAGCCCGACGCCGTCGCCGACGCCGTGCTGGCCCGCTTCGCCGGCGCCGTCGACCGCTTCAGCTTCTACGCCCCCGCCGGCATCGACGCCGACCTGGCCGGTTCCATCCGGGCGCAGCTCCAGGGGGGCTGACCGGGCACCGTCCGGGGTCGGCCGCCTGCCGGCGGGGAGGCCCTACGCTCGGCCGCACCTTGGCCCTGCCGACCAGCCCGCCGACCCCGAGACGGGTGCGGCGCGCCGCCAGCTGGACCGGCCGGCGCGTCGAGCGGTCGCTCGGCGGCGCCGCCCGCACCCGGGTGGTCGTGCTGCTGGCCGCGGTGCTGGCCCTGTCGAGCGCCGACGTGGCCACCGTCGGCGCCTCGGCGACCCAGCTGGTCAGGGCCCGGCACATCTCCAACACCGACGTCGGCCTGCTCGTCACCGTCAGCTCGCTGATCGGGGCGGTGGCCAGCGTGCCGTTCGGGGTGGTCGCCGACCGGTTCAACCGCACCCGCACCCTCACCGTCGCGGTGGCGCTGTGGGGGGTGGCGATGCTCTGGAGTGCTACCGCGCGCGACTTCCGCAGCCTCCTCGAGGCCCGGGTGGCGCTCGGCTTCGTGACCGCCGCTGCCGGCCCGATCCCCGCCTCCCTGATCGGCGACTACTTCCCCGCCGACGAGCGGGGGCGGATCTACGGGTACCTGCTGTCGGGCGAGCTGCTCGGCGCCGGCATCGGCTTCTCGGTGACCGGCGACATCGCCGCCCTCAGC
>DASTHS010000312.1:0-5963 GCA_035718085.1 Acidimicrobiales bacterium | reverse complement strand
CCGGTGACCACGGCCGGCGATCACCCCTACGAGATGCGCAAGCACCGACCACTGAGCGACAGAGACGTCGAAGACTTCTTCGCCGGGTGCGACCTGCCCGACGACGAGCTCTTGACCACCTTCGCTGAGACGGTTCGGTCGTCGGCCAGCCGACCGGCCCCAGTGCCCACATGGGCGCTGGCCCGGATCTTGGCCGACGGTCTCACCACCGACAAAGGCGACCTGCCGGTGACGGCAGCAAGCAACGCCATCGGGCCTCGGCCAGAGGCATCCGGGCTACCGAAATGGAGAAAACCCATCGTGGCAACCTCAACGTTCCTCACCGCACTGTTCAGCAAGGTCGGCGTCGCCGGCGCAGCCACCAAGGCCGCGCTCGCGGCGGCCGCCACCGCTGGAGCGGTCACCGCCGCCGGCGCAGCCGGTGTGCTGCCCGCCCCCGCCCAGAACGCGCTCTCGCACGCCGTCAGCGCAGTCACACCGATCAACCTGCCGACCGACACCGTTCACGGCAAGCCCACCAACCCGGGCCTGAACGGGCTGGCGAAGGCCAACTCGACCCCCGCCGCCGGCCACGCTCCCATCACCCTGCCGGCCGGCGCCGGCCAAGCCAGCCAAGCCGGCCACGCCACCCAGGCTCCTGACACCGGCGGCCAGACGAGCTCGACTGCGCAGACCAGCACGGCCGGCACGGCCGGCACGACCGGCGCCCCGGCCAGCCCGGGCGCCCAGAGCGCCACCGGCCTGGCCCAGGCCAACTCGACGCCTGCCGCTGGCCACGCACCCACGTCGGTGCCCACCCCCAGCGCTCCCGGAAGCCAGTCGACGGGCCACGCCGCCCAGAGCACCCAGCCGGCCAGCCAGACCACGAGTCACGGCACCCAGCCGACCAGCCAGTCGACTGCCGGCACACGGTCGACGACGGCGCCGACCGCTGCCGCTCCGAAGCCGTCGACGGTCTCCAGCCAGGCCGCCCCCACCCAGTCGAGCGGCGTGGCGACCGCAGTGCCCACGGCCGCGACTGGCCGGAAGTAACCGCCGGCTCCGACCGGACGCTCGACTGATCGGGCCGCCGACACCCGCCTGCGGGGTCGGCGGCCCCAGTTGTCAGCTCCCGGGTCGAGCCTCCGCCGCCACTGCGGCGAGCACACCGTTGACGAAACGGCCGGACTCCTCGGTCGAGAAGGTCTTGGCCAGCTCGACGGCCTCGGCGATCGCCGCGCCGGTGGGCACCTCGGGCCGGTGCAGCAGCTCGAAGGTGGCGATGCGCAGCAGGGTGCGGTCGACCACGGGCATCCGGTCGACCGCCCAGCCGATGGCGTGGCGGCCGATCACCTCGTCGAGGGCGCCGGCCGCCTCCTCGACCGCGATCACCAGCTCGGCGACCCAGGCGTCGGGGGGGACCGGCAGGTCGTCGACGACCCTGGCGACGGCGACCCCCTTGGCCTCGGCCTCGTAGAGCAGCTCGAGGCTGCGCTCCCGCTGCTCGCGCCGGGTGGCGGTGGTCACGCCCCGGCGCGGGTGAGGTAGTCGCCGGTGCGGGTGTCGACCTTGATGCGGTCGCCGGTGTTCACGAACAGCGGCACCTGCACCGTGAAGCCGGTCTCGAGGGTCGCCGGCTTGCGGGCGCCCGACACCCGGTCACCTTGCAGGCCCGGCTCGGTGTCGGTGACGGTGAGCTCGACCGAGGCGGGCAGGTCGACGCCGACGATCTCGCCGTCGTACATCTGCAGCACCGCGGTGTCGCCCTCCTTCAAGAAGTTGGCCGACGAGCCGAGCGACGCCCGGGAGGCGGTGATCTGCTCGTAGTCGCGGCTGTCCATGAACACGTAGGCGTCGCCGTCGGGGTACAGGTACTGCATCTCGCGCTTGTCGATGACCGCCTGCTCGAGGCGCTCGTCGGCGCGGTAGGTGCGCTCGATCACCGCCCCGGTGCGCACGTTCTTCAGCTTGGTGCGCACGAAGGCGCCACCCTTGCCCGGCTTCACGTGCTGGAACTCGACGACGGAGAAGAGGCCCTCGGGCAGGTCGAGGCTCATGCCGTTCTTCAGGTCGTTGGTGGACACCGCAGGCATCAGGGCAGGTCTTTCTGGCTGAGGGTGATCGTGGCGCAGCCGGCGGCGGTCACCACGACGGTGTCTTCGATGCGGACCCCGCCCACGCCGGGCAGGTAGACCCCCGGCTCGACGGTGACCACCTGGCCGGCCGCGAGTGTATCGGTCGAGGTGGCGGCCACCGAGGGCGCCTCGTGGATGTCGAGCCCGACGCCGTGCCCGGTGCCGTGCACGAAGCGGTCGGCCCAGCCGGCATCACCGATGCGGGTGCGGCAGGCGGCGTCGACGTCGGCGGCGGCGACCCCCGCGGCCACTGCGGTGACCCCGGCGGCCTGGGCGGCGTGCACCACCTGCACCGCCCGCCGCAGGTCGGCGTCGCGCAGGTCGCCCGACCACAGCGTCCGGGTCATGTCCGAGCAGTAGCCGTCGACCACGGCCCCGAAGTCGACGACCACCGGTTCCCCCGGCTCGATGTGCCGGGTGCCGGCCCGGTGGTGGGGCTTGGCGCCGTTGGGCCCGGAGGCCACGATGGTCTCGAACGACGGGCCGGCGGCACCGCCGGCGCGCATGGCGGCGTCGAGGGCCGAGGCCACGTCACGCTCGCGGGGCCGCTCGTCGAGCATCGGGCGCACCTGGGCCAGGGCGGCGTCGGCGATGGCAGCGGCCGCGGCGAGGCGGTCGAGCTCACCGGCGTCCTTCGCCCGGCGCAGGCCCTCGACCACCCCGGTCGTCGCCACCAGCCCGACGCCGGTGAACCACCGGTCGGCCATCTCGATCTGGCGCGACCAGCTGACGTGGGCGGCCTCCAAGCCGAGTCGACCGGCCAGCCCCCCGGTGATGGTGCGCGCCCGCCCCGGGTGGTCGACCGCCGGGGCGATCTCGACGGTGGCCTCGACGCCGGCGGCGGCGAGCTGCTCGGGTGCCTGGGTGGCGTAGCGGCCGTCGGTGAGCAGCACCAGCTCTGCGGGCAGCACGAAGAGCACCCCGGCCGACCCGGTGAAGCCGGTGAGGTAGCGGATGTTGGTGGCGCTGGTGACCACCAGGGCGTCGAGGTCGCCCATGGCCTCACGCAGCCGCCCGACCCGGGCGGCGACCAGCATCGGCCGGAGGTGATCGAGGGATGGCGGCGGCAGGCTGGACACCCGCCCAGCGTGCCACCGATCGGGGGATCGGCCTACGGCCTGGGCGCCGCCCGGTCGGCGAGTCGGTCCGTGAGCTCGCCGGCGGGCATGGGCCTCGCCAGCAGGTAGCCCTGCAGGAGGGGGCACCCGATGGATTCCAGGTGCGCCCGCTGCTCTTCGGTCTCGACGCCCTCGGCGACGGTGACCATGCCGATGGCGCGGGCCAGGTCGACCACGGCCGAGACGATCGCCCCGTCGACCCGGCTGCCGGGCAGCGCCTGGACGAACGTGCGGTCGACCTTGACCACGTCGACCGGGAAGCGCTTGAGGTAGCTGAGCGACGAGTAACCGGTGCCGAAGTCGTCGATGGCCAGCCGCACGCCGAGGGCCTTGAGGCGCCCGAGGGTGGCCACGGTCAGCTCGACGTCGTCGACGGCGACCGACTCGGTGATCTCCAGGCAGAGGCAGCTGGCCGGGACCCCGGTGATGGCCAGGATGCTGGCCACGTCCTCGGCCAGGCCCGGGTCGCGGAACTGTCGGGCCGACAGGTTCACGCTGACCGTGAACGGCGCCGGGCTGCGCTCCGCCGCCCACACCCGGCCCTGCCGGCAGGCGGCCTCGAGCACGAGGCGGCCGAGGGGGAGGATCAGCCCGGTGTCCTCGGCGAGGCCGATGAACCGGTCGGGCGACAGCAGCCCTTCTTCGGGGTGCCGCCACCGCACCAGCGCCTCCGCCCCGACCCAGGCGCCGGTCAGGGTGTCGGCGAGCGGCTGGTAGAAGACCTCGATGCCGCCCTCGTGCAGGGCCCGGCGCAACTCGGCCTCGAGGCGCACCCGCTCGGCCGACCGGGCGCCCATGGCCTGCACGTCGAACACCACGAAGCGTCCGGCGCCCCCGTTCTTGGCCTGGTACATGGCCACGTCGGCGTCGTGGACGATGTCGTCCGCCGAGTCGCGCCCGGCCGTCAGAGCGATGCCGATGCTCACCGACGCAACCACGTCGTGGGCCCCCGACAGCTGGATGGGGCGGCGCAGCGCGCTCTGGACCCGCTCGGCGAGGGCGGTGGCCTCCGCCTCGTCACGGACGTCTTCCACCAGGATGGCGAACTCGTCGCCGCCGAAGCGGGCGAGGGTGTCGGCGGGACGCAGCATCGCGCTGATGCGCTCGGCGATGGCGACGAGGAGCTGGTCGCCCGCCTTGTGGCCGAGCCCGTCGTTGGTCACCTTGAACCGGTCGACATCGAGGAACAGCACCGCGTGGCTGCCCTCGCCCCGCTGGGAGCGGCGCAGGGCATGCGACAGGCGGTCGAGGAACAGCCGCCTGTTCGGCAGCCCGGTGAGCTGGTCGTGGAACGCCTGGTGGGTGAGGCGATCTTCGAAGCGCTTCCGCTCGCTGATGTCGGAGAAGGCGATGACCGCCCCGACCGCCTCACCGTGCTCGATGATCGGCGAGGCGGTGTAGGCGACGGGCACGGTGCTGCCGTCGGGCCGGCGGAAGGTGGCGTCGTCGGAGCGCACCGTCAGCGCGGTGCGCATGCAGGTGGTGGCAGGCTCGGCGAGCCATTCCGGCGCCGGCTGGCCCAGCTCGAAGGCGTCGGCGCTGAGGCCGAGCAGCTCGGTGGCGACGGGGTTGGCGAAGGTGATGGTGGCGTCGCCGTCGATGGCGCAGACCCCCTCGCCCAGGCTCGAGGTGATGGCCAGGAGCCTCTGGCGGTCGCGCGAGCGCTCCTCGAAGACCGACGCGTTGCTCAGTGCGCTCGACCCGACGGCGCCGAGGGCGTCGAGCAGGCTCTGGTCGACGTCGTCGAGCGGCTCGTTGCGGCTCCGGCCGGAGACCACCAGCCACAAGGGGTCCGGTCCGGCGACCTCGGTGCCGAACTCGCGATCCACCGGCGGCGACCAGCGCAGCACCGCCCTGCCGCGCAGCAGCACCGACGCCGATCGTTCGAGGGTCTCCCGCACCTTCTCCGGGTCGAGGGCCTGGTGGGCGGCCGAGGTGGCCTCGAACAGGCCGCGGAGGCGGTACCGGTCGTGGCGCGCCCGGAAGTGGCCGGCGAGCACCTCACGGAGGATCACCAACGGCAGGGCGGCCAGCACCGCCGCCCAGGGGTAGGCCGCCATGGCCATGGCGGCGACCAGACCCATCGCCACGTTGCCCACGAGCAGCAGGGCCCGCACGCCGAGCGCCTCGAACACCGCCGTGCGAAGGCGCGCCTGGCCCACGGCGGCGACCACCCATCCCACCAGCAGGGTGTTGGTCGCGAAGAACGCCCCCGCCGCCAGTGCGGCGGCGAGGAGGTCGGCCACGGTGATGCGCAACCCAGGGCTGGCGACCAGGCGGAAGACCTCGACGGCGGCCACCAAGGAGATGGTCCGCTGGCCGGCGTTGAAGAGCACCTTCGACAGCGGCGGCCGCCGGTACAGCTCGACGCCCACGATGGCTGCACCGAACCCGAGCAGCACCGAGCCCGGTGGCAGCACGAGCAGCATCATCACCAGGCACGCCTCGTCGAGGTGGATGCCGAGTGACTCGGACTCGTGGTAGACGAGCAGCGGCTTGACCAGGCTGCCGAGCAGCACCAGCGTCAGGAAGAGGGTGAGCCACCCCTGGCCGATCCCGGTGGCCGTCCCCGACCCCCCGTCGACTTCGGTCGCCACGAGGGCCACCGCCGCCACCGCGCCGAGCACGGTGGCGGCGATGAGCGCCTTCGCCCGGGCCGGGAGCGCCATCAGGCGGTCAATTCCACGAGGCCCCGTTCCAGGAGGCCCCGTTCCAGCTCGCCCCGTTCCAC
>DASTHS010000311.1:0-4616 GCA_035718085.1 Acidimicrobiales bacterium | reverse complement strand
GACGCCGTGCGCGGGTCGTCGGCGACGGCCTTGATGGCCACCATGCCGCCCATGGAGTGGCCGACGAGCACCACATGCGGCAGGTCGAGCTGCGCCAGGACCTCGTCGAGGTCGGCCACCAGCCGGTCGAAGCGCAGCTCGCTGGCGTCGGAGGTGCCGTGGCCGCGGAAGTCGTAGGCGACGACCCGGTGGCCGGCCGCGGCGAGCGACGCCAGCTGGTGGTGCCAGATGGCCGCCGCCAGGGTCACGCCGTGCAGCAGCACGAACGGCAGCCGACCCGGCTGCCCGGGGCCGGTGTCGAGCACGGTGAGCCGGGCGCCGTCGCCCATCACCAGCGAGCGGCGCGTGAGCGCGCCGGGCACGGCCGGCACCTGCAGCTGCTCGCGGGGGCCGCGGGCGGTCAGGGTCCGGTGGGCGAGCACGCCGGCGGTCACCCCGGCGCCGACCAGGCCGGCGCCGGCGGCGGCCCCCAGGGCGATCAGCGACCCGCGCTTCGCGCTCACCGGGGCACCCCCCCGCCGCGGTAGGTGCGCGGCACCCGGCCGCCCACGCCGCAGACCACCTCGTAGGCGATGGTGCCGGTGCGCAGCGCCCACTCCCAGGCGTCGATGACCTCGTCGCCCTGCCTGCCGATCAGCACGACCTCGTCACCGGTGGCCACCTCGGCGCCAGGGCCGCAGTCGACCAGGATCTGGTCCATGGTGACCGTGCCGGCGATGGGCCGCCGGCGGCCGCCGACGAGCACCTCGCCGCCGGTGGCGCCGAGGGCCCGCGGCACACCGTCGGCGTAGCCGAGCGGCACCGTGGCGATGGTCGACCGTTCGGCCAGCCGGTAGCGCAGCCCGTACGACAGGCGCTCGCCGGCCTCCACCTGCTTGACGTAGCTGACCCGGGCGGTGAGCGACATCGCCGGCCGGAGGCGGGCGGCTGCGCCGCGCCCGGCGCCGTCGGCCGACGGGGCCAGGCCGTAGAGGGCGATGCCGCAGCGCACCATGTCGAAGCGGGCGGCGGGGTGCCAGAGGGCCCCGGCGGAGTTGGCGGCGTGCACCAGCGGCGGCCGCACCCCCGCAGCGGCGAGGCGGGCCACGACGCCCTCGAAGGTGGCCAGCTGTGCGGCGGTGAAGGGGTCGTCGACCTCGTCGGCCACGGCCAGGTGGGTGTAGAGGCCCTGGAGGCGCACCTCGGGGCGCCCCTCGACGTCGAGCGCCAGGGCGGCGGCCCGGTCGGGGGCGGCGCCGACCCGGTGCATGCCGGTGTCGACCTTCACGTGCACGTCGACGGTGGTGCCGGCGGCCCGGGCGGCGGCGCACACGGCGGCGAGGCCGGCCTCGGTGTACACGGTGGGGGTCAGGGCGGCCCGGACGACCTCCCCCATCGCCGCAGGGGCCGGCTCCGAGAGCAGCAGCACCGGTGCGGTGATCCCGCCGTCGCGCAGCTGGCGGCCCTCCTCGACCAGGGCCACGGCCAGGTGGCGGGCGCCCCCCTCGACGGCGGCGGCGGCCACCTCGACCGGACCGTGGCCGTAGCCCCACGCCTTGACCACGGCGCACACCGACGCCGGGGCGGCGGCGGCGGCCAGCACGCCCACGTTGGCCCGCACGGCGTCGAGGTCGACCTCGGCCCACGCCGGCCGCAGGCGACCCGCCTCGACGGTGGCCCCCGCGGCCCCGCCCGGGGCGGGGGCCTGGGAGCGGAGGGGCTCGACCATCGCCGGCGAGGCTACCCAGCGCCCTGGTGGCGCATACTGCCCACGGCCGGCGGTTCCCGTCATGGGCGGCATCGCCAGCGCATCACCGACCGGGCGAGTGGGTACGGCGGTGGCATGTCGACGTACTCGGACGCGGACCACGCCCTCGGGCTCGAGTTGCAGCTCGAGGAGCTCGTCGAGCAGCGCACCAGAGCCGAGGTGCAGGGCCGCCCCGACGACGCCAGGGGCATCCAGGAGCAGATCGACCGGCTCACCGACGAACTGGCGGCGACGGCCGAGCACCTCGCCGACGAGGGCCCCGCCGCGGCCAAGGTCGACGTGCACGCGCCCCGGGCGGTCGAGATCCCCGACTGAAGCTCAGCTCCCGCCGGCGTGGCGGGACAGCCAGGTGGCGACGAGGTCGGGCAGGTCGGTGGCGACCAGCCCCTCGGCGAAGCCGAGGCCGGCCGCCCGACCGTGCACGTGGGCGCCGAGGGCCGCCGCCTCGGGGGCGGCGACGCCCCGGGCCAGCAGGGCGCCGATCACCCCGGCGAGCACGTCGCCGGTGCCGGCGGTGGCCAGGCGTGACGACCCCGAGGCGGCGAGCAGCACCCGGCCACCGGGCGCTGCGACCACGGTGGTCGAGCCCTTCAGCAGCACCACGGCACCGGTGCGGTCGGCGGCGTGGCGCACGGCGGCGAGGCGGTCGTCGCCCGGGGGGCCGCCGAAGAGGCGGGCGTACTCGCCGGCGTGGGGGGTGAGCACCGTCGGCGCCCGCCGGGCTGCGACCACCCGGGCGACGGCGTCCGCGTCGCCGAGGGCGTTGAGCCCGTCGGCGTCGACCACCGCCGGGGTGGCGGGGGCGCCGGTGAGCAGGGCGGCCACGGGGGTGGCGGCCCCGGTGGCACCGTCGGCACCGCGCCCCGCCGACCCCAGGCCGGGGCCGACGACGAGCGCCTGCACGCGGTCGATGCCGTCGAGCACGGCCGCCGGCCACCCGGCCGGGTCGGCGGGCAGCGCCCGGCCCACCAGCTCGCCGGGTGGCAGCCCGGCGGCGATCGGGTCGGTGCCGGGGATGCCGAGGCGCACGTAGCCCGCACCGGCGCGCATGGCGGCTCGCGCCACCATCCACGGCGCGCCGGTCATGCCGGGCGACCCCGCCACCACCTGCAGGGCCGTCTGCCACTTGTGGGCCTCGCGGGGCCGCGGGGCCACCAGATCGGCGACGTCGCCATCGGTCACCAGCCAGGCACCGGCGCGCGACCCTGCGAGGGTGTCGAGGCCGATGCCGGCGAGGGCCACCTCGCCGGCGTGGTCGGGCCCGTCGCCGAGCAGCAGGCCGGGCTTCCAGGCGGCGAAGGTGACCGTGGCGTCGGCCTGCAGCGGCGTCGAGCCGTCGACCGGCGTCCCGGTGCGCCCCGACAGGCCCGAGGGGATGTCGACGGCGAGCACGGCGACGGCGCGCGCCGCTGCTGGGGCGTAGCGGCGCGACAGCCCCGTGCCGTAGGCCGCGTCGACCAGCAGGTCGGCGCCGTCGGGCACCTCGTCGCCCGGGGCCACCACCGCGACGGCGGCCCCCCGCCCGGCGAGGCGGCGGGCCGCGGATCGCCCGTCGGCGCCGTTGTTGCCCGGGCCGGCGACCACGACCACCCGCCGCCCGTAGACCCCACCGGTGCGGTCGCGCAGCAGCTGCAGGGCCGCCCTGGCCGTGGCCGCACCCGCCCGCTCGACCAGGACGGCCACCGGCTCGGGCGCGGTCGCGTCGACCTCGCGCATCTCGTCGGGGGTCAGCACCGGCAGCACGGTGCCTGCCTACCCCAGGGCCAGCACGACCGCGGTGGCGACGGTGTCGGTGTGGGTCAGGCTCACCCGCCAGGCGCCCACGCCGGCCCGGGCCGCCAGCGCGGCGGCCCGGCCGGTCACCTGCAGCGCCGGCGCACCGGAGGCGGCCCGCTCGACCCCGACGTCGTGGAAGCCGAAGGCCCCGAGCCCCACCCCGAGCGCCTTCATGGCCGCCTCCTTGGCGGCGAAGCGGGCAGCGAGCGAGGCGGCCGGCCGGCGCAGTCCGGCGGCCCACGCCAGCTCGCCGTCGGTGAAGGCCCGGGCGGCGAACGCCGGCCGGCGCTGCAGCAGGGCGGCGAAGCGGGGGACGTCGACCGAGTCGACGCCGAGACCGACCACCGCGGCCGGCGTCACGCCGGCCGGGGCGCCCGGTGCCACCGGTCGGCGAGCACGTTCACCGGCTCGGTGAGCAGCGCCGCCATGGGCACCTCGCCGAGCAGCGCCTCGTCGAAGGTCGGCACCGTCTCGGTGACCGCGTCGGAGAGCGCCGACAGCCGACCCCGGTAGGCCCGCAGCACGGCGGCCGCGGCCGGCGGGGCGAGGTGCTCGGCGAGGCGCACGTGCAGCAGGGTCATGCCGGTGACCGTGCTGGCCTTCATCTCCGGCACCAGCACCACGTGGCGGCCGTCGCTGCGGCCCACGGTGACGGTGACCTCCCGCTCGTCGGCGGCGCGGTGCTTGGTGCCCCGGAGGCGGGGGTCGGTGGCGGTGCGCGACGACACGCCGGCCATGTCGCCGCCCTGGTCGACCACGGCGATGGTGTCGCCGTCGATGCGGTAGCGGGTGTAGCCGAGCACCTGGGTCACCGCCGGGTCGAGGGCGGCGAGGGTGCGCAGGGCCCGGTAGCCGAGGAGGTCGGCCGGCGGCCCGGCGGCCAGGGTGGCGGCGACCAGCGGGGCGCCGAGGAGGGCGTCTTCGCTGCGGGAGATGCCGACGGTGACGGTCTTGGCCTGGTGCTTGATGGCGTCGACGGGGCGGGTGAGCTCGTCGATGGCGGCCGACAGGGCGTCGAAGAGGTCGTCGAGCAGGACCGCCGGCTCACCGACCTTGCCCGACTCCAGCTCGTAGCCCTCCACGGGCAGGTCGC
>DASTHS010000310.1:0-8236 GCA_035718085.1 Acidimicrobiales bacterium | reverse complement strand
ATCCGAAGTAGATGGTGGCCCCTACCGCGGCTGCCCCCAGGTCGTAGGCCTCCCGTGCCGAACCGAACATCACCTGGTCGTACTGGTTGGGATAAGTCAGCAGCTCGTTGTGGTTGAGCTTCACGATGAAGGGGATCTTGTGGGCGTAGCGGCGGGCCACGGCGCCGAGCACCCCGTAGGTGGTCGCCACCGCGTTGCAGCCGCCCTCGATGGCCAGCTCCACGATGTTCTTCGGGTCGAAGTACATCGGGTTCTTGGCGAAGCTGGCGGCGGCCGAGTGCTCGATGCCCTGGTCGACCGGCAGGATCGACAGGTAGCCGGTGCCGCCCAGGCGCCCGTGGTCGTAGACGCTCGCCAGGTTGCGCAGCACCGGCACCGACCGGTCGGTGAGGCTGACCACCCGGTCGATGACGTCGCCGCCCGGCAGGATCAGGTCGTCACGGGGGATGGTGGTGCACTCGTGGGTCAGCAGCTGCTCGGCCTCGTCGCCGAGGAGGGCCTGCAGGTCCATGGTGTCTGCTCCTGGATCGGGTGCGGCGGGTGCCGTCGGTGGGCCGGGCCGTCGGCGTGCGGCCGGCGGCCGGTGGGGCGGGAGCGTAGGGGCGGTGGTCGGTGGCGCTCCAGACCGGGGCCGCCGGTAGCGTGACCCGGTGCCCGGCTCCTACCCAGCCATCGCGCTGGTCGCCACGGATCTCGACGGCACGCTGCTCGACGCCTCGTCGCGGGTGACCCCCCGGGCGGCCGCCGCCGTCGCCGCCGCCCGCGCCGCCGGCATCCACGTGGTGCCGGTGACCGGCCGGCCCCCCCAGGCGATGTACCCGGTGCTCGGGGGGGTCGACTGCGGGCCGTACGCGGTGTGCTCCAACGGGGCGGTCACCGTCGACATGACCAGCCGGCAGGTCGTCGAGGAAGTGGCCCTGCCGTCCGAGATCGCCCGGGCCGTCGTCGCCCGCGTCCGGGAGGCGCTCCCAGCCGTCCGCTTCGCCACCGACAACCTCGACCGGTTCTGCTACGAGCGGGACTTCTTCAAGCAGCCCAACGAGTGGGACGAGGTGGTGCGCGAGGTCGACGACATCACCACGGCCCTCGATCGGCCCTGCACCAAGCTGATCTGCCGGCTGCCCGGCTCGGACGCGCTGGGGCTCATCGCCCTCCTCGAGCAGCACGTGGGTGAGGAAGGGCACGTGACGACCTCGGGGCTCGACTGGGTCGACATCGGCGCGCCGGGCGTCTCCAAAGCGTACGCGCTCGAGCGGGTGTGCAGCCGCCTGGGGGTCGGCGTCGACGAGGTGGTGGCCATCGGTGACAACCACAACGACCTGTCGGTGCTGGCGTGGGCGGGCACCGCCATGGCCCCCGACAACGCCGTGCCCGAGGTGCTCGCCGCCGTCGACCGGGTGCTGGGCCGCCACGACGCCGACGCGGTCGCCATGCTGCTCGAGGAGCTGGTGGCGGCCCGCCAGTAGCCCCCCTCGCCCCCGGGCGGAGCCGGACCGGAGCCGGCCCGCCTCGATCAGCCACCCGCAGGCTCGGCGGGGCTATCTTCCGGGTGCCCACCCGCGGGGGTGGGCCGTGCAGAGGGGGTCTCCCATGGTCGTCGCCGCTCCGCCGGGCCGAACCGGCCCGTCACAGACACGGGTGGTGGTCGCGGGCGTGTTGCTCGCCGCCACCTTCGTCGGCCTGCTGTGGGTGCCGAGCTACGCGCACCTGACGCCGTCGCTCGGGGGCATCCCGTTCTTCTACTGGTACTCGGTGCTGTGGCTGGTGATCAACGCCGTCTGCCAGGTCATCGCCTACCGGCTGCTGCGCCGACCGGCTGTGGGGTCCCGGTGAGCGCCCCCGGCACCACCGTGGCCGCCGCCGCCGGACCGTTGGCCGCAGCGGTCAGCGCACCGGCGAAGCTGCCGGTGCAGGCGGCGACGGTCGTCGTCTTCGTCGCCCTGTTCCTCGTCGTCACCGGGGTCGGCTTCGCCGCCGCCCGCTGGCGGCGCAGCGCCGACCTCGACACCCTCGACGAGTGGGGCCTGGGCGGCCGCAGCTTCGGCGGGGTGGTGAGCTGGTTCCTGCTCGGCGGCGACCTCTACACGGCCTACACCTTCGTGGCCGTGCCCGGTGCCATGTACGCCGCCGGCGCGGTCACCGGCTGGTTCGCGGTGGCCTACACCGTGCTCGTGTGGCCGATCGTGTTCGTGCTGATGCCGCGCCTGTGGTCGGTGGCCCACCGCCACGGGTTCGTGACGCCGGCCGACTTCGTGCTCGGCCGCTTCGGCTCCCGCGGCCTGGCACTGGCCGTCGCCCTGACCGGCATCCTCTCGTTGATGCCCTACATCGCCCTGCAGCTCGTCGGCATCCAGGCGGTGCTCGAGGCGATGGGCATCGGGGCGGGGTCGTCGGGGGTGGTCAAGGACCTGCCGCTGATCATCGCCTTCGCCATCCTCGCCGGGTACACCTACACCGCCGGCCTGCGGGCCCCGGCGCTCATCGCGTTCGTGAAAGACCTCCTCGTCTACGTGGTGGTGCTGGTGGCGATCACCTACATCCCCATCAGGCTGGGCGGCTTCGGTCACATCTTCGCGGCGGTGAGCCACCACGCCCACGTGGTCAACGCCAAGGCGGTGGCCGCCCACAAGAAGCCGACGTTCGCGCTGGTGCCGGGGGCGTCCGCCTACTGGGCGTACGCCACCCTGGCCCTCGGCTCGGCCATGGCGCTGTTCATGTACCCCCACTCGATCACCGGGGTGCTGGCCACCGGACGGCGCGACACCATCCGACGCAACGCCGCCGCCCTGCCGGCCTACTCGCTGGCGCTGGCCATGATCGCCCTGCTCGGCTACATGGCCATCGCCGCCGGCGTCACCAACAGCAACTCGCGCCTGGCGGCCCCGCTGCTGTTCCGGGCCATGTTCCCGAGTTGGTTCACGGGGGTGGCGTTCGCGGCGATCGCCATCGGCGCCCTCGTGCCTGCGGCGATCATGTCGATCGCTGCGGCCAACCTCTTCACCCGGAACGTGTACCGCGACTTCATCCGGCCGGCGGCGACCCCCGCCGAGCAGGCCAAGGTGTCGAAGCTGGTCTCGCTGGTGGTGAAGCTGGGGGCGCTGGCGTTCGTGCTCGGGGTCAACACCCAGAACGCCATCAACCTGCAGCTGCTCGGCGGCGTCTGGATCCTCCAGACGTTCCCGTCGGTCGCCATCGGCCTGTTCACCCGGGTGCTGCACCGCTGGGCGCTGCTGGCCGGCTGGCTGGTCGGGATGGTCTACGGCACCTACATCGCCTACGGCATCGCCAGCCCGGTCACCAAGCACTTCGGCGGGTCGACGGCCACCGTCCCGCTGATCCACCAGACCTGGTACGTCGGCCTGACCGCCCTGGTGCTCAACCTGGTCGTAGCCGTCGTCGGCACGGCGCTGCTGCGCCTGGTGCCGGGCAGCGCGGGGGCCGACGCCACCCGGCCCGACGACTACCTCGCCGACGCCGGCGACCCGGACGTCGACCCCGCCTCCCGGACGCTGCTCGACCCGCCCGGCACCGACGGCCGGCCGTCGCCGACCCCGGCCGGGTGACGGTCACAGGCCGGGCGTAACGTCGTCCCTGGCACCCCTCCTCCGCCCGCCGGGCGGGGCGGCAGCCGCTCGCCGAGCTTCGTGCCGGCCGCCCCGCCACCTGCGGCGCCCGCCCGGCCGCCGCCGAGGAGGTTCCCGTGCCCCTGTCCGCCGCCCCCGCCGGGGCCGTCAACTGCGTCGTGCTCGCCGGCCGCCTCGTGCGGCCAGCCGAGACGCAGGTCCTGCCGTCGGAGGCCACCCTCGTGCGCCTCGAGGTCCGCGTCGAGCTCCCGGCGGCGCCGGCCGAGACGGTGCCGGTCGTCTGGTTCGACCCGCCGGCGTGGCCGGCCACCCTCGATGCCGGCGCCGAGGTGGTGGTGGTCGGCCGGGTCCGCCGCCGGTTCTTCCGGGCCGGGGGCGCCACCCAGAGCCGCACCGAGGTCGTGGTCGAACGGGCCGCCCGGGCGCGCACGCGCCGCCGGGCCGCCCTGCTCGTGCAGGCCGCGGCCGCCGGCCTCGAGGCGGCGGCCGCCGACCTGGCCGACGGCGGCGGTCAGGCGCCGCCGTACGAGCCGGCGTCACCGAAGGCCAGCACCGCACCGTCGGCGGAGGTCAGCCAGTAGCCGGCGCCGCTCGGGGTGAGGGTCATGGCCACCACCGGTTCCGCCTTCGTGGTGGTGGCACCCGAGCCGAGGAAGGTGGCGTCGCCGAAGTCGAACACCCCGCCGTCGGCGGCCACCATCCGGTACCCGGCCCCGTCGGCGGTGGCGGCCATGCCCACCACCGGCTGGTCGAGGTGCAGCGCGCCGGTCGAGCCGTGGAAGGCGGCGTCGCCGAAGCTGAACACCCCGCCGTCCGCGGCGACCAACCAGTAGCCGCCCCCGTCGGGCGTGGCGGCCATGCCGACGATCGGGGCGTTGAGGTGCATGGCGCCGGTCGAGCCGTGGAAGGCGGCGTCGCCGAAGCTGAACACCCCGCCATCCGCGGCGACCAACCAGTAGCCGCCCCCATCGGGGGTGGCGGCCATGCCGACGATCGGGGCGGCGAGGGCCAGGCCGCCCGCCGAGCCGTGGAAGGCGGCGCCGCCGAAGCTGAACACCCCGCCATCCGCGCTCGCCATCCAGTAGCCGGCGCCCCCGGGGGCGTCGGCGGCGCCGACCACCAGCCCGGTGATCGGCACGGCCGCCAGGTCGCCGGCGCTGTGGGCGTCGCCGCGGGTGACGAGGGTGCCGAGGCCCGACACGCTGGCGTAGCCGCCGCCGTCGGGGCTCGACAGGAGGCCGACGACGTCGGCGCGGATCGGGCTGGCCCCGGCGGTGCCGCCGTCGCCGACCCACTCCCAGTGCCACGCTTCGGGGCAGGCGGAGCCGCCGGGCTGCGCCCAGCCGGGGTGGTTCCAGCCGACCTGGCCGGCGTACGCGGTCAGGAACTGGTAGCCCGGCGACCCGAAGGCGACGGTGCCGCCTGCGTCGGAGAAGTCGGCGGCCTTGCCCCACCCGTGCATCGACGTGCCCACCGGGGTGCCGGTGGTGGTGGTCGCCACGGGGGCGGCGCATGCGCTGTTGCCGGCCGCCGTCCACGATGACTGCTCGGCGAGCTGGCCGGCGAGCGGCCGGTAGCACTCCTCGGTGCCGAGGGCGACGCCACGCTGGCGCGCCTCGGCGAGCAGGAGGCCCAGGCTCGGTGCCGCCGCCCGGTCGGCCAGGCAGCCGGGCGCGACCCGCACCAGGTCGGTGGCGGGCAGCTCGCCGTTGGTGGCGCCGGCGATCGGCGTCGGCGTGTTGCCCGGCGTGATCGGGCTGGTGGCGGCGCCGGCCGGCGGGGCGCCGCCGACCTCGAGGGCCAGGCCGGCCATGGCGGCGGCCACGACCGCCGCCGCCCGGGTGTGCCCGCTGGCCCGTCCGGCGCGGCGCGCCCGCGTCGCTGATCGCTGCGTGTCCATCGCCGTCTCCCCTGCCTGTGCCGGTGTGCCCAGCCAGTACAGCAGCTGCGGCGGCCCGCCTGGCGCCACCCCCCGTGCGGGGAGTGGACGGGCCCCTCGGCGGCCGGGCGTCAGCGCAGGGCGCGGAGGCGGCTGCGCACGTCGAAGGCGTCGGCGTCGGCGGCGGCCACGCGGGCGAAGAGATCGCGCGCCCGGGGCACGTCGCCGGCGCGCTCGTAGAGGTCGGCCAGCACGTACCACTGCCGCAGGTGGTGATCGGCGGGGTGGTCGACCCGCCGGGCGGCCCGCTCGAGGGTGGTGATGGCCCCGCGGAGGTCGCCCTGGTCGGCCTTGCAGCCGGCCTCGACGATGCGCCCCTCGGCGACGAGCTCGGCGCTCGGTGACGCCTCGCGCAGGTCGTCCCAGAGGGCCTCGGCGTCGGCGTAGCGGCGCAGGGCGCGGTAGCAGTCGGCCAGCACCGGGTGCTGGTCGTACTCGCCGCTGCGATGGCGGTAGATCTCCAGGTGGCGAGCGGCGAGGGCCCACTGGCCCATGCGGTAGAGGGTCAGGCCGTAGAGCTCCTGCACGGAGGCCGACTCGGGCAGCTCCTCGGCCAACGGGCGCAGGATGCGCCTCGCCTCCTGGTACCGGTCGCGCTCGTAGGCGTGCGCCGCCTCGGCCAGGCGCCCGGCGAGGCGGCCGCCGCGCTGGGCGCCGGCCTGGTGCTCGAGCTCGTCGACCACCGGGCGGGGCACGGTGCGGCGGTGGCTCTCGCCGCCACCGGCCGCGGCGGCACCGGCTGCGGCGCTGTCGGTGGTCGTCGCCGCCGGGCGACCGGCGGACGCCGCCGCACGCAGCTGACGACGGTCGGCGCGCCGCTCGTCGCGGTCGGCCCGCCCGGCGTCGTCGCGGGTGGGGGCGGCATCGGGCTCGTCGCCGGGTCCGGCGTCACGGTCTTCGACCCACACCTCGTCGGGCTGCCACGGCGCAGCACGGCCGCCGCGGGCTACTGCGTCGCGCCAGGCTTCGGAGGCGCTGGTGTGGTCGGGGTCGCCGGTGACCGCCCGGGCTCCCCGCCGGGCGACGCTGCCCCACCGGGCCCCGCCCGGTGCGGGCGGCAGCGGGTCTCTGCCCCCGAAGCCCGGGCGGTCTCGGCTGCCCCGGCGACCGGGAGCGTCGGGGCGTCGGTCACCCCCGGGGCGGTCGCCGCGGTCAGGCCGGTCGCCGCGGTCAGGCCGGTCGCCGCGCTCAGGCCGGACGGGCCTGTCGGGCCGCTCGTTGCGGAACGGCCGCTCGCGGCCGCCGGCGCCACCATCACGACGCCAGGCCTCGTCGCGGCCGACCCGATCACGTGGCCGCCTACGCTCGTCACCCGGCCGGACAGCACCGTCGGACGGGCGGGCACTCCCGCGGGAGCGCTCGTCACCCTGCCCCGAGCGGCCGCCGAACGGTCTCCCGCTCCCCGCGCCCCGGCCGCGCTGCCCGTCACCCCCCGTCCGCCCCGCTCCTCCGGGCGCGCCGCCGGACCCGCCGCTGGGGCGGCCGCCGTCCCGGCGGGGTGGCGCCGAGCCGCCGGCCCGGGCCGCGCCCGCCGGGCCTGCGCCCGGCCGACCCGTGCGGTGAAGGTCTTGCCCCCACCCGGCACCGGACCGGCTGTCGCCCCGGCGATCGTCGCCGGGACGGCCACCGTCGTCGCGAGGCGAGCCCCGGCGGCCGGCTGCGGCACCGGCGCCGCGCCCGTCACGCGCCCACCGGGTGTCGTCGCGCCGGGCACCGACCCCGGGTGCGCCGTTCGGTCGCGCCGCGCCGCTGCGTCCGGTCGCGCTGGCGCGCCGGGGGACGCCCCCGCGGCCGGATGCACCCCCGCCACCGGGCGGCAGCCCACTCCGGCCGGGCGCGGCCCCGCGCCGGGGCGCGCCAGCGGCGCCTCCCGAGGATGCCGCTCCACGCCACCCGCCGGGGGCTCTCTCCCCCGAGCGACGGGCGCCGCCACCCCGGCCACCGGAGGACGAGGGCCGCTGCCCACCGCCACCGCGGCCCCCTTCGTCGCTCCAGCGGTCACGACGATCATCGGGCATCCCCCGAGCCTACCGGCGACCCCCCGCCCGGCCCGCGGGCAAACGAGCGGGCGGACGCGCGGGCGCGCCGGAGCCGCACCCCAGTGGGGTGCGGCTCAACGGCTACGAAGATTCCGGCGACGTCCTACTCTCCCAGGGGAAGACTCCCCAAGTACCATCGGCGCTGGCGGGCTTAACTTCCGTGTTCGGGAAGGGAACGGGTGTGACTCCGCCGCTATGGCCACCGGAAACCGTGCTCTGCAGTTGACGGGCCGACGACCCCGACGGGGGTCGTGCGGCCCACGGAGGTCGCAGTCGGACTGCGACCGCCCCTGTGAGCGTTCCATAGCGAGCACGAGCGGATTGAACCCAAGCCCTCGGCCGATTAGTACCGGTCGGCTGAACACATTGCTGTGCGTACACCTCCGGCCTATCAACGTGGTCGTCTACCACAGGCCTTACCTGGTTGACCCAGTGGGAAATCTCATCTCGGAACGAGCTTCGCACTTAGATGCTTTCAGCGCTTATCCCTTCCGCAGGTCGCTAATCAGCGGTGCTGCTGGCGCAACAACTGACACACGAGAGCTGCGTCCGTCCCGGTCCTCTCGTACTAGGGACAGCCTTCCTCAGATTTCCTACGGCTACACCGGATAGGGACCGAACTGTCTCACGACGTTCTAAACCCAGCTCGCGTACCGCTTTAATGGGCGAACAGC
>DASTHS010000309.1:0-7695 GCA_035718085.1 Acidimicrobiales bacterium | reverse complement strand
CCGAGCTTGGTGCAAGTGTCCGGGTAGCGATTTCAGACCGAATTACATCGCCATACTTGTGATTGAGCGCAGCGAAAACAGCATTCACATACGGCACGGTGATCTGAGGCGGGATGAGGCTCACGTCGATGGACGTCGACGTGGTCGATGAGGCGGGGCTCGTGGTCGCCGACGACGTGGTGGTCGACGGTTGGGTGGTGGTGGTCGTGGGCGCGGCGTGCGGTGACCCGCCACACCCCGCCGTCGCCAGGGCGAGCAGCAGGCTGAGGGCGCAACCAGCCACGGGAAGCGAGGTTGTACGTTTCATGACTCTTCCGGCAGTTTCGCACCGTCCGGGCGTCCCGGCAAGAGGGTGCAGCCGTCAGGCGGTCAGGCGGTCAGGCGGTCGAGCAGGGCGCCCGCGGCTTCGAGGCCGGAACGGGCGGCGCCCTCGACCTTCGCCTCGGCGAAGGCATCGCCGGCGAAGACCAGCGGCCCGGGGGCTTCGGCGGCGACGAGGTAGCGCTCGTCGTGGCTGGTGACCGGCTGGGCATACCGCCAGCGCATGACCTGCGCCTCGAGCACCTGGCCGTCGCCGAGGTAGCGGCGGCCAGCGTCGAGCATGAAGGTCCGCACGTCGTCGGTGGAGTCGTCGTAGCGGGCGGCTGACTCTGCGGCCGACAGGTGCAACGTGACCGCCGGCGCTGCGGAAGCGCCCTTGGCCACGTTGTCGCCGACCCAGCTGATCGGCCCGTCGGCGATCTGCACCCCACCCGGCGGGGGCACGGACGCCGGCCCGTCGGTCACCACCAGCAGGGCGAAAGTGGGGGAGTAGGCCACCTGCTCCAGCGCCGCCTTGGCGACTCCGGCCAGAGGGGCGTCTGCGCACAGAGCCAGGCCCTGGGGCACCGGCGCGGTCAGCAGGACCGCCCGGCAGTCGATGGCGTCGCCACCGTCGAGGGCCAGCCGCCATCCCTGCCCTGACGAGGTGACCGCTTGCACCAGCGTGGCCGTGCGCACGTCGGGCAGGCCGCTCGCCAGGTGCTTGGCGACGGTGGTCATGCCGCCGGTGCCGGCGTAACGGGGGTGCCCGTCGGGGGGCCGGCGGAACCCGCGGCACCACTCGTGGGCTGCGCCTGCGTCGACCCAGCCGTCGACCTGCCCCTGGAACCAGTCGCTGCGCGCCGTGAAGAACTGGGCGCCGTGGTCGAGCGTGGCGCCACCGAGGCGGCGGGTGGCCATGCGGCCGCCGACGCCCCGTCCCTTGTCGACGACAGTGACGCGCATGCCGGCTTCGGCCAACCGGTGGGCGGCGGTGAGCCCGGCCATGCCGGCCCCGATCACCGCGACGTCGACAGGCCTCCCGTCGGGGGTGGTCGGGTTCAGCGCTTCGCCCGTTGGTAGCCGTCGGCCTCAGCGGCCGCTGCGGTGGCGTAGCACCGATCCGGCACGCACCGGCCGTAGGCGAACATGCCGGGCAGGTGGTAGAGGCGGCTCTTGTCCTTCGCCTTGACGGGGTGACCAGGCGGGCACGAGCCGTCGCCCGCCGGGAGGAGCCATGAGGAGGCACTCGGCGTCGCCGGCTCGGGCGGCAGCGCGTCCGCGGAAGCGGGGTCGCCAGCATCGGCGGCATCGGCGGGCGCTTCCGCAGAAGTGCTGGCGGCATCGCCCGTCGCTCCCACGGGGGCCACAGCGCCATCGGGACCGTCGGCGGCCGTGCCCGCCGGGGTGGGCGGCACGGGCACGGGCGGCCAGGGGGTGGCCGGTTCGGCGGGCATCCGTTGGGTCGACTGCCACCACCTGGCCGCCACCCACCACACCCCGGCGAGGACGCCGACGACGATGCTCA
Organism: Acidimicrobiales bacterium; assembly: GCA_035718085.1. Lineage (GTDB taxonomy): Bacteria > Actinomycetota > Acidimicrobiia > Acidimicrobiales > Palsa-688 > DASTHS01. The sequence continues at coordinate 5,867 of DASTHS010000309.1, read as the reverse complement.
GACGCCGCAGCACGCGCACCGGCGACACGCTAGGTGCTGGAGGGCAGGTACCCCGGGCGATCGCGTTCGAAGGCGTCGATGGCGTCACCGTGCACGAGGGTCAGGCCGATGTCGTCGAGGCCCTCGAGCAGCCGGTGCTGGATGAACGGGTCGAGCGGGAACCCGGTCTCGATGCCGGCGGCGGGCGCCGACAGCTGCAAGCGCTCGACGTCGATGGTGACGTGCAAGGTGGGGTCGGCCTGCACCGCCCGCAGCAGCTCAGCCCCGACCGGGCCGGGCACCTGCACCGGCAGCAGCCCCGACTTGGTGGCGTTGTTGCGGAAGATGTCGCCGAAGCGGGGGGCGACGACGGCCTGGAAGCCGTAGTCGAGCAGCGCCCACACGGCGTGCTCGCGCGACGAGCCGACGCCGAAGTTCGGGCCGGCGACGAGGATCGTGGCCCCGGCGTGCTCGGGCTTGTTCAGCACGAAGTCGCGGTCGTCGCGCCACTCGCTGAAGAGGCCCTTGCCGAAGCCGGTGCGCTCGACGCGCTTGAGCCAGTCGCTCGGGATGATCTGGTCGGTGTCGACGTCGCTGCGGTCGAGGGGCACGGCGGTGCCCGAGACGATGCGCACAGGTTCCACGGGTGCTCCTGGCTCTCTAGAGGTCCGACGGGGCGGCGAAGTGGCCGGCCACCGCGGTGGCGGCGGCCACGGCGGGCGACACGAGGTGGGTGCGGCCCCCGCGGCCCTGGCGACCCTCGAAGTTGCGGTTCGACGTCGACGCCGACCGCTCACCGGGGGCGAGCTTGTCGGGGTTCATGGCCAGGCACATCGAGCAGCCCGGTTCCCGCCACTCGGCGCCGGCGGCGCTGAACACCCGGTCGAGCCCCTCGGCCTCGGCCTGGGCCTTCACCTGGCCGGAGCCGGGCACCACCAAGGCCCGCACCCCCGACGCCACCCGGCGGCCGTCGAGCACGGCGGCGGCGGCCCGCAGGTCCTCGATGCGCGAGTTGGTGCACGACCCGATGAACACCGTGTCGACGGTGACCTCCCGCATCGGCGTGCCCGCAGTCAGGCCCATGTAGGTCAGGGCGCGGGCGGCGGCCTCGCGCGACGCAGGGTCGTCGAACGACGAGGGGTCGGGCACGGCCCCGTCGAGGGGCAGGACCTGGCCGGGGTTGGTGCCCCAGGTGACGTGCGGGGAGAGCGTGGCGGCGTCGATGTCGACGGAGGCGTCGAAGGTGGCGGCGTCGTCGGTGCGCAGCGAGCGCCAGTCGTCGAGCGCCCGCTCCCACGCCGCGCCGCGGGGGGCGTGTGGCCGACCCTCGAGGTAGGCGAAGGTGGTGTCGTCGGGGGCGACCATGCCCGCCCGGGCGCCGGCCTCGATCGACATGTTGCACACGGTCATGCGGCCTTCCATCGACAGGGCTCGGATCGCCGACCCCCGGTACTCGATGACGTGGCCGATGCCGCCGCCGGTGCCGAGGCGGCCGATGATCGCCAACACCACGTCTTTGGCGGTCACGCCGTCGGGGAGGGCGCCCTCGACGGCGACCGACATGGTCTTCGGTCGGGGCTGGGCGAGGGTCTGGGTGGCGAGCACGTGCTCGACCTCGCTGGTGCCGATGCCGAAGGCCAGTGCGCCGAACGCCCCGTGGGTGGAGGTGTGGCTGTCGCCGCAGACGATGGTCATGCCGGGCTGGGTGAGGCCGAGCTCGGGCCCGATGACGTGGACGATGCCCTGGTGGGGGTCACCCATGGCATAGAGGCGGACGCCGAACTCGTCGCAGTTGGCGGCGAGCACCTCCATCTGGCGGGCCGAGATCGGGTCTTCGACGGGGCGGTCGAGGCCGGTGGTCGGCACGTTGTGGTCCATGGTCGCCACGGTCAGGTCGGGGCGGCGCACCCTCCGCCCGTTGAGGCGCAGGCCGTCGAAGGCCTGGGGGGAGGTCACCTCGTGCACCAGGTGCAGGTCGATGTAGAGCAGGTCGGGCTCACCGGGTGCGGCGCGCACCACGTGGCGGTCCCACACCTTCTCGGGCAGTGTCCGGGCGTCGGTCATCATCTCACCATCTGGGATAGCTTCTCAGAACGTGGGATCCACCCTAGGCACCGTCGGCGTGCTGGACAAGGCCGTGTCCATCCTCGACGCGTTGGAGGGCGGCCCGGCGAGTCTCGCCGGGCTGGTGGCGTCGACGGGGCTGCCGCGGGCGACGGCCCACCGGCGGGCCGCCGCGCTCGAGGGCCATGGCCTCGTCGCACGCGACGGGGAAGGGCGTTGGGTGCTCGGCGCCCGGCTCGCCGCCCTGGCGGCGGCGGCTGCCGGCGCCCGGCGAGGCCTGGTGGAGGTGGCCGCCCCGGTGCTGGCCGACCTGCGCGACCGCACCGGCGAGAGCGCCCAGCTCTACGTGCCCGACGGCGACGCCCGGGTGTGCGTGGCGGCCGCCGAGTCGCCCCACGGCCTGCGCACCATCGTGGCCGTGGGGGCTCGGCTGCCGCTCGACCGGGGGTCGGCGGGCCGGGTGCTCCTGGGCGCCGGCGGCCCGTGGGTGGCCACGGTGGGCGAGCGGGAGGCGGGGGTGGCGTCGGTCTCGGCCCCCGTGCGCGCCGCTGGGGCCGTGGTGGCTGCGGTGTCGGTGTCGGGGCCCATCGAGCGCACGACGCGGGCGCCCGGGCGGCGCTACGGCGCCGCCGTCCTCGACGCCGCCCGGCGCATCGAGGCCGCCCTGGCCTGAGAGGCCGCCCTGGCCTGAGAAGCCGAGGCCTGGGAGGGCCCCGGGGCCGCCCGTAGGCCGAACTGCCGCTCGCTACGGGGTGGTGGTCGCCTGCTGGGGCAGGCCGGCACGCCCCCACACCGACGCGATGCCGTCGCGCAGCGCGGGCACGAAGCGGCCCGGGGACTCGGCGGCGGCACGGTGGCCGGCGGGGATGCTGACCACCTCGGCGCCGGCGATGGCCGCCGCCAGGCGGCGCTGCGCGCCGGGGCTCACCGTCTCGTCGCGGGCGGTGACCACCACGGTGGTGGGCACGTCGACCTCGGCCAGCCACGGCCGGGCGTCGAAGGCGTTGAGGGCGGCGGCTGCCTGCACCAGGGCACCGGGGTCGTTGCGCCGCTGTTCGGAGATGACCCAGCGGGCCCGGTCGGGGTCGGGGTCACGCGCCTCGATGGCACGGGTCAGGGCGCCGGCGTGCCACCGGCGGGGCATGGCGGCGAGCAGCAGCGACAGCCCCCGGCCCACCGCCGTGACGGCGGGGGCGAGGTCGGAGCGGCGCCCGAAGCGGGCGGCGGTGGCGCAGAGCACCAGGCCGGCGACGGCGCCGGGGTGGCGGCGCCAGGTCAGCATGGCGATCGGGCCGCCCATCGAGTAGCCGACCACCACGGCGGGGCCGACGCCGAGGGCCTCGATGAGGGCGGCCACGTCGTCGGCGCACTGCTCGAGGCTGAAGTTCCGGGTGCGCAGCCCCCGGCCGTGGCCCCGGTGGTCGGGCGCGATCACCCGGGCGGTGGTGGCCAGGGGGCCCATGGTGGCCGACCAGTTGAGGGCGGCGGTCGACGTCCAGCCGTGCAGCAGCACCACGGGGGGCAGGTCGCCGCCGCTGTCGTAGACCCACATGGCGCCGCGCCCGGGCACCTCGACGGAGCCGCTCGGGGGTAGCGGCGGGGGGTACATGGGGCGAGGGTACGGGCCACCTGGCGCGTGTGCGCACCTGCGCCGGCGCCCTCCGACCGCCTCCTGGCCGCCAGGCCCCGGGCGGCCGGTGCGCAGCGCCCGGTGGCCGGCGGCGCCGGCCCGGAGAAACGAGCAGGCCAGCGCCGCCGGGATCACGGTGGGGGCGACGGTGCCGGCGGCGGACGTCGGCCGGGTCGCGCCCCACTGGGGGGGCGTGGCGCTCAGCCGGCGGCGGCGGCCAGCGCACCGCAGTGGCGCTGCCATGCCCATTCGGCTGCCTCGCGGGCCACCGTGGGGTGGTAGCGCCAGCGCAGCAGCTGGCGCTCGGCCTCGTCGGCGCCCTCGCCGAGCTCGAGCAGTGACAGGGCGAGTTGGCGGCTGCGGCGGCGCTGCACGTCGGCCTCGGGGTCGCGCAGCTGCGCCCGTTGCCACTCGTCGTGCTCCGCCTGCAGCTGCTCGGAGAGGCGCACGAGCTGGCGGCGGTTGAGTGGGGGCAGGCGCCGGCGCACCGTCAGCTCGTCGACGCCGGTCGCGGTGCCGAGCTCGAACATCACCACCCGGTTGAGCGAGCGCAGGAACGGTGAGTGGCGGCCGCCCCGCTCGCCGAGCCCGAGCGCCCGGGCCGTGTCGCCGAGGGGCAGCACGAACCCGTCGGGCGACTCGTCGAACCCGGCGGCGAAGCGGCGCATCAGCCACGTGGTCGAGGGACCGAGCACGCCCAGCCAGAACCGCTCGACGTAGGTCGACCGGGGGTCGAAGCCGACCCGGTCGATGACGTCGTCGGGCCAGGGGCGGATGGTCAGCTCGTCGGAGACGAAGGTCAGCAGCGGTGCCATGGGGCTCGCCCTCCTCAGGCGTCGATCACTATGCCTCATAGCATTTCATGCTTTCTCACGGCGCGCAAGCCATGTGGTTGACTCGCCGGCGTGGTCGACGCCGCACCCGCATCAGCACTCGAGGCGGCCAGGTCGGTGATGCGCGAGGGCCGCCGGGTGGTGGTCATGACCGGCGCGGGCATCTCCACCGACTCGGGGATCCCCGACTTCCGGGGCCCCCAGGGCGTCTGGACCCGCAACCCGGCCGCCGAGCGGGCGTCGAACCTGCACGACTACCTGGCCGACCCCGAGGTGCGTCGGGCCGCCTGGCAGAACCGGCTCCGCCACCCGGCGTGGGGGGCGCGACCCAACGCCGGGCATCTGGCCATCGTCGAGCTGCAGCGCCAGGGCCGCCTGCTCGCCGTGCTCACCCAGAACATCGACGACCTGCACCAGCGCTCGGGCATCGAGCCCGACCGGGTCGTCGAGCTGCACGGCAGCATGCACGGGGCGGTGTGCTGGACCTGCGGGTGGCGGGCCCCCATGGCCGAGCTGCTCGAGCGGGTGCGGGCCGGCGAGGCCGACCCGGCGTGCCCCGAGTGCGGCGGGGTCGTGAAGTCGACGACCATCAGCTTCGGCCAGGCGCTCGACCCGGCCGTGCTGGCCCGGGCCGACGCCGCCGCCCGCGGCGCCGACGTGCTGCTCGCCGTGGGCTCCACGCTCAGCGTCCACCCTGCCGCCGGGTTCGTCCCGGTGGCCAAGCGGGCCGGGGCGCGCGTCGTCATCGTCAACGGCGAGCCGACGGCGATGGACCGCCTGGCCGACGTGGTCGTCGGCGGGTCGATCAGCGCAGTGCTGCCCGAGCTCGTCGCCGCACCGGGTTAGGCCCCGCCGGGAGCCGGCCCGGCGACGGTGCCTTCCCCCGCCGCTGGCGCGTACCCGCCCCGGTGCACCACCTCGGCGAGGGGACGGCGGACCCGACGGGCCGGCGAGCCGGTCGGGGTGGCCGACCGGTCCGGCCAGCCGAGCAGCACCATGCCGATCGGGTCGAGCCCGGCGGGCACCCCCAACCCGGCGCGCACCGCTGCGCTGCGCCGGCCGAGCGACGCGAACAGTGCCCCGAGGCCGGCGTCGGTGGCGGCCAGCAGCAGGGTCATGGCCGCCATGGCCGCGTCGACGGTCCAGTAGGGCACCGGCCAGTCGGCCTCCTGCCGCCAACCCGAGGCCGCCTTGTCGGGCTCGTTGTAGCGGGCCACGTAGGCGCCGGGCGCGGCGAGGGGCACCACCGCGGCCTGGGCGCGCAACAGGCCCGGGTGGTCGGGTGCCGCCACCCACGCGGCGTCGGCGGCCAGCGACCAGAAGCGCCCCATCTGCGCCGGCCCGTGCATCACGACGAACTC
>DASTHS010000308.1:0-3728 GCA_035718085.1 Acidimicrobiales bacterium | reverse complement strand
GTCGACGACACCGCGACGCGGCCCAGCCGCCGCGGGGCGGCCGGGGCGGAGAGGTCGACCAGCTCCACCGTGCCGGTGGTGCCGGCGACCGCCAGCAGGCGGCCATCGCCGCGCACCGCCACGGCGAAGTCCTTGCCGCCCGCCGGCGCCGCCACCGTCGCCACCTGCCGGAGGGGGTCGCCGGCGCGCAGCACGGCGACGTCGTCGCCGCCGGTGCGGGCCACCGCCACCAGACGGCCGTCGGCCGACGTGGCGACGAACTCGGGCCCCGACGGGCCGACGAGGCGCGAGGGGACGTCGGTGGCGGCGATGTCGAGCAGCGCCGAGCGGGCCTGCAGGGTCGGTGACAGGCGGTAGGCGGCGACTGCCAGCTGGGCGGCGAGCGACGGGTCGGAGCTGTCGACCTGCCGGGCCTCGATCGCCACCTCCCGGGACAGGGCCTGGTCGCGCGCCGTGCGGGCGGCGCGGCCGGCGTCGACCGCGGCCACGGCGGCCACCACCGCGGCGGCGGCGGCCACGGCGACGGCCACCAGCAGCCGTTGCACCCGTCGGGCCCGCCGCCGCTCGGCCCGGACGTGCGCGGCCTCGGCGCCGACCGACGCGGCGAGGAACTCGCCTTCGACCCGGTTGAGGCGTCGGCCCGGCACCTGGGCGGATTCCGCCGCCGTGGCCAGGCGGGGCCCGCGCCAGAGCAGGCTGCCGTCGCGGTCGTCGCGGTCCCAGATGCCGGCGGCGTCGGCCAGCCGCTGGTGCAGCTCCAGCCAGGCCCGGTCGGCGCCGACCCACTCGGCGAGGCGCGGCCAGGCGCCGAGCAGCGCCTCGTGGCTGAGCTGCACGGCGGGGCCCTCGGCGGTGACCAGCCGGGCCGACACGAAGCGCTCCAGCACCGATGCCGTCAGCTGGTCGGTCGCCGGGTCACCGGTCTCGAGCAGCTCCTGGCGTCCCACCCGCCGGCGGGTCGGTCGACTGTCGCCCTCGACGCGCACCAGCCGGGAGAACAGCGTGCGGACGACCTCGCGCTCGGCGGCGTCGAGCTCGGTGTAGAGCCGCTCGGCCGCCTGCAGCACGGCGCCCCCGATGCCCCCGACGGTGACGTAGTCGGCCACGGTCAGCGTGTTGCGGCCGGCGTGGTTCCAGGCGGCCAGCAGCGCGTACGACAGCAGCGGCAGGGCGCCGGCCTCGTGGGCGAAGCCGGTGCCGGTGCGCAGCTCGCCGAGCACCAACTCGACCAGCGCCGGCTCGACCGTCGCCCCCACCGCGGTGGCCGGCCCGACGATCACCGCCCGCAGCTCGTCGGTGGTCATGGGGGTGAGCAGCACCTGCTGGCTGCGCAGGGCGTCGACCAGGGCCGGCTCGGCGGCGGCGGCGTCGTAGAAGTCGGCGCGCACGGCGACCACCACCCGGCAGGCCTGGCCGAGGGCCCCGAGCCGGTCCAGCTGCCGGCGTCGCTCGGGCGCGTCGGCGGTGAGGACGTCTTCCAGCCGGTCGACGACGACCACGGCGCCCGCCGCCGCGGCGTCGGCGGCGAGGTGGTCGGTGACGGCGTCGGCGGTGGTCACCACGACCCGGGGGGCGGCGCCGTCGCCGGCACGCAGCGCGGGGACGACGCCGCCCATCAGCAGCGACGACTTGCCGGCCCCGGACGCCCCGACCAGGGCGACGATGCCGGCGCCCGGCAGGCCGTCGAGTCGGCCGAGCACCTCCGCGGTGGCCCGGTCCCGCCCGAAGAACACCTCCGAGTCCTCTTCGCCGTAGGGCTCGAGGCCACGGTACGGCGACGCCGCCCGGGCGGCGCGCCCGTCGCTCGACGTGCGCAGCCGCTCGATGGCGCCCAGCCACGCCTCGAGCTCGCCGGTGCCGGTGACCTCCAGCCGACCGAGCACCCGGGTGAACACGTCGCGCTGGGTGAGGTTCGGGAGGTGCCGGCCCGTCAGCCAGCCGCTCAACGTGCCGACCTGCACGTCGGCGTCGCGGGCCAGCTGGCGGATGGTGACCCCTGCGGCCAGGCGCAGCGCCTCCATGGCGGAGCGGAGGTCTTCGCGCGACGCGATGGCGTCGGGATCCGGTCGTCGGCCCAGCACGCGCGCTCGCTCCCACCCCCGCCGCCCCGGTGGCGGCGGGGAGATGATACGGATGCCGCGACGGGTGCGCGACGATGCTCGTTCCCGCATGGAGGTCGATGGTGACGACGCTGAGTGACATTGGGTCGGGGCCGCCCGACCCGAACCCGCCCACCCCTGCGGCGACCGTCGTGTGCCTGCGCGACGGTGCCGGCGGCCTCGAGGTGCTCCTGCTGCGCCGCCGGGCCAAGGGGGCGTTCGGCGGGTTCTGGGTGTTCCCGGGGGGCAAGGTCGACCCCGGCGACGTGCGGGCCGGCGACGCCGACGAGCTGGCCGCCGCCCGGCGGGCCGCGGTGCGCGAAGCGGCTGAGGAAGCGGCCGTGGTGCTCGACGAGTCGGCGCCGGTGCCGCTCAGCTGGTGGATGCCGCCCCACGAGGCGGCCCGCCGGTTCGCCACCTGGTTCTTCCTGGCCGCGGCGCCGTCGGGCGGCTCCGACCCGGTGGTGCTGAGCGAGGCGGAGGTCGGCGAGCACCGCTGGATCACCCCCGCCGAGGCCCTGGCCGCCGGCGGGCGCGGCGAGCTGGCCCTCGCCCCCCCGACGTGGATGACCCTGTGGTGGGTGGGCCGCCACGCCGCCGTCGCCGACGCCCTGGCCGCGGCGGCGGCCCGGCCGCCCGAGCGGTTCACGACCCGCGCCGCGGCGGCCGCCGACGGCACCCTCACCGGGACGGTGTGGGAGGGCGACGTCGCCTACGACGACCTCGACTTCGACCCCGAACGGCCCGGGCCCCGGCGGCGGCTGCTGGCCGGCCCCGACGGCTGGCAGGTGGTCGTCGACGTCGACGGGCCACCGGCCACGCCCGGGCCGGCGCTCGAGCCGCCCGCCGCATGACCACCCGCCCGCTGCCCTTCGACCCCATCGCCGAGGCCCGGCGGCAGTGGGTCGGGCACGGCTGGGGGCACGCCGCCGACGGCATGGTGGCGGTCACGTCGATCATCCGGGTGCAGCAGATCCTGATGCAGCGCATCGAGTCGGCCCTGCGGCCCCTCGGCCTGACCTTCGCCCGCTACGAGGTGCTGATGGTGCTGGCCTTCTCGCAGCGGGGGTCCCTGCCGCTCAACAAGGTCGGTGCCCGCCTGCAGGTGCACCCGACCAGCGTCACCAACGCCGTCGACCGCCTGGAGGCAGACGGGCTCATCGCCCGCCAGCCGCACGCCACCGACCGGCGCACCACGCTGGCGGTGCTGCTGCCAGCGGGCCGGGCGCTGGCCGAGCGGGCCACCGACACGGTCAACGACATCTTCGCCGGGCCGCTGCTCGACGGGCCGGGCATGCCCGGCCTGGTGGAGGCGCTCACCGACCTGCGGGCCCGGGCCGGTGACTTCGGGCCGCCCGGCGGCTGAGGTGGTGAGGACGGGGCCCGGCGTGCCGGCCGGGCGGTCCGGCGCGGCCGGTCGATCGGCTGGGCGCGCCCCGGCGGGCCGCTCGGCGCGGCGGGAGGGCCGGCGGGCGCGCCGGCGGGCGGTGGTGCGGGCGGCCGGCTGGGTCGTGGTGGTCACCCTGGTGGTGCGCGGGGTGGTCGGCGTGGCTGCCGGGCCGTCGGTGGCCGACCCCGCCGCCGTGGTGGCGCTGGTCGGTGCCGCCATGATCTGCCGCGCCGCCGTGC
>DASTHS010000307.1:0-10708 GCA_035718085.1 Acidimicrobiales bacterium | reverse complement strand
CCGGCGTAGGTGGCCCGCACCCGGAAGGTGCCCTCGGCGCCCATGCCGGCGCTCCGTCGGCCCGGAGCCGCCGCTCCCGGCGCCCCCCCTGTCGTGACCGGCTGGCGCCGCGGCCGCCGCGGGCGCCAGCCCGACGGCGGCCGCGGCGTCGAGCTCAGGGGTCGAGGCGCGCCGTCGCCGTGCCGGTGAACACCGCGACGCCCTGCTGGTTGGTGGTGACCACCGAGAAGTCGGCGGTGGGGACGCCGTCGGCGTCACCGACGGCGGTCACCTCGGCGGTCACGGTCAAGGTGTCGCCCGGCCACACCTGGGAGGTGAACCGGCCGCCGAACTCGGTGAGCCGGCCGGCCCCGACCAGGTCGGTGAGCATGCGCCCGGTCATGCCCATGGTGAGCATGCCGTGGGCGAACACCGACGGGTAGCCGGCCGCCTGGGTGGCGAACACCTCGTCGGTGTGGAGCGGGTTGTAGTCGCCCGACGCCCCGGCGTACTGCACGATCTGGGTGCGGGTGAGGCCGTCGACGACCACCGCCTCGTGGCGGTCGCCGACCGCCACCGCCGATGCCGACAATCCGCTCACGACTGCACCACCTGACCGGTGCGCACACCGACGGCGCGGGCGGTGACCACCAGCTCCCCGTCGGCGCCCCGGTACTCGGTGATGCTCTCGGAGAACTGCAGGGTCCCGCCGCGGCGGCCCTGCTTCTCCCACGTCCGGCCCGGCCGCACCGTCGGGGTCAGCACCTCGCCGGCGACCAGGGGCCGGTGGTAGGTGTAGTGCTGCTCGGCGTGCAGGCCGGTGCCGCCGCCACCACCTCCTCCCCCGCCGCCATCGCGGGGTTCGCCCGCGGCCGCCTCGGTCAGCCCGCTCGGGGTGCGCCCAGACCCGAACCACACCTTGCCCGCCTTCGGGCGCAGCGGGTAGTCGGGGTCGAACTGGGCGCTGGCCTGCACGAACGTCGGGGGGGCCAGCACCCCGCCCGCCTGGCGTGCCTCGGGCGACCCCGGGTCGTGGTACGCCGGGTTCTCGTCGCCCACCGAGCGGGCGAACATCATGATGTGCCCGGCTTCCACCGGGAACTTCTCTGCAGTCATCGGTCTTCCCTCCCACCGTGCAGTATGTCGGCTCCGCCGGGCCCACCGCCGGATCGGCGGAGGCGCCGCTCAGCTGCCGAGGGTGTCGGGCCGGCGGCCCTGGTGCCAGTCGTGCTCGGCGCCGGCCGTGCCCGGGTCGATGCCGAAGGCGGACAGCTGCGGCACCTCACGCAGGCTGCGCTTGGGCTCGGCGAAGCCAGCGAAGCCGGCCAAGCCCTCGACGTGGTGCCACAGCGCCACCGCATCGGCCCGGTCGGGCAGCCGGCTGATCACCGGCCCGAAGAAGGCGGTGCCCTCGGGCGGGGCGAACTGCAGGATGGGGGTGCCGACATCGCGGCCGGCCAGGGTCAGCGCCCGCTCGGTCTCCGCGCCCACCACGTCGTCGTGGGCCCGGTCGTCGAGGGCCTCGGCCAGCGCCGCGTCGAGGCCGAGGCCGTCGAGCAGGGCGGCGGTGAAGGCGGGGAGGTCGGCCTGCGCCCGGGCCTGGGCACCCCGGCCCGACTCGAAGATGGCCGCACCGACAGCGGCGTAGAAGCCGCCCACCGCGTCGGGCCCGTGACGGTCCCGCACGGCGGCGGCGACGCGCAGCAACCGCAGGCCGGTGGTGTGGCCCTCCTCGTAGCCGGCCGGGAAGTGGGTGGCGTAATCCTTGTCGCTGTTGAGCAGCCGCAACGAGATGAACCGCCAGCCGACGTCGAGGTCGATCTCCTCGGCGACCAGGCGCACCCATTTGCTGGTGATCCAGGCGAAGGGGCACACGGGGTCGAAGTAGAAGTCGACGGCGCTCATGGCTCCACCCTACGGCCGCTCGGCCAGCACCCCTCCCGGGGCGGCAGCGGCGGCGTCGAGCACGGCGACGGCGGCATCGCCGCGGCGCCGGCCCTCGGCCAGCCGCTCGGTCGTGCTGCGGCGGGCCCGGCGCGCCACCTCGTCGAGGCGGCTGCGGTCGAAGGCGTCGTAGCCCATCACCCGCAGCTCGCGGGCGGTCGGCGCGACAAGCACCACCGGCACCCCGGCAGCGACGAGCGGGGCCAGCCCCCGGCGGGCGCCGCGGGTGTTGAGGTGGCGGCCGGGCAGGTCGACACCGAAGCGCCCCGGCCGGCCGGTGATGCCCATCGGCAGCGAGACCACCACGGCGGCCGGGCGCGTCGGGCCTGCGGCCAGGGCGCCGACCAGGTCGGTGTTCGCCGGTGAGTGCACCCCGCCGTCGACGAAGCGCCGGCCGCCGACCTCGACGGGCCGGAAGTACGACGGCACAGCGCACGAGGCGGCGACCGCGGTGCCCAGCCCGGCGGCCGGGCCACCCGGTGCGCCGAAGACGACGCGCTCCCCGGCGTCGAGGTCGACGGCGCACACCCAGGTGGCGGCCGCCGGCCAGGTGCCGCCGGCGGCGCGGTCGAGCCCATCGGCGATCGGGCCGGCGTCGACGGTGCCCGCGTTGGCCAGGGCGGCGATCAGCAGGCCGGGCCGCACGCGCCCGGGCGCCCGCAGCAGGCGGCCGAGCAGCGCCGGGGAGGCCGGCCGGCCCCAGCGGGCGGCCACCACGTCGGCGGGTGCCGGGAACGTCGGCCACCCCCCCGCCCGCTCGAGCAGCGCCACGCCTTCGGCAGACATCTGCGTGCGGGCCACCCGGGCGGAGAGGTCGTGAGGGGACATGCCGGCCCGCAGCAGCCCGGCCGTGGCCGCACCGATGGAGGTGCCGACGAGCAGACCGGCGGAGCGGGCGTCGAAGCCGCCGTCGGCGAGCGCCGCCAGCACGCCGGCGTGGAAGGCGTAGCCCACCGGGCCGCCGCCGCCGAGCACCACGGCCACCGACCCAGGCGCCGGGCCGCCCTCGGGGACGTCACGGCCGCCGGGCCCCACCGCCCCGGTCAGCGGGCCACCTTGTCGACCACGAACGGGCCGAGCACCAGCGAATCCATCTCGGAGCGGAGGTAGTCGTTGATGGCCTCCGACGGTCGGTGCACCATCGGCTCGCCGCGGAGGTTGAAGCTGGTGTTCAGCACGATGGGCACCCCGGTGCGATCGTTGAACTTGCTGATCACGTCGTGGAAGGCCTCGTTCTGCTCCCGGGTGACCGACTGCACCCGGCCGGTGCCGTCGACGTGGGTGACCGCCGGGACCACCGAGCGCTTGTCGGTCCGGATCGGCAGCACGGTGAGCATGAACGGGGCCGGGTGGTACCCCTCGAACCACTCGGGGCCGTGTTCGTGCAGCACGCTCGGGGCGAACGGCCGGAACCACTCCCGGCGCTTCACCTTGGCGTTGACGATGTCGCGCATGTCGTCGCGGCGGGGGTCGGCCAGGATCGACCGGGCGCCCAGCGCCCGAGGGCCGGCCTCCGCCCGGCCCTGGAACCAGCCGACGACCTTGCCCTCGGCCAGCCGGTCGGCGGCCTCCGCCCCCCGGTCGGCCACCTGCCGGAACGACAGGCCGGCCCGCCGCAGCGCCGCCGCGCAGTCGGCGTCGGACCACGACTCGCCGTAGTAGGCGTGCTCCATCTGCCACGTCCGGGGCTGGCCCAGCCGGTTGTGCCACACCCACAGGGCCGCCCCGAGGGCGTTGCCGGCGTCCCCGGCGGCGGGCTGGATGAACACGTCGTCGAAGCCGGCCTCGCGGTAGATCCGCTCGTTCATCACCGAGTTGAGCACCAGGCCCCCGGCCATGCACAGCTTGGCGGTCGGGCTCTTGGCGCGCAGGCCCCGGGCGACGTGCAGGGCCGTCTCCTCGATGAGGTCCTGCACCGCGTACGCCAGGTCCTTGGCCTGCTCGGTGAGCTCGGACTCCGGCTGGCGGGCCGGGCCGAAGCGCTCGACGAACTTCTTCGACACGGGGGCGCCCTCGCGGGGGTAGCCGAACCAGCTGTAGTCGACTTGGTAGCCGCCATCGGGCTCGAGGCGGATCAGCTCACGCATGTCGTCGACGAGCTTCGCCGACCCGTAGGGGGCCAGGCCCATCACCTTGCCCTCGTCGTTGGGGTGGAAGCCGATGTGGCGGGTGACGGCGGTGTAGACCTCGCCGAGGGAGTTCGGGTTGCGCACCTGGCGCAGCACCTCGAGGGTGGTGCCCCGCCCCGCGTTCATGGTGGTGCAGAGGAAGTCGCCGCCCCGGTCCATGGTCAGCACTGCGGCGGTGTCGAACGGACCGGCGTAGAAGGTGGAGCTGGCGTGGGCCAGGTGGTGACCGACGTTGACCACCTCGCCCGTGTAGCCCCAGTGGCGGCGGAAGGTGCGCTCGCGCCGGGCAAGCCGGGCGTCGACGTAGGCCTGGGTGGCCAGGCGCTTGGGGGCCCCCCGCCGGAGGGCGTCGAGGCCGCCCCGGGCCAGGTCGGTGCCGGCCCGGTGGGCGAAGGCGACGATGTCGACGTCCCCGATGTCGACGCCGCCCTGGCGCAGCACCGAGTCGATGGCGCGATGGGGGAAGCGGCGGGTGTGCACCTCGCGGTTGACCCGCTCTTCCTCCACGAAGGCGACCAGCGCCCCGTCGACGAGCAGCGCCGCCGCCGTGTCGTGGGAGAAGCAGTTGACGCCGAGCACGACCTGCACCCGGGCACCCTACCCAGCGCCCCCGCCGCCGGCCTCCCGCCGTGTGCGACGATCGGGCGTGGCATCTGCCTCCAGGCTCTTCACCCGAGGCGGGCTGCTCGCCACCGGTGTCGCGCACTTCGCCCTCCCCCACGTCTACGAACCGCTGGTGCCCGACGAGCTGCCGGCCGCCCGGGCGCTGGTCTACGCATCAGGGGTGGCTGAGGTGGCCACCGCGCTCGCGGCGTGGCACCCCCGCACCCGCCGGGTGGGGCGATGGCTCGGGTTGGCGACGATGGCGGGGGTGTTCCCCACCCACCTGCACATGCTGGCCCGATCGCAGCGCTGGCCTCGGGTGCCGCGCTGGGCGATGTGGGGGCGCCTGCCGCTGCAGGCGGTGTTCTGCTGGTGGATCTGGGCCGACACCCGGGCCTGAGCGTCGGCCGCGCCGCTCAGCTGCGGGTGGCCTCGGCCCCCCAGAGGGCGTGGAAGTGGTGCACCGGGCCGTGACCGTGGCCGATGCGCAGCCCGTCGGCCGCCCGGAGCGCCGCCGTGAGGTAGCGCTTGGCGTCATCGACCGCGTCCGGCCAGCTGGCCCGCTGGGGGCGGAGCGCGGCGATGGCCGACGAGAGCGTGCAGCCGGTGCCGTGGGTGTTGGTGGTGGGCACCCTGGGGGCGGTGAACGCCCACACCCCCTCCGGTCCGGCGTAGGCGTCGACGGCGTCGGCGCCGTCGAGGTGGCCGCCCTTCAACAGCACCCGCGCCGCCCCCGCCGCCCGCAGCCGGGTGGCCTGGTCGTGCAGCGCGTCGACGGTGGTGGCGACGGGGCCGTCGAGCAGCACGGCGGCCTCCTGCACGTTCGGTGTGACGAGGGCGACGAAGGGCAAGAGCGCCCGCACCTCCTCGACGGCGCCGGCATCCAGCAACCGGTCGCCGCTGGTGGCGACCATCACCGGATCGAGCACGACGGCCTGCGGCCGGTGTCGGCGCAGGTGGTCACCGACCGCCCGCGCCACCTCGGCGGTGGCGAGCATGCCGATCTTCACGGCGTCGATCGCCACGTCGGCGACGAGGGTCTCGAGCTGTGCGATGACGAACTCGGCGGCCACCGGGCTGCTGGCCGTGACCCCTACGGTCGACTGGGCGGTGAGCGCGGTGATCACGGCGGTCCCGTAGGCACCGAGGGCCGAGAAGGTCTTCAGGTCGGCCTGGATGCCGGCGCCGCCCGAGGGGTCGCTCCCGGCGATCGTCAGCGCAACCGGGGGTCGGGTCACGCCGCGTGCTGCTTGGTGTCGGTCTCTGCCCGTGGGGCCATGCGACGTCCCTTCGCTAGTGCGAACTAGATCAGGTTCGACGGGTGTCATCTCAGCCCCGCACCGGGGCACCCCGCGTCGTGTTGGCATCCTAGAGCGCCGTCGAGCGCCTGCCCTGGCGCACCGGGGGTGTCAGGCGATGGCGATCGGCAGGGTCCGCGGGCCGCGCACCTGGCCGGGTGCCCAGCGGACGTGATCGGGGTCGTCGCTGGCCAGACTGAACTCGGGGATGCGCTCGAGCCACACCTCGAGTGCCACCCGCAGCTCCATGCGGGCCAGGTGCGACCCGATGCAGCGGTGGATGCCGAGGCCGAAGGCGGCGTGGCGGTTGATCTCGCGGTCGATCACCACCTCGTCGGCCCGCTCGAACTGCTCGGGGTCGCGGTTGGCTGCCGGGAACGACAGCAGCACCCAGTCCTCCGGCTGCATCGTCACCCCGCCGACCTCGACCTCTTCTTTGACGAGACGGGCCATGGTGACCGGGGCGTAGGCGCGGAGGAACTCCTCCATCGCGGTCGGCAGCAGCTCCCGGTCGGCGACGAGGCGCTGGCGGTCGGCGGGGGTCTTGGCCAGGTGCCACAGCGACGACCCGATGGCGCTCCAGGTGGTGTCGATGCCGGCGATGAGCAGCAGGGCCATCGTGCCGGCGACGTGGAACGGCTCGAGCTTCATGCCGTAGATCTCGGCGTCGAGCAGGTAGCTGGTCAGGTCGTCGCGGGGGTCGGCCACGTGGTCGCGGATCTGGGCCAACAGGTACTGGAACAGCTCGTCGAAGCCGGCCTGGCGATCCTCCAGGGGCTTGCCTGCGCCCTCGAGCACGGTCTCGACGTGCTTTTTGAAGATGGCCGAATCGCCGGGCGGGAAGCCGAGCATGTCGGCGATCACCCGCATGGGGATGTATTGGGCGTAGTCCTGGGCGGCGTCGACCACGTCTCGGCCGGCGAAGCCGTCGATCAGCTGGTGGCAAAAGGCCCGGGTGCCCGGCTCGAGCTTCTCGACCTTGGCCTTGGTGAACGCCGGCAGCAGCAGGCGGCGGGCGTCGTGGTGGAACGGCGGGTCCGACGAGATGGGGGGCGCCTCGCCCATCGGGGCGATCTCGTGGGGTGGCCGGGCGTCGCTGAGCACCACCGAGCGCGACGTGAAGTGGTCGGTGTCGTAGGCGATCGTCGACACGTCGGCGTAGCGCACGGGGAGCCAGCCGCCGCCGAATCGGTCGGTGTGGGCCACCGGGCAGCGCCCCCGAAGGTCGTCGAGCACCTCGTACATGTGCTGCGCGTACTCGGGCTCGAGGTGTGACCAGTCGGTGGCGAAGTCGGCAACCGGCCCCTCGATGTGCTCGGCGAAGGTCGGCTGGGGGGCGCTGGCATCGTCGCCCCGCAGCTGCGCCTCGAAGCTCTCGCCGAAGCGGTCGTCGACGGTCACCGGCGCACCCCGTCGACGATCACGGCCGACTCGGGGCAGTTGGCGGCGGCCACCTTCACCCGCTCCTCGTCGGCAGGGGCGACGGTGCCGTCGCCGAGGACGGTGGCGTAGCCCTCGTCGTCGGCGCCGAAGATGTCGGGGGCCAGGTCGTAACACCGGCCGTGTCCCTGGCAGCGCTCGCTGTCGATGCTGACCTGCATGTGCATCCTCCCGTGAACCGGAACCGCTCCGGGCTCTGGTACCGGAGGGTACCCACCGGAGTCGGCGGGGGCAAGGTGCACATTCCGCTCGACCCATGCCGAATGCTGCGGCGGCCGCCGGGCCCGGCGCCGGCCGTCAGGCCCGGCTCAGGGCGCCGATCACCGACTTGACCACCGGGCCGAGCTCGGCCGCCGGCCGGCCGGCGGCGACGGCCTGGTCGACCAGCTCTCCGATGCCCCCGACGAGCAGCAGCGCGACGTCGGCCGACAGCTCGCGCACCGTGGGATCGCGCCGGCTGGCCGCCCTCGACGCGGCGGCGAGCAGGCCGGCGTAGCGATCGACCGCCTCCCGGCGGGCGTCGGCCCCCCCGTCGCCGATGCCGGCCATGTCGTAGGAGATCACCGCCGCCATGAGCGGGTCGTCGTCGAGCGCCTGCAGGTACAGGTCGACGGCCCGGTCGACCATGTCGGCCCACGGCAGGTCGGAGGCGGCGAAGGCGGCAACGGCGTCGAAGGTGGCCGTGCTGGCCGCTGCGCACAGCTCGGCGAAGGCCGCCTCCTTGGTCGGGAAGCACTCGTAGAACGACCGCTTCGAGATGCGGGCGTGGCGGCAGATGTCGGCGATCTGCGCCCGGGCCAGGCCCTTCTCGCGCACCGCCGCCACGAACCCGTCGTGGATGCGGTCGCGGTAGCCCTGATCCGCCTGCTCGACCGCAACCGTCATGGGTCCGATGCTACCTGGCGGTACCCGTGAGTACCAGGCCTGGCATGCCATCTGCAAGGAAGGCCCCCGGACCTTCTCCACGTCGTGGCGGCCGCAGGCCGTGGGCAGCTCACAACGCGGGCGCGTTCGCCTGCGTTGTGTGCCAGCCCTACGGGGGGTGACTCACAACGCGTGCTCCGTTGGCTGCGACGTGAGTCAGCCGGACCCGACGGTTGGGGCGCTCGACCGCTCGGGAGCACCCTGACCGACGCGCCTGCAGGGAGGCGGCGAGCGGAATCGAACCGCTGTACAGGGATTTGCAGGTGCCCCGGGACGACATCTCGGGGGACGACCAGATCGAATAACCGCAGGTCAGAGGCCATGTGGCACGTCAGGCCACTGACCAGAAACGATGGGAAATCTGGTGGCGCGTGTTATGGACGCGGGATGGATGGGCGACGGCGGCAGCAGTCTCGTACCGCCCGGAGCGGCCGCCAGCGCGCTGCGGACGGCCCGTTGAGGCGCGTCTCGTTCATCGTTCGGATATAGTCGAACGCCGAATGGCTCGAGTCCGCACCAGCACTGACGATCTGCGAGACCAGGCGATGGCCGCTCTCGCATCGGCCCTCGAGCGGCTGGCCATCGACGTCGTCGTCGACGACGGCTCGAGCGACCACATCTCCATCGTGATGGACGGTCGACGCCTCACCTTCACCATCCGGGCGGTGGCCTACTGCACCGCCTCGGTCGCCGATGGCCTCGTGAAGATGGGCTCTCGCAGCCGAGCGACCGTCCTCGTCGCCGATCAGGTCACCGCCGACGCTCGGTCGCGGCTCACCGAGGCGGGATGGTCGTGGCTCGACCGGCGAGGCCGGCTGCACCTCCACGCCCCGGGCGTCTGGGTCGACGTGGAGATCCCTGCGATCGAGCGCCCCGGGCCGGGTCGACCCCTGGCGCCGATCGCCGGGCGCGGCGGCCTAGCAGTGGCGTACTGGCTCTGCGCGCACCCCGACGAGCACATCTCGCCGAACCGCCACGCGGCCGAACTCGGCATCGCACCGTCGACGATCTCCACCGCGGTCAGCCGTCTGCGAGGTGCTGGTCTCGTCGACGGCTCGGCCAGGGGCGTCGTGCCGGAGCTGTTCTGGGAACTAGCCGACGCCTGGCCCGTAGAGCGCACGTGGCTCATCGAGCCACCTCGAGTCGAGGGGCACACGCCGGCCGACCCGCTCCAGCCGAGGTGGAAGCGAAGCGGCACTGCGGCAGCGGCTGCCTACGGGGCACCCGTCGTGACCCGTAGCTCAGGCACGCTCGAGCTCTACGCCACCGGCCCCGTGGAGGTCTCGATCGCAGCACGCCAGTACGGGGAGGCACAGCCCGGCGGAGGGGCCGCTTCGGTCGCCGTCGCCCCGGTCGCTGCGGTCACGACCGTGCCGGGCGACCCGGCGCCCCTCGTGGACGGGTGGCCGGCCGCACCACTCCTCACCGTCGCGCTCGACCTAGCGCAAGACCGATCGCGTGGCCGGGAGATCCTCACGGAATGGAAGATCGCCGATGCCCCCTGGCGGTGACGTTGTAGCCCTCGCCGGGCCCGCGATGGTCGATCTTGTTCGCGGCGTCGCTGTACTGGCGGAAGCCGGGATCGGGCGCTACGCCGTCGTGGGCGGCATCGCCGTGAACGCGCGGCTCGCCCGCGCGCACAGGGCGACCGCCGACGTGGATGCCGTGGTCGACGAGACGGTGCCACCGGACGCCATCTCCGCGCTCGTCGAGGTGCCCGGCGCACTCCCCGACCTAACCAACAGCCACCGAGTGCTCATCGGCGGGGCAAAGCTCGAGATCCTCGGCGTGGGCCCTCTCGACGAACGCGACCTCGACGGCATCCCACCCAACGACGCCCTCTTCGTCGCATCGCACGTGTGGGCGCTCGACACCGCCACGCCATTGACGCTCGTCGCCAGCTACTCCCCTACCGTCCGTGCGACCGCCCCGTTCGCCACGCCTGCCGCCCTCGTGGCCATGAAGTTGCACGCCGTACAGGACCGGTCGGCGAGTGCAGCCGACAAGCGCGCCGCCGACGCCTGGGACATCTACCAACTGCTCGTCGAGCACAACGGCCAGGGGTCGATCAGTGGCGCGCTGCTCTCAGCGTCGACCATCCTCAAGGAATTGGTGCGGGAGGCCGCCGAGCACGTGCTGGTCACCGGGGCCGCCCGCACCGTCACCTGGATGCGCTCCGGTGACCTGTCGATGGCCGCGGCCACCCAGGAAGAACTTCGCTTCCTCGGCGAGCGCCTCATCGAAGCTCTCGCCTGAGTAGCCCGCAGTCGTCCCCAACTCACGGAGCGGCCAAGCAGGACGCCGCTGGTCCGCGCCGCAACACGGCCGGCACGCCGGAACCGTCGATCTGCTCGCTGATTCGAGCAGCCCGCGTCGCCACCCAGCATGACG
>DASTHS010000306.1:0-14634 GCA_035718085.1 Acidimicrobiales bacterium | reverse complement strand
ACGAACGCGATCCGACCGATGCTGGTTGACGCGGCCATGGCCGCCACCTCCCGTCACTTCCTCCGGGCCGCTCCCGTGAGGTGCCCGATATGTGAGCGATTGACCGGTGTGACAAACCGCCTCTCATGGCGTTTCGTTGTTCAGGTGTCGGGGCCACCGCTGTCGGTGGCGGCCGGCACCGACCGTGCCCCGGCCGCCTCCCGCGGTGGCGGCGACCGGGCCGGTCGCCCGCTGCGGGTTGCGGAAGAGTTGTGCCTGAATTGGCCCGACCTCGGGAGGGTGGAGAGCCGGGGGAAGTTGGCTGGCCTCGGCCGCCCGGCGAGTGCAGGGTGGCGAGAGGAGATGCGCCATGCCCAGCCAGCAGCCCGCGCCCAACGCCTCACGTCGCCGCGCCCGGCGGACTGCCGCGGCGTCCACGGCCGGTGTCGTCGACGCTCGCAGCGGTGATGGTTGGTGGGTGTTACACGGAGCGGGTGTGCCTGGCGCCGACCACGTGGTCGTCACCCCGTCCGCTGTGTGGGTGATCGCATCGATCGCCAGCGGGGGCGTGCCGAGCCTCGGCGAGCTCGGGGCTGTCCGCGCCGGCGCTGCAGAGGTCTCGCAGTCGATCAGCGCCTCCCTGGCCGGGCTGCCGGCCCCGGTGCGGGCGGTGGTGGTCAGCAGCGCGCCCCAGTGGGCGGCGGCCGCCTACATCGCCGGCGGGGTCAACGTGGTGGGTGCCGGCTCCCTGGTGCGGCTGCTGCATCGCTCCGCCGTCGCTCTCACCCCGGACGAAGTCGACGACGTGGCCGAGGTCATCGACGCAGCTTTCCCGAACCGCTGGGGTGCGTCGACGTCGGTCGTGCGCCCGTCGCCGGCGCCGCCAGCGTCGCCCGAGCTCCCCGTGCTCCACCCCTCGGGCACGGTATGCACCGGAGCCCCGGCCCTGGTGCGCCAGCCGGAGACGGTGATCGGCCTGATGCTGCGCTCGGTACGGCCGCGTGGCCGGTGGACAATCGCACACCGAAGGTGATCCGCACGCCGGGCCCGCGACGCGGGCCCGGCGTGACGGAGCTGCTCCCTCGGTGGCTTCGGGGACTTACCCGGAAGGGGGGCGCGGCGTGACGATCGCCGTCGACCCGACGCCCGGCTCCGTGCCGGATTCCCGCTCGAACCATCGGCCCATCAGGTCGTCACCCCCTCGACGGTGACGACCAGGTCGCCCGGGTCGGGCACGCGGTCGGCGTAGGGGGACAGCGGCGAGCCGGCGTGGAAGCCGGCCAGCACGAGGGGAAGACCGGCCCGCAGGCCGCAGACGGCCCCCAGTTCGCCTGCGGTCACCCCCCCGCCGGGCCGGCCCCGCACGCCGAGCACCACGCGCACGGGCGCCCCGTCGAGGGGGCAGCCACGGCCGGGCACCAGGGCGTTGCAGGGGAACGGGGTCTCGGTGCTGTCGGAGCAGCGGTGCACCGGGTGGCCGCCGGCGACCAACTGGTTGACGGCCGAGTCGATGCTCCAATCCTCGGTTCCGACGACGAGCACGTCGGCGAGCGCCGCCGCGCCCGTAGCCCGCAGGTCGACCACCTCCGGGGGGGCGTCGAGGGCGTTGCCCTCTGTGTGCGCCGTCATCACCACGCGCAGCAGTCTTCGGCTTCCGGGTCATCCGAGTCCCTCTGTCGGCACAACATCGACCCAACTCCGGTGGCTATCGTCGGCGTCACCGTGGCGCAGGCGGATGGAGCAGCTGGGGTGAAGACGACCGTGCTCGTCGTCGACGACGACGACGACCTGCGCGTCCTGCTGGGCCTCGTGCTGCGGGGCGAGGGCCACCGGGTGGTCGAGGTCGCCGACGCCGCCGCCGCCACCGCCGCCCTGGCGGAGGGCGGTATCGACCTGGTCGTGCTCGACGTGTCGCTCGGCGACGGCGACGGGCGGGTGCTGCTGTCCCGGATCCGCTCGGAGGGCGAGCTGCCCGTGGTCATGATCAGCGGACGCGGTGAGACCGACGACCGGGTGCTCGGCCTGCGCCTCGGCGCCGACGACTTCCTGGCCAAGCCGTTCTCGCCGGTCGAGCTGGCCGCCCGGGTCGCCTCGGTGCTGCGCCGCAGCGCCCGCCAGCCCGTCGCCGTCGCCGCCCAGGCCGCCGACGCCGCGCCCCCGGTCGCGGCCGACCCCGCCGGGCTGCGCATCGACGAGCGCACCCGGGAGGTCAGCGTCGACGGGCGCCCCGTCGAGCTCACCGCCCGCGAGTTCGACCTGCTCGCCTTCCTCGCCGCCTCCCCGCGGCAGGTGTTCTCCCGCGGCCAGCTGCTCGAGCACGTGTGGGCGTCGCGCTCGGAGTGGCAAGACGAGGCGACGGTCACCGAGCACATCCGCCGCGTGCGCCGGAAGGTCGAGGCCGACCCCGAGCAGCCCCGCTACATCCTCACCGTGCGCGGCGTCGGGTACCGCTTCCAGCCCTGACCGGGGCGGTCGCAGCCGGCCCGTTGCCTCGTCGCGGTGGCAGGCCGGTCAGCCGCCGACCAGCGACGCCAGCCTGGCGACGAGGTCGGCCGGCCGGTAGGGCTTGGACAGCACCCGCCCCCGCGGCAGGCGGCGCAGCCGGCCGCTGTCGCTGGCCGCGTACCCGGTGACGAACAGCACCGGGAGACCCGGCTCGAGGGCCCCCAGCCGGTCGGCGAGCTCCGCGCCGGTCATGCCGGGCATCACCACGTCGGTGACCACCACCGTGAACCGGCCCGGCCGGTGCTCGGCGAGCGCCTGCGTGCCGTCGCCGACCGCCACGACCGTGGCGCCGGCTGCCTCGAGCGTGCGCGCCGCCAGGTCGCGCACCTCCTGCTCGTCTTCCACCAGCAGCACGCACGTGCCGGGGGGCAGCGGGGGGGTCTCGCCGGGCGGGGCGCCGGCGGGGGCGGCGGTCGCGGCGGCGGTGGCGGCCGGCGTGACGACCGTGACGCAGGTGCCCTGGCCGGGGGCCGACTCGACGCCGACGTGGCCGCCCCGTTGGGTGACCGTGGCGTGGATGGTCGACAGCCCGAGCCCCGACCCCCGGCTGCGGTCCTTGGTCGTGAAGAACGGCTCCAGGCAGCGGCTCAGCACCTCCTCGGACATGCCCGGGCCGTCGTCGCGCACGACCAGGCACCCGTAGCTGCCGGCGACCAGCCCGACGGCGGCGGCGGCCTCGCCGCCGAGGTCGGCACGGCGCACCTCGATGGTGAGGCGGCCGCTGCCCTCCATGGCGTCGAAGGCGTTGATGGCCAGGTTGAGCACCACCTGCTCCATCTCGTTGGCGTCGGCGTTGACGGCGACGGGGTGGTCGGGCACGTCGACGCGGAGGGCGACCCCGGCCCCGACGATGCGGGCCAACACCTCCTCCAGGCCGGTGCACACCTCGACGAGGTCGACGCAGGTCGCGTCGTCGGAGCCCGGCCGGGTCAGGCCGAGCAGCCGGCGGGTCAGCTGGGCGGCGTCGTCGGCGGCCCGCTCGATGGCGGCGACCATGGCCCGCTCGGCCTCGCCGGGCAGGGTGCGACCGAGGATGCTGGCATAGCCGGTGATGACCGTCAGCCGGTTGTTGAAGTCGTGGGCCACGCCGCCGGCCACCTGGCCGATGGCCTCGAGGCGCTGGGCCTGCAGCAGCGCCCGCTCGGCGGCCCGCTGGGCGCGCAGGTCGACGGCGGCGACGATGGCCGCCTCGCCGCCCGCCCCCGGGAACGGCGCCGCGGACACCATCAGGTCGAAGCCGTCGACGCGCACGGCCCGGCCGCCGACCGTGTCGCCGCGCAGCGACGACGCCACCACTGCGGCCATGGCCGGGCCGATGCCGTCGGGCCAGTCGGGCGACCGGGTGGCGGCCCACCCGAAGAGGGTCGACGCCGCCGGGTTCATCGACCGCACCCCGCCGCGGGCGTCGGTGGTCACCAGGGCGACGGGCGACGCGTCGAGCACCGCCTGCAGGCGGCGTTCCTGCTCGGCGGCGGCGTCGGTGGTGGCGGCGCGCTCGAAGGCCACCGGCACGATCGCCGCCAGCGAGCCGAGCAGCGTGGCGCTGTCGTCGTCGAGCGGCCCGGCGACCACCATGGCGGCCCGGTCGGCGGGGTCGGGGCAGGGCACCACCTGTCCGTGCCAGGCGCCGCGGGGCTGGGACCGCCGGGCCAGGGTCGCCGCCAGCGCCCCGTAGCCGTCGTCGTCGACGTCGCCGACGCTGACGCTGACCACCGTGCCGTCGCCGCTGCGCCACTCGGCGGCGGCCGCGGGCACGTCGAGCACCATGCACGCCTCGGTGCAGGCGGTCCGCAGCACCGCCTCGCGGTCTTCGGCGCCGGCGAGGTTGGCCGACGCCGCCCCCAGGCGGCGCAACTGGCGGGCCGTGCGGGCCTGGGCGTCGGCCGCGGCCAGCGTGGCCCGGTACAGCGACACCCGCTGCACGGTGGTGGCGATCCGCGTCGACAGCTCCTCGACCACCCGCGCCGCCGACGGCCGGAACCCCCGCCGGCCGCGGCTGGCGGCCACGACCACCCAACCGATGGTGACCCCGCTGGCGGCGATCGGTGCGGCGATGACCGAGTCGGCGCCGAGCGTGGCCCGCAGCGACGCCAGGGCGGCGGTCGGCTCGTTGCCCTCGAAGCTGAGCAGCGGCTCACGGGCGGCGTCGAGGCCGGCGCCGATCGGCTCCCAGGTCGCCCCCGCGGTGAGCGGCGAGTCGGCGGCCCGGCGGAAGGCGGCGGTGGTCAGACGGCCGTCGGCGCCGACCATCTCGATCGCGCACAGGTCGGCGAAGGTGGGCACGCAGGTGTCGACGAGCACCTGGAGGGCCTCGTCGTAGGTGTCGACGGCCCGCGACAGGGCGCGGCTGACCACGAGCAGCATCTCGAGGCGCTCGACGGCCTCCGACTCGCCCCTCGCGCGCCGGTCCACCCTGGAGGAAGGTACTGCTCCCGCACCACCTGCAGCGGCGCCGCAGGCGCGGGCCCCGGCGCACGGTCGGCGGGCGCGGGGAACCTGCGGAGTTGTCCGTTCGTTGGGGGTGCTGCGGGCGGCTGTGGAGTTGGGCGGTATTGGCTGCTCTCGTCCGGTCGGCGCGCCGCCGACCGGCCTGCACGCCTGGAGGGCCCCGTGGCCGACGACCGCCAGACCACCTCGACCGACCGCCGCCGGCGCTCGTCGTCGGCGCTGACCGCCGCGGTGCTCGACCCGCGCAGCGGCGACGGCTGGTGGGTGCTCCACGACCTGGCCGTGCCCGGTGCCGACCACGTGGTGGTCACCCCCGGGGCGGTGTGGGTGGTGGCGTCGACGCCCGGGTGCGGGGCGCCCAGCGCCGCCGAGGTCGACGCCCTGGGGGTGGGCGCATCCCTGGTGGAGCGCCGCCTGGCCACGTCGCCGATCGGTGCCATGGCCGTCGTGCGGGCGGTGCTCTGCGGCACGGCCGGCGGGGGCATGGCCACGGGCGGGCCCGTCGGGGCCGTCGAGGTGGTCGGCCTGGCCGACCTGCCCCGGCTGCTCGCCGGCACCCCGGCCCGCTTCACCCCCCGCGAGCTGGCGCACCTGGCCGCGCTGCTCGACGACGGCTTCGCCAACCGACGCGGGGCGGGCACCTCGCTGGTGCGGCCGGCGCCCGGGCCGCCGGCCTCCGACGAGCTGCCCGCGCTGCACCCGTCGGGCCGGGTCGTGCGCGGCCCGTCGGCCCCCGGCGCCGCCGGGCGCGGCCCCGCCCGGGTGCCGGCGGCCACGGCCACCCTCCGTGACGGCGCCGATGTGCGGGCGTTCGACGCCCTGCGCCGGCTGGTGACCGCCGGGCTGGTGCTGGGTGGCGGTGCCCTCGCCGCCGTCGGGCTGCAGCAGCTGCTCCGCTGACCAGCACGAACTGACTAGCCCGGCCGGTGGCTCGGCGAAGGCCGCCGGCGCGGCGCTGCAGGTGGCCGCTGCGGCGGTCGACACCCTGGGCATGCTCGCCCGCTTCCGCAAGGCCGCCACCACCGCCGCCGTCGTCGCCGGCACCGTGGCCGTCGGTGCCGCCGCGTCGGGCACGGCCGCGGCCCTGGTCGGTGCCCCCGTCGTGCACCGGGCGGCTGTGGCCCCCGCCCACCGCCCGCCGACGCCCGCCGCTGCCGCCGACGGCACCTCCCGTGCGCCCAGCTACCGCGCCGTGGTCGCCCCGCCGCCGCCCCCCGCAGCCGCGGTCGCCCTGGTCGCCTCCCCTCCGGCCGTGGCTGCCCCGGTCCCCTCTGCGCCCGCCGTCGCCGCCGTCGCGCCTCCCGCGGCGCCGGGGGTCGCCCCGGCGCACCGGCCCGTCACGTGGGTGGCGCCGGCCGCCCACGCCGCCACCGTGACCGCTCCTCGGGGCCGCACCCCGACCTCGGCCCCCCGGGCGGCGGTGGTCACCGTGGGCGCCCACCTCCCGGCGCCGGCGGCTGCGGTGGCGCCGAGCCCGTCGGTGCGCGCCGCCCAGGTCGTGCGCACCGCCCTGGCGGCGCCCGGGCCGGCCGCCTCGACCAAGCCGGCCTCGTCGTCCGCGGTCTACGTGCCGGCGTTCCGGGCGGTCACCACCACCCCGAAGGTCGTGGTGGCGCTCGGCGGCTGAGCCGCCGGCGCCTCAGCGCAACGGCTCGGCCCGGTAGCCGGCGCCGGCCAGTTGGCGCAGCACCTCCCCGTGGTGGGCGTGGTCCCGGGTCTCCACGGTGACGGCCACCTCGACCTGGGTGAAGCCGAGGTCGCGGCCGCTTCGGTGGTGCTCCACGTCGAGCACGTTGAGGCGCATGGCCGCCAGCTCCGCGGTGAGGGCGGCCAGCGCCCCCGGCTGGTCGCCGACCACGATGCGCAACACCAGGTAGCGGCCGGCGGCGGTGAGGCCGTGGTCGATGAGCTTGGTGAGCAGCAGCGGGTCGATGTTGCCGCCGGAGAGCACCGGCACCACCGTGCCCCGGCCGGGCACCCGCCCGGCGAGCACCGCCGCCAGCGACGCCGCCCCTGACGGCTCGACCACCGCCTTGGCCCGCTCGACCAGCAGCAGCATGGCCCGGCTGATCTCCTCCTCGTCGACGGTGACCACCTCGTCGACGTAGGCCTGCACGTGCTCGAGGGTGAGCGCCGACACCGAGCGCACGGCGATGCCGTCGGCCATGGTGGCCATCGACGCCAACGGCACCGGGTGGCCGGCCGTCAGGGCCGCCGTCATCGACGCCGCCCCGGCCGCCTCCACGCCGATCACCCGCACCGACGGCGCCAGGTGGTGCAAGGCGGTGGCCACCCCGGCGAGCAGGCCGCCACCCCCGGCGGGCACCACCACCACCTCCGCGTCGGCGACCTCCTCGACCAGCTCCAGGCCGAGGGTGCCCTGGCCGGCGACGATCTCGGGGTCGTCGAATGGGGGCACCCACACCGCGCCGGTCTCGGCGGCGAAGGCCTGGGCGGCGACGATCGCCTCGTCGACCGACTCACCGCCGAGGCGCACCGCCGCCCCGTAGGCGCGGGTGGCCTCCACCTTGGGCAGGGCGGCGCCGAGGGGCATGAAGATCGTCGAGCGCCGGCCGGTGAGGCTCGCCGCCAGGGCGACCCCCTGGGCGTGGTTGCCGGCGGAGGCGGCCACCACGTCGGCGCCGGCGGGCAGCTGGCAGATGCAGTTGTAGGCCCCCCGGATCTTGAACGACCCGGTGCGCTGCAGGTGCTCGGGCTTGAGCACGACCGGACGGCCGGCCAGGGCGGTCAGCGAGTCGGAGCGGTCGACCGGCGTGCGCCGCAGCACCGAGGCCACCCGGCGGCGGGCGGCGGTGATGTGGTCGAGGTCGATCACCGCCGGCGGGCGGCGTACGCGGCCCGGCGGGCGGCATCCTCGGCCGCCGCCTCGTCGCGCGCCGCCCGCCAGGCGACCAGCTGGGCGTGGGCGGCCTCGTCGAGGCCGGCGTCGCGCCCCGGGGCGGCGCGCTCTTCCACCCGGAGCCAGCGCACCAGCACGGCCACGGCGGCGGCGGCCGAGCCGAGCGTGCCGACCGCCCACACCACCCCGCCGGCGAGCACGACGGCGTGCGGCTGGTGCGCCCCGACAGCCGAGGCCTCGGTGGCCATCCCCACCAGCGTCGAGAGGGGGAGCAGCACGAGGATGTGCACGAGCGACGCCACGTGCGGGAGCCGGCGGGGGAGCGGGTCGGCGCCGAAGACCGGCCAGAGGTAGGCGCACCCGGCGGCGAGCAGCCACACCTGCAGGGCCTCGGCGACCACCTCGTGGCGGGCGGCGACGCTGTGCAGCGACGTGAGCCACATGAGCGCCTCCACGCCCACCGAGGCGGTGATGGCCACCGGGGGGGAGGTCGCCACGCGCAGCGCCCGCGAGCCGACGGCCTTCCTCACCCTCCGGGCCGTGCCCCGCCCGCCGGCCTCGATGGCGAGGGTGTGCGGCGCCGCCCACGCAAGCAGCAGCGGCACCCCGTAGACCAGCACCGACTGGCTGATCGCCTGGCGGCCCCCGGCGTCGGCCCCGCCGTCGCCCAGCGGGGAGGTGGTGGCCACCAGCAGGGCGACGACGGCGGCGGCCATCGCCGCGCTGCGCCACTGCGGCCAGTCGGCACGGCGGGCCGCCAGCCGGCGCACCCCGACCACGTAGCCGGCCGATCCGGCGGCGCACAGCGCCCACGCGGCGGGGTCGACGTGCAGCGGGGCCACGCCGACGACGGTACCGCCGGGCGCGCCCGTCGACCGGGTCGCCGCCAGCTTGGGCGAACCCCCGGGGAGCGTGTAGAAACTCTGTCCAGTGACTGTCACCTCCGCGCCCACGGGGGCGGCGGCCCCCCGGCCCCCCCTGATCAAGCCCGTCAACCCGGCCAGCTACCGGCCCGCGTTGCTCAACGTCGGCGTCATCGTCTGGCTCTCGTCGGAGTTGATGTTCTTCTCCGGCCTGTTCGCCGCGTTCTTCACGCTGCGCTCCACCACCGCGGTGTGGCCACCCAAGGGCGACATCCTCGACGTGCACACCGTGCTCATCGCCACCATCCTGCTGGTGGTGTCGTCGGGCACCATGCAGATGGGGGTGGGCCGAGCCATCCGGGGCGACAAGGTCGGCTTCCTCGGCTGGCTGGCGCTCACCTTCTGCCTGGGGGCGCTCTTCGACGGCATGCAGGTGTCCGACTACATCAGCCGGCCCTTCGGCATCGAGCAGAACGCCTGGACGGGCTGCTTCTACGTGCTCACCGGCATCCACGCCCTCCACGTGCTCGGCGGTCTCTTCGGCATGGTGCTCATGGGGCTGCGGGCCTACAAGAGCCGCCACTTCGGCCACCGCAGCGCCCCGTCGGTCGAGTTCCTCTCCTACTACTGGCACTTCGTCGACGTCGTGTGGATCGCCCTATTCGCCGCCATCTTCCTGCTGAAGTGACCCGCCCCATGACCTTCCTCCGCCGCACCCCCCGCGGCTCGGGCCGCTCCCGGCGCCGAGTGCTCGCCGGGCCGGCCACCCTCGTGGCCATCGCCGTCGCCGCCTTCGCCGTGCTGTCGCTGACCGGCGGGCGCAGCGCCTCGGGCGCCACCGCCCCCGTGAGCAACGACCCGGCCGTCATCAACGCCGGCCTCCAGCTCTACGAGGTGCACTGCCAGAGCTGCCACGGTGCCAACGGCGTCGGCGGCACGAACGGGTCGCCCGAGCTCATTGACGCCGGCGCCGCCGCCGCCGACTGGTACATCACCACCGGCCGCATGCCGCTCAACAACCCCGCCGACGAGGCCATCCGCCGGCACCCGTTCTTCGACGCCCAGCAGACCGAAGAGCTCGTCGCCTACGTGAACGCCCTCCCGGCGATCAACGCCAAGCCGAACATGACCGGCCCCGGCATCCCGCTCGTGGCCCCCGCCTGCGTGCAGGGCACCACCGACCAGCCGGCCGGGTGCACCACGCTCACCATGGGCGAGCAGCTGTTCTCCCTCAACTGCGCCCAGTGCCACCACGAGGCCGGCTCCGGCGGCATGCTCTCGAAGGCCAACGTCATCCCGAGCCTGCGCAACGCCACCGCCCGCCAGGTGGCCGAGGCCATCCGCATCGGCCCCAAGCCGATGCCGATCTTCGGCGCCGGCGAGCTCTCCGACGAGCAGGTGTCGGCCATCGCCAACTACGTGCAGTACCTGCACAACCCCGAAGACCGCGGCGGGCTCGGCATCGGCCACTTCGGCCCGGTGCCGGAGGGATTCGTCGGCATCATCTTGGGCTTCGGCCTGATCCTCCTCATCTCTCGACTGATGGGTAACCGCGGATGAGCACCACCGAACACCACGGGCAGCGGGCCGACGACATGGTCGACCAGGCCCGCGACCCGGCACTCGACCCCGAGCACTTCTTCATCGAGCCGGGCGAGCCCTGGCCCGACGACGTGCCCCGCGACCAAGACGTCCACTGGTGGCGGTTCCGCGACGACCCCAAGGGCGCCCGCAAGGCCGAACTGAAGATCATCGCCCTCTGGGGGGTGGTGCCGCTGTGCGCGATCGCCCTGATGATCCTCTACGTCGTGGGCGGCCAGCCCCAGCTGGAGGGCCTGTTCCTGGGCACGGCGATGATCTGCCTGGCCACCGGGCTGGTCATCTGGGCCCGCGACCTGCTGCCCGGCCACGAGGTCACCGCCAAGCGCAACCACCAGGGCGGCTCGGGCCGCCTCGAGCGCACCGGCGCCGTCGTGTCGCTCAGCCGGGGCATCGAGGGCATGGCCCGCCGCCCGTTCCTGGTCCGCATGCTCGGCGGCGTGATCGGCATCTTCGGCCTGGCCATGGCCTTCCCGATCGCCTCGCTCGGCGCCCGGCCCCACCGCAGCCTCTACAAGACCGGGTGGGCCACCGGCAAGCGCCTCGTCGACGAGGACGGCCGGCCGCTCCGGCCCGACGACCTCCCGGTGAACGGCATCCTCACCGTCTTCCCCGAGGGCGACTCGCACGCCAACGAGGCCGAGTCGGACAAGGACCCCCAGTCGGCGACGGTGCTGATCAACCTCGGCGACGCCAAGTTCGACGTGCGGCCCGGCACCCAGGACTGGAACGTGCGCAGCTCGACCGGCCTCATCGTCGCCTTCTCCAAGATCTGCACCCACGCCGGTTGCCCGGTCGGGCTCTACAACACCCAGAGCCACCAGCTGGTGTGCCCGTGCCACCAGTCCACCTTCGACGTGCTCGGCGGCTGCAACCCGGTGTTCGGCCCGGCGTCGCGCTCGCTGCCCCAGCTGCCCCTCGGCGTGAACGCCGACGGGTACCTCGTCTCCACGTCCGACTACAAGGAGCCGGTCGGCCCCGGCTTCTGGAACCGGAGCTAGCACCATGAGCGCAACCAAGCAGCGGCTCGCCGCCGAGAAGCGCATGAAGGTCGAGCGCATGGCCCTCGACCAGGTCGACGACCGCATCAACAGCTCGAGCTTCGTGCAGAAGGCGCTCGACCACATCTTCCCCGACCACTGGGCGTTCATGGTCGGCGAGATCGCCATGTACTGCTTCGTGGTGCTGCTGGTCACCGGCACCTACCTGGCCCTCTACTACACGCCCTCCTCGGCCGACGTCGTGTACCACCCGACGCCGGGGCACGGCTACATGCCCCTCGCCGGCCAGCACATGTCGGAGGCCTACTTCTCGACGCTGAACCTCAGCTTCGACGTGCGCGCCGGCCTCGTCGTGCGCCAGATCCACCACTGGGCGGCCGTGGTGTTCATGGCCGCCATCGCCTTCCACCTCTGCCGGGTGTTCTTCACCGGGGCGTTCCGCAAGCCCCGCGAGACCAACTACGTCATCGGCCTGACCCTGCTGCTGGTGGTCATGCTCGAGGGCTTCTCCGGCTACTCGCTGCCCGACGACCTGCTCTCGGGCACCGGTCTGCGCGTGGTGTTCTCGATCGTCGAGTCGATCCCGTTCATCGGCACGTGGCTGGCCTTCGACCTGTGGGGCAGCGGCTTCCCGGGGTCGTCGCTCATCCCCCGGCTCTTCGTGGTGCACGAGTTCCTGTTCCCCCTGCTGATCATCGGCCTGCTCAGCGCCCACCTGGCGCTGATCTGGCGGCAGGGCCACACCGACTTCCCCGCCCCGGGCAAGACCGAGACCAACATCCGCGGCAGTCGGGTGTGGCCGCAGTACGCCCTCAAGTCGGGGGCCCTGCTGCTGTTCGTCTTCGGCGTGCTCGCACTCCTCGGCGGCCTCATCCAGATCAACCCCATCTGGATCTACGGCGCCTACAACCCCTACGCGGTGTCGGCGGGCTCGCAGCCCGACTGGTACGTCGGCTGGCTCGACGGGGCCGTGCGCCTCTGGCCGCACTGGGAGTTCCGCAGCTTCGGCCACGAGATCGCCAACCCGTTCTTCCCCGGCGTCCTCATCCCCGGGCTGCTGTTCACCGTGATGTACGCCTGGCCGGCGATCGACAAGCGCATCTACCGCGACGACGCCTACCACAACCTGCTCGACCGGCCCCGCGACAAGCCGTTCCGCACCGCCGTCGGGGTGGCGGCGATCACGTTCTTCACCATCTGCACCCTCGCCAGCGCCACCGACCTGCTCGGCAACGACACCCACATCGCCTTCGAACGGCTCATCGAGATCCTGCAGATCGGGGTGTTCGTGGCGCCCGTGCTGGCGGGGGCCATCGCCTACAAGGCGTGTGTGGCGCTGCAGCGCACCGGCAACCACGTGATCATGCAGCCGGTTGGCGGCATCCTGATCCGCACCGCCGACGGCGCCTACCACACCCTCGGTGACGAGCACCACGGCCACGGCGAGATCCACGACCACGTCGACGGCAACGGCGGTGGCAACGGGCGCGGCGACGGCAACGGGGGCGGCAACGGCCACGACGACGCCGAGCTCGAGGAGCCGGTGGTCGGCGGCAAGCCCCAGGCCCCCGGAGACCCCAACCTGGGATGATGACGCCCCGCCTGCGCTAGGACGCCCGCCCGGGCGGGTAGATCGTGTCACGACATGATCGAGCTTCGGCACCTCCGCTACTTCGTCGCCGTCGCCGAAGAGCTGCACTTCGGGCGGGCGGCGACGCGACTGCACATGGCGCAGTCGCCGCTCAGCCAGCAGATCCGCCAGCTCGAACGCCTCGTCGGCACCGAGCTGATCGACCGGCCCCACGCCGTGGTCGGGCTCACCGACGCCGGGCGGGTCATGCTCGACGACGCCCGCGCCATCCTCGCCGCCGTCGACGGGGCGGTCGAGCGGGCCCGCCGCACGGCGCGCGGCGAGGCCGGGCTGCTGCGCGTGGGCTACGTCGGGGAGGTCACCGTCGACCTGCTGCCGCTCGGCCTCAAGGCGTTCAAGGACCGCCACCCCGAGGTGCGCCTCGAGCTCACCGAGGGCGACACCGGCGTGCTGCTCGACCGGCTCCGGGCCCGAGACCTCGACGTGGTGTTCAGCCGGGCGCCGCGGACCCTCGGCGAGCTGGTCTACGAGCAGCTGGTCGAGGAGCGGTTCATGCTCGCCCGACCCGAAGGCGCCCTGCCCGCCGCGGACCGCCACCAGCTGTGCGAGCTCCGGCCGCCGGCGTGGATCGTGCCCGGCTACGACCACGCCCGTGGCCTACGCCAAGACATCGAGCACGCCTTCGTCGCCGCCGGCTGTGAGGTCGGCGCCCGCCGGGAGGCCTCCTCGCTCACCGCCGCGCTGCTCCTGGTCGCCGGGGGCGCCGGCTGGGCGCTGGTGCCCGCCAGCACCGCCCACCTGTACCCGGTGCCGGGTGTCGACTACGCCCACCTCGAAGAGGCGCTCACCACCACCGCCGGGATGGCCTGGCGGCGCGACACCCGCTCCGAGGTGGTGGCCGGCTTCCTCGACACGGTCCGCGAGGTCGCCGAGCACCACCTGGGCCAGCCCGACGTGTGGCCCGAGCGTCGGGTGGTCACCGGCGACCCGGCCGGCGACGCCTGACCCTGCGGCGAGCCGACAGCCGAGGCGTCAGCGGCCGCGGGCGGCCAGGCGGCTGACCACCACGGTGTGGGGGAGCGTCACCGCCAGCAGGCCGGCCAGGCCGACGGCGGGCCACAGGGGCGAGGGCAGCAGGGCCCAGGCCGCGCCCAGACCGGCGAACGCCGCCGCCGCCGGGAGCCACGCGGCCCGCACCAGGTCGCCCGGCCGCCCTCGTGCCGGCACCGGCAGGCCGTCGGCCCGCCGGCCGAGCCCACGAGGCTCGGCGGCGAGGAGGCGAGCCACGTGGCGGGGGGCGTGCCAGAGGGCGAAGTAGCAGCCGAAGGCGGCCAGCGGGGGCAGCACGGCCATCGTCAGGGTGACCAGCGCCAGCTCGGCGGCCAGCCCGGGCGTGGCCGCCCGGACGCACCGCCACAGCGCGGCGGCGACGGCGGCGGCCAGCACGCCGCCGGCGACCACGACGGCGGCGCCGTGCCAAGCGGCGGCCAGGCCAGGCGCGAGGGCAGCGAGCAGGGCGCGGGCCCGCCCCGGCCAGAAGGTCAGCGGTCCGAGCACCGGCAGCAGGCCGAAGGCGGCGCTGACCGCCCGGCCACGGCCGAGGGGGCCGGCGTCGGCGGTGCCGAAGTGGTAGGCGGAGAGGGCCAGGGCGGCGGCCAGGGCGATCGCCGGGCTCACGGCCAGGGCGGCGACGGCGATGCCGACCCCGGCGGCGTAGAGGGCGGCGGCGAGCAGCGCCTCCCTCCGGGCCGGACGCCGGCCCGCCGCCCACGCCAGGGTGACGTGGTC
>DASTHS010000305.1:0-8299 GCA_035718085.1 Acidimicrobiales bacterium | reverse complement strand
GGCCTCGATGCCCTCCAAGCCACCAGGGCGGTAGTCGCCGCCCTCGCCGCGGGCGAGGTGCACGACCTCGTGCTGGTCGAAGCGCATGCCGGCGAAGGTGAAGCGGGCGTGCTGGCGCCACACCGGCCCGCTGATGGAGGTGGCGCGCAGGCCCGTCTCCTCCCACAGCTCGCGGAGGGCGGCGTCGGTGGAGGTCTCGCCGGGGTCGATGCCGCCGCCGGCGATCTCCCACCACGATCCCTTGGCCCGTTCGAAGGGGTCGGAGGAGCGGATGAGCAACACGTTGTCGTCGGGGTCGAGCAGCACGACCCGGGCCACCTGGCGGCGTAGCACCACGGGCGGCTACGACCCGCCCATGGCGACGTCGTCGATGGCGATGGTGACGCCCGCGGCCGACGACGGCAGCCGCTCGAGGTCGTCGGCCACGGCGACGATCCCGGCCAGCATCCGTTGCAGGGTCGAGGCGATGGTGAGCTCGCGCACGGGCCGGCCGAGCACGCCCCCTTCCACCAGCACCCCCTCCGCACCCACGGAGAAGTCCCCGCTGACCGGGTTCACCCCCGAGTGGAGGCCGGAGATCGCCTGCACCAGCAGCCCGTCGCCGACGGTGGAGAGCAGCTGGTCACGGGTCTGGGTGCCGGGGGCGACGACCAGGGCGCGGGCACCGGCGCCCGGTCCGCTCTTGTAGCCGGCCCGCACCGCGGAGGCCGTCGACGCGGTGCCGGCCCGGCGCGCCGCGTAGGTGTTGTAGAGGAACCGGTCGAGGCGCCCCCGCTCGATGAGCACGTTGCGCCGGGTGGCGAGGCCCTCTGCGTCGTAGGCGGTGGCCCCGTAGGCGTCGGGGTCGGTGGGATCGTCGACCAGGGTCAGCAGCGGGGAGGCGACCTCCTCGCCCAGGCGGTCGGCGAAGAGCGACCGGCCCTTGAGCACCGACTCGCCGTCGAGGGTGCCGGCGACGATGGCCAGCAGCGAGGCGGTGACCCGCGGCTCGAGCACCACGGTCAGGTGGGCGCTGCGGGGCTTGGTGGCGCCGAGCATGCGGGTCGAGCGGTCGATGGCGTCGGCCGCGGCCTTCGCCGGGTCGAGGTCGGCGGGCCCGCGCCCCACGGAGTAGCCGCCGCCGGTCTGGGTCTCGTCGCCGTGGCCGGCGACCGCCTGGGCGGCGAGGTAGCAGACGGTGCGGCGGCTGGAGGCGGCGATGCCGGTGCTGGTGGCGATGGCCGACTCGTAGGCACCGTCGCCCCACTCGGCCGACTCGACCAGCCGGATCCTCGGGTCACCGGTGCGCACCACCCGCTCGAGCTCGAGGGCGGCGGCGACCTTCTCCTCGGTGGCCAGCGTCGCCAGCTCGTCACGCCACACGTCGAGGGAGGCGGGGGCCACCCCGTCGGGGATGGCCAGGCCGACCCACTCGTCGGCGGTGGCGAACCCGGCGTTGTCGCGGGCGTCGGCCAGGGTCTCGGCGACCACGTCGTCGTCGAGGGACCCGGCATAGGCGAACCCCTCGCGCCCGGCGCGCACCACCCGGATGCCGACGCCGGCCGACTCGGCCGACGACAGCGACTCGACGTCGCCGTCGTAGACGACGATCTCGGTGTCGCGGCCGCGGGCCACGTAGGCCTCGATCTGCTCGCCGTCGCGCGCCCAGCCGGCGACGCGGCGGGCCAGCGCCAGCAGCTCGCCGTCGGTGCCGCTCACCGTGCGGTGCCGCCGACGGTCATGCCGGCGACCCGGAGCGTGGGCTGGCCGGTGCCGACCGGCACGCCCTGGCCCTGCTTGCCGCAGGTGCCCGGGCCGCCCATGGCGAAGTCGTTGCCCACGGCGTCGATGTCCATGAGCACCTGGGGGCCGTTGCCGATCAGGTTGGCGTCACGGAGGGGCTCGGTGAGCCGGCCGTCCTCGATGAGGTAGGCCTCGGTCATGCCAAAGACGAAGTCGCCGGTGGCGGTGTTGACCTGGCCGCCGCCGAGCTGGGCCACGTAGACGCCGTTGGGTGTCTGGCGGACGATCTCGTCGGGGTCGTCGGCGCCGTTGGCGAGGAACGTGTTGGTCATCCGCACCATCGGCAGGTGCTGGTAGGTCTCGCGCCGTCCGTTGCCGCTGCTCGGCCGCCCCTCCTTGCGGGCCCGCAGCCAGTCCCACATGTAATCGGTGAGCACCCCGCCGTCGATCAGCACGTTGCGCCCGGCGCGGTGTCCCTCGTCGTCGACGGCGAAGGCGCCCCACTCGCCGGTCATGGTGCCGTCGTCGACCAGGGTGACCAGCGGGCTGGCGACGCGCTGGCCGACCCGGTGGGCGAAGACCGACACGTCCTTGGCGATGTGGTCGGCCTCGAGGCCGTGGCCGCACGCCTCGTGGAAGAGGATGCCGCCGCTGCCCTGCTTGATCACCACCGGCACCCGACCCGAGGGGGCGGGGCGGGCCGTCAGCTTGGCCAGCGCCCGGGCAGCGGCCGCCTCGGCGAGGTCTTCGACCCGGTAGCGGTCGAACAGCTCGAAGCCCATGGTGTGGCCGATCGACTCCCGCCCGGTCTGCATGCCGGTGTCGGCGGACGCGACCACCGAGACGGCGAAGCGGGTCTTCACCTGGTCGTCACCGGCGAGCACCCCGTCGCTGTTGGCCACCAGGATGCGCCGGCGGCTGTCGCCGTAGACGACGCTCACCTGGCGCACCGAGTCGCTGGCCGCCCGGGCGGCGGCGTCGGCCCGGGCCAGCAGGGCGACCTTGGTCGCCTTGTCGACCGTCTCGGGAAGCACGGCCACGGGCGACGGCGAGGGGGCGTCGACCCGGTCGAGGGCGACGACGCGCGTGCCGCCGCCGCCGGAGCGGGCGGCGGCACCGGCGGCGGCCGCCGCCTGGAGCAGCCCGCGCTCGGAGAGGTCGCTGGTGTGGGCGAAGCCGGTGGTCTCGCCGACCACGACCCGGATGCCGGCGCCGCGCTCCCTCCCCGAGACCATGTTGTCGACCCGGCCGTCGTCGAGGCCGGCCGCCGAGCTGCGCCGGTCTTCGGCGAACACCTCGGCGAACTCGCCGCCCTTGCGCAGGGCCTCGCCGAGCACCTTCGCCACCACGTCGTCGTCGATCACCGGGCTCCTCCCGATCCGTCGCCCCGGGGCGGCGCGTTGGATCGCCGGAAGGGTACCGGCGTACCCTCGTGTCCGTGCCTCCCCCGCACTGCGCCCCCGGGCACGACGCGCCCCAGGCGACCGTGGAGCTGGTGGTCGCCGACACCGACACGGCGCAGGCCCACCGGGCGGGTGACGTGGCCGTGCTCGGCACGCCCCGGGTGGTGGCGCTCTGCGAGGAGGCCACGCTGCTCGCCCTCTCCCACCGCCTGGCCGAGGGCCAGACCTCGGTGGGCAACCGCGTCGAGATCTCCCACGTCGCCCCGGTGGCCGTCGGCTCGGTGGTGCGGGCCACCGCCACCCTCGAGCGCACCGAGGGCCGCCGGCTGGTCTTCAGCGTGTCGGTGATCGACCACTGCGGTCTGGTGGCCGCCGGCCGGGTGACGCGCGTGGTGGTCGACAAGGCCCACTTCCTCGACAAGGCCCGCTGAGGCCGGGCGGCTATGCCGCCACGACCACCGGCGTGCCGAGGGGCAGCAGCCCCGCCAGGCGCGTCACCACGTCGTCGGGCACCCGGATGCAGCCGTGGCTGGTCGCCGTGCCGATCGACGCCGGCAGGTCGGTGCCGTGGATGCCGATCTGGGCGTTGCCGCCGTTGAACGTGGCGTAGGTGTCGGAGAACTCGGCCAGCCCGAGGATGTAGGGCCCATACCCCCCGTCGGGCTGGTCGGGGCGCACGAGCTCCCACACGTAAGTGGTGACCGTGGGGGTCGGCGTGCGCGGTGAACCCACGGCGACGGGCGTCTGCAGCACGACCGCGCCGGCATCGGTGACGGTGAGGGTCCGGGCCGACACCGACACCGACACCCGGTAGGGGGTGGTGGCCAGGGTGACCTGCGGGAGCGACACCTGCACCCACCCGGTGGTGCCGTTGGGCCGCACCGGCAGCTCGGCCAGGCCCCAGCCGTCGGGCCTGGGGCGCCCGACGAGGCCGAGCACCTGGGCGGCGCCGAAGGGGTCGGTGGCCGCCAACGTGCCCGACGGGGGGCCGCCGGGTGCTGACGACCAGGTCACCGGGGCCGACAACGTGGCCACCCAGCCGTCGGGCGGCCCGGAGGCGACCGCCGACGCCAGCGCCCACCCCGGCGGTCCGCCGGGGGGCGCGGCGGCGGGGGGGGCGGCGGCCGGGGCCGTCGCCGGCGCTGCGTGGGCCTGGGCAGCGACGGCCCGCCCGGTGCCGGTCTCGCCGGGCACCCCGCGGTCGTGGGCCACCACGGCCACCCCGCCGGCGACGAGCAGCCCGGCGGCGGCCGCCGCCAACAGCACCGGAGCTCGCACGAGGCCAGGATCGCGCGCCGGCCCGCCACGCGGAGGCCGGCCGAGTAGCATCACGCAATACCCGACGCAGCCACCACGGCGCGCCCCGGCGCCGATTCCCCACGGGCCCGGTGGTGGCACGAACTGGCCATCGTGGTGGTCTTCTACGGGCTCTACACCGTCGTGCGTGACCTGAACGACGGTGACGCCGTGCCCCCGGCGCTGCACCACGCGCACCAGATCATCGGGCTCGAGCGTGCCCTCCACGTCTTCGACGAGGCGTGGGTGCAGCACCTCGTCGTGCACGACCGGCCGTTCATGCGCTTCTGGGACGGCTACTACGGCACCGTGCACTTCGTGGCGGTGATCGTGGTGCTCGTCGGCCTGTTCTCCCGCAACCCCGGCCACTACCGGCGGTGGCGCAACACCCTGGCGGCCACCACCCTGATCGGCCTGCTCGGCTTCTGGCGCTACCCGCTGCTGCCGCCCCGCCTGCTGGCGTCGTCGTACGGGTTCACCGACACGCTCGCCACCATCGGGGGCCTCTGGGACTTCCGCAGCGGCGCGGTCGACGCCGTGTCCAACCAGTACGCGGCGATGCCGAGCCTGCACACCGCCTGGTCGCTGTGGTGCGCGCTGGCACTGTGGTCGTGCGTCGGCCGCCGCCGGCTTCGCCCGCTGCTGCTGATCTACCCGGCGGCCACCGTCTTCTGCGTGGTCGTGACGGCCAACCACTACTTCGCCGACGCCGTCGCCGGCGCAGCCGTGGTCGGCCTCGGGTACCTGCTCAGCGTGCTCGGCGAGCACCTCGCCAACCGGTGGCGGCTGCACCGCGCCGCCCGGGCGGTGCTGGCCGGTGCCCCTTCGCGCCAATCCGCATAGCCACCCGGGGTGGCGTACCGTCACCAGGGTCATGACGGTCACCTCCGTGCCCCTGACGCCGCCGGCTGTGACGGCGGTGGCCGCCCGCGTCGGGGCGCGCATCGCCGACCTGCTGGCCGACGAGGCCGCGAGGTGGGCCGCGATCGACCCCGCGCTGGCCGAGCCCCTGGCGTCGCTCGACGAGCTGCTGGCGGCCGGGGGCAAGCGGCTGCGCCCGGCGTTCTGCCACTGGGCGTTCGTGGGCGCGGGCGGCCACCCCGACGACCCGGCGGTAGCCGACGCCTGCGCGGCCGTCGAGCTGCTGCACGCCTTCGCGTGCATCCACGACGACGTGATGGACGACTCGGCCCGCCGCCACGGCGCGCCCACCCTCCACGTCGACTACGCCGGACGGCACCGCCGCGAGGGGTGGCGGGGGCCGGCCGACCGCTTCGGCGCCTCGGTGGCCATCCTGATCGGCGACCTGGCGTTCGTCTACGCCGACCGGTGCATGGACGGTGCCCCCGCCCCCGCCGCCGCTGTGTGGCACGAGCTGCGCACCGAGGTCACCCTCGGGCAGTACCTCGACCTGCACGGCACCGCCCGGCGGGCGGCCAGCCCCGAGCTGGCCCGCCGGATCTGCCAGTACAAGTCCGGCAGGTACACCGTCGAACGACCCCTGCAGCTGGGGGCGGCGATGGCGGCACCCGACCGGGCGGCGGCGCTGCTCGGCCCCCTCTCCGCGTTCGGGGCGCCGCTCGGCGAGGCGTTCCAGCTGCGCGACGACCTCCTCGGCGTGTTCGGCGACCCGGTCGTCACCGGCAAGCCGGTCGGCGAGGACCTGCGCGAGGGCAAGCCGACGCTGTTGGCAGCCCTGGCCCGGGCGGCGGCCACGGGCAGCGACGCCGCCTTCCTGGAACGCCGCCTGGGCGCGGCCGACCTCTGCCCCGACGAGGTGGCCGCCATGCAGGGGATCTTCGAGTCGACCGGGGCCCGGGACACGGTGGAGGGCACGGTCGACACCCTCGTCGACCGGGCGCTCGAGGCCGCCGACCTGCTCCCGCTCGAAGCCGGTGCCGTGGCCGCCCTCTGCGACATGGCCCGCTTCGTCGCCGGGCGCGACCACTGATGGGCGGCCGGCGCGTCGTCGTCATCGGCGCCGGGCTCGGCGGCCTGGCCGCCGCCTGCCACCTCGTCGGCCGCGGCTACGAGGTCACCGTCGTCGAGCGGGCCGACGTGCCCGGGGGGCGGGCCGGCGTGTGGGAGACCGACGGCTACCGGATCGACACCGGGCCGAGCGTGCTCACCATGCGCGACGTGCTGGCCGCCACGTTCGCGGCGGCGGGCGCCGACATCGACGACCACCTGCGCATGCAGGCCCTCGACCCCATGTACCGGGCCCGCTTCGCCGACGGCGGCGAGCTGCTGGTGCGCGCTGGGCGCGACGCCATGACCGACGAGATCCGGCGGGAGTGCGGGGCCGACGACGCCGCCGCGTTCGGCCGGTGGTGCGACTGGCTGCGCCGGCTCTACGAGGTGGAGCAGCCCGGGTTCATCGACCGGAACTTCGACTCACCCCTCGACCTGCTGCGACC
Organism: Acidimicrobiales bacterium; assembly: GCA_035718085.1. Taxonomy (GTDB): domain Bacteria; phylum Actinomycetota; class Acidimicrobiia; order Acidimicrobiales; family Palsa-688; genus DASTHS01. Next base: position 1,461 of record DASTHS010000305.1, on the reverse strand, counting down.
GCTGCGCCCGGCGCTCGAGCTGGTGCGCCTCGGCGCGTTCCGCAAGGTCACGCCGGTGGTCGAGAGGTTCTTCCGCGACGACCGCCTCCGCAAGCTGTTCAGCTTCCAGTCGCTCTACGCCGGGCTGTCGCCGTTCGAGGCGCTCGCCGTCTACTGCATCATCACCTACATGGACACCGTCGAGGGCGTGTGGTTCCCCGAGGGCGGCATCCACGCCGTCGCCGAGGGCCTGGCCGCGGCGGTCGAGAAGGCGGGCGGCGAGCTGCGCTACGGCGCCTCCGTCGAGCGCATCCTGCGCCGCACCGGCACCACCGGGCCGGTGACCGGCGTGCGCCTGGCGGGCGGCGAGCGCCTCGACGCCGACGTGGTCGTCGCCAACCCCGACCTGCCGCTGGTCTACCGGGAGCTGCTGCCCGAGACGCCCATGCCCAGGGTGGCCCGCCGCGGCGAGTACTCGCCGTCGTGCACGCTGTGGCTGGCCGGCGTGCGGGGCGAGCTCCCGGCCGGGACGGCCCACCACACCATCCACTTCGGCGGTGACTGGAAGGGCAGCTTCGACGCCCTCCTTCACAAGGGGGAGCGCCAGCCCGACCCGTCGATCCTGGTGTGCGTGCCGACGGTGAGCGACCCGGGGCTGGCCCCTGCCGGCGGCCACGTGATCTTCGCCCTCGAGCCGACGCCGAACCTCGACGGGCGCATCGACTGGGTCGCCCGCCGCCAGGAGATGCGCGACACCCTGGTGGCCCGCCTCCGCGGCGACGGCTACCCGGTCGACGACGTCGTGGCCGAGCGCTTCGTCGACCCCCTCGACTGGGAGGCCATGGGCATGGAGCGCGGCACGCCCTTCGCCCTGTCGCACCGCTTCCTGCAGACCGGCCCGTTCCGCCCCGGCAACGTCGACAAGCGGGTGCCGGGCCTCGTGCTGGTCGGTTCGGGCACCCAGCCGGGTGTCGGCGTGCCCATGGTGCTCGCCTCGGGACGCCTGGCCGCCGACCGGGTCGACATGCTCACCCGGTGACCACCCTCGCCGAGAGCTACGCCCGCTGCCGGGAGCTGAACAAGCGGCACGGCACGACCTACTACTGGTCGACGCAGCTGCTGCCGGCGGTGATGCGCCCCCACGTGCACGCCGTCTACGGGTTCTGCCGCTACGCCGACGACATCGTCGACGACCTGGGGCCGGCGCCGGTCGACGAGCGCGAGCGGGCGCTGACCGACTTCGGTGACCGGTTCTTCGCCGACCTCGAGCGCGGCCGGAGCGACGACCCGGTGCTCAAGGCGGTCGTGCACACCGTGCGGGCGTTCGAGATCGACCCTGGCTGCTTCCGGCGGTTCATGCGCTCGATGGCGATGGACCTCACCGTGACCCGCTACCCCACCTTCGACGACCTGCTGGGCTACACCGACGGGTCGGCGGCGGTGATCGGCGAGATGGTGTTGCCGGTGCTCGAGCCGTCGTCG
>DASTHS010000304.1:0-2171 GCA_035718085.1 Acidimicrobiales bacterium | reverse complement strand
GGGCGGAGCTGTCCTCGCTGTTCGCCTTCGCCGGCGTCACCCATCCCCGCCGCCGCTCTCCGACAAGCTCCAGGGCGCGCACCCGGCTTGATGATCATGAAGTGGCCTGCGGCCGGTTGCTCGGCGTGTGCGACCGCAGCGACGTCGGTCGCCGTGACGAGCTCGTGCTCCGCCTGCGGCTGGCGGGCATGCGGGTGGCGGAGATCCTGCGGCTCACCGTCGGCGACGTGCACCGGGCCGAGGGCACGATCATGTGGATCGGCAAGACTTGCCCGCCCCAAGTTCTTGAGGTGATGCTCGTGCCCCGTTCCCTGCAGCAGGTCATCGACCAGGCCGATGAGCTCGCCAAGCGCTTCGAGGGGTACGAGCCGTCGCCTGCGAGCGCTACAGCGCCTCATCCCGCAGGGGGCCGGAGCAGTCAGGCGTCGGTGGCCGCCCGCTCGACGGCGAGGGCCTTCAGCGCCTTGTAGTCGACCTTCCCCGACGGCGACCGGTTGATGGAGTCGACGGTGAACACCAGGCGGGGCGCCTTGTAGCGGGCCAGCGACGAGCGCACGTGCTCGACCAGGGCGTCCCGGTCGATGGTGGCGCCCGGTGTCTCCGGCTCGACGAGCGCGCAGATCACCTCGCCGAACCGCTCGTCGGGCACGCCGACCGCGACGGCGTCGGCCACCCCGCCGAAGCGCTTCACCGCCTCCTCGACTTCCTCGGGGAACACCTTCTCGCCGCCCGTGTTGATCACGACCGACCCCCGCCCGAGCAGGTGGATGCCCCCGTCGGCGTCGACGGTCGCCCAGTCGCCCGGCAGCGTGTAGCGGGTGCCGTCGATGGTGCGGAACGTCGCCGCAGTCTTGGCCTCGTCCTTGTAGTAGCCGAGGGGGATGTGGCCCGGCAGGGCGATCAGGCCCTGCTCCCCGGAGCCGGGCGTGACGTCACGGTCGTCGGGACCGACGACCCGGGCGCCGGCACCGAGCTGGAACGACGCCGTGGCCGCCTTGGCCCCCGCCCCCGCCACGCTGGCCCCGAGGCCGACCGCCTCGGACGACCCCAGGCTGTCGAAGAAGAAGGTGGTGGGCAGGTGCTTGGCCAGGCCGTCTTTGACCTCCTGGCTCCACATGACCCCCGACGAGTTGATCAGCATGAGCGAGCCGAGCTCCCAGCGGCCGGGGTTGGCGTCGAGGGCGGCCAGCATCGGCCGGGCGAAGGCGTCGCCGACGATCGTCAGCTGCACGATCCGCTCGTCGGCCGCCAGCTGCCAGAGCCGCTCGGGGTCGAAGTGGCGGGCGAGGCCGCTGTCGGTGACGACCATGCCGCCGAGCGACAGGGCGATGAAGGCGGAGAACTGCCCGGTGCCGTGCATCAGCGGGCACGCCGGGAACATGCGCACCTGGGCGGCCTCGTCGCTGGCCGCCACCCGCTGGCGCAGCTCGTCGTAGCCCTCGACCGGGCCGGTGCCCACGAACGGGCTGCCACCCCCGCCCAGCACCCCCCACAGGTCGTCCTGGCGCCACATCACGCCCTTGGGCATCCCGGTCGTGCCGCCGGTGTAGAGCAGCAGCAGGTCGTCGCCGCTGCGCTCGACCGGGGCGGGCGTGGCGCCCGAGCCCACGACCTCCTCGTAGGCGACCGCCCACCCGGGCACGTCGGGGCCCACCGCGTACCACCGCTTCACCAGCGGCAGCCGGTCGCGCACCGCCTCGACGACGGAGGTGAACGACGTGTCGAACACCACCGCCTCGGCATCCGCGTTGCCCATCAGGTAGGCCACCTCTTCGGGCCCGTAGCGGTAGTTGGTGTTGACCGGTACCGCCGCCACCTTCCAGGCCGCGTAGTAGCTCTCCAGGTATTCGGGCCCGTTGTAGAGGTAGGCGGCCACCTTGGCCTGGTGGCCGAGCCCGGCGTCTTGCAGGTCGGCGGCGAGCGCAGCGGCCCGCCGGTCGAACTCGGCCCAGGTCTGCGTGCGCCCGTCGTGGCGCTGGGCGGCCCGGTCGGGGATGGCCCCGGCGATGGTCTCCCAGGCGTCTGCGAAGTTGAAGTCCCCCATATCCCGCCAAACCTAGGGGAAGCAGCAGTCGCCGGCGGCCAGCGGCGGCCGGCCGGCTGCTACCCGCCGGCGGTGGCGCCCAGCGGCAGCCCGAGGAATCGGCAGACGAAGGGCAGCACCGCCGCCG
>DASTHS010000303.1:0-2120 GCA_035718085.1 Acidimicrobiales bacterium | reverse complement strand
TCTGGCCGGTGTCGTGGGCGAGCATCTCGTTCAGGAGGTCGCGCATGCGCAGGATCTCCTTCGCCTGGATCTCGATGTCGGTGGCCTGCCCGGCGGCGCCGCCGTGGGGCTGGTGGATCAGGATCCGGGCGTGGGGCCGGGCGTAGCGCTTGCCCCGGGTTCCCCCGGCGAGGATGACCGCCGCCGCCGACGCCGCCTGGCCGTAGCAGAACGTCTGGATGTCGTTCTTCACGTACTTCATGGTGTCGTAGATGGCGAAGAGCGCCGTGATGTCGCCGCCCGGCGAGTTGATGTAGATGTTGATGTCACGGTCAGCGTTCTTGTACTCGAGGAAGAACATCTGCGCGATCACGGCGTTGGCGACGTAGTCGTCGATCGGCGTGCCGATGAAGATGATGTTCTCCTCGAGCATGCGGGAGAAGAGGTCGTAGGTCCGGTCGCCCCGGTTGGTCTGCTCGACGACGCCCGGGATGTGGTACTGGGCGAGGGGGTTGATCACGCTTCTCCGCTCTCTGCTCCGGCGGCTCCGGCCGGTGCGTCGGCCTCGGCTGATGTGTCGGCTTCCGCGGCGTCGGGCTCGGCCTGATCGGTCGACCCCTCGGCGGCGGTGTCGCCGGCGGCAGGGGCTTGCTCGCCCGAACCGTCGACATCGATCTCGAGTGCTGCACGGTCTACGGGGCGACCCTCGGCGTCGACGATCTCCACGTGGGCGATCAGCCACTCGAGGGCTTTGCTCTTCTTGAGATCCGAGCGTACCGCGGGCATCTGCTCACCGCGCTCGAGCTGCAGTCGGATCTGCTCGGCCGGCACCTGGTAGCCGGCGGCCAGCCGCTCGATCTCGGCGTCGACATCGGCGTCGGTGACCTCGATGCCCTCGGCGTCGGCAACCGCCCGGAGGGCGAGGTCGGCCTTGACCGCCGGCACCGCGGCGCCCCGCCACTCGGCGACGACGTCGGCCTCGCTCTGGCCGGTCGCGGCCAGCCACTGCGCGATGGTGGCGCCCTGCGCCTCGAGGCGGTGACCGAGGTCGTGGGCCCGCCGCTCGACCTCGGCGTCGACCAGCGCAGCCGGGGGCTCGTCGGCGACGAGCTCCACGAGGGCCTCGACGGCGGCGTTGCGCAGCGCCATGGTGGCCTGCACCTTCTTCACCGTGGTGAGGCGGGTGACGATGTCGGCGCGCAGCTCGTCGACGGTCTCGAACTCGGAGGCGTCGGCGGCCCACTCGTCGGTGACCTCGGGGAGCACCTTCTCCTTGACCCCGCCGACGGTCAGGGTGACCTCGGCGTTGGTCGACTCGGAGGCGAAGGTCTTGGTGTCGCCCGGTGCCATCCCGACCAGCTGCTCGTCGATCTCCGGGATGAGGGCGCCGCTGCCCACCTCGTAGAGGTAGTCGTCGAGCGCCATGCCCGCCACCTCTTCACCGTCACGGCTGGCCCGCAGGGCGATGGTGGCGTTGTCGCCGGTGGCCGCCGGGCGCTCGACCTCGCGCAGCTCGGCGAAGCCGCCGCGGAGGCGGTCGAGGTGACCGGCGACGTCGTCGTCGGTCACCTCCGGGCTGGGCACCTCGACGCGGAGCCCGTCGTAGCCGACCAGCTGCAGCTGGGGCCGCACCTCCACGACGGCGTCGAAGGCCACCGGGCCGTCGGCCTCCCCGCTGGTGATGTCGATCTGCGGGGGGGCGATCACGTCGACCTCGTGCTCACGAACCGCCCGGGCGTAGTAGTCGGGCAGCGACTCGCGCAGCGCCTCCTGGCGGCCGGCCTCCCGCCCGAGGCGCGCCTCGAGGATGCGGCGGGGCGCCTTGCCCGGGCGGAACCCGGGGATGCGCACCTCGCGGGCGATGCGGCGGAAGGCGGCGTCGACGGCACGCTCGAACTCCGCCGCCTCGACCTCGACGGTGAGCTTGATCCTGTTGCCCTCGAGTGTCTCGACGACCGACTTCATGGCTGACGACGTCCCATACAGGTGGGCGAGCCTACCGGGTGGGCCGACGCTGCCGACGCCCGCAGCGGACGCCGGGGCAGCCACCTACGCTGCGGTGCGCCGGGGAGTGGCGCAGCGGTAGCGCACCTGCTTTGGGAGCAGGAGGTCGGGGGTTCGAATCCCCCCTCCCCGACTCG
>DASTHS010000302.1:0-12818 GCA_035718085.1 Acidimicrobiales bacterium | reverse complement strand
GGTCGGGTGGCCCAGGGGTGGCCCGGGCGGGCGGCGTCAGCCGGCGAGCGCGGCGGCGAGGGCGTCCAGCTCCGCCGACGGCGCCACGCCGAGCACCTCGGCCGTGGCCCGGGCCCGGGCCAGCATCCGCTCGGCCCGGCTGCGCTGACCGACCCGGGCCAGCAGGCGGGCGGCGTCGAGGTAGGGGCCCTCGTCGAGGGGGTTGGCCTCGATCGCCTGCTCGAGCCAGCCGAGGGCGGCGGTCACGTCGTCGTCGGTGACCGCCGCCCGGGCCGCGGCGGTGGTGCAGCGCAGGGCGAGCTGCCGCAGCCGCTCGCGGGGCCCGGCGGCCCAGTCGGCGAAGCGGTCGCCGGGCAGCAGCTCACCGCGGTAGCGGCCGAGGGCGTCGCGCAGCGCAGCCATCGGCCCGGCCCCGCCGTCGGGGGCGGCCAGGGCCGAGGCGGCGGCGGCGGTGAACTCGGCGGCGTCGACGGTCACCCTCTCGTCGAGGGTGAGGGTTTCCCCGCTGCGGACGACCACGTCGCCGTAGGCCTTGCGCACCCGGCTGAGCACGTTGTGCAGCCGGCGGCGGCCCACCCCGGGCGCGGCGTCGGGCCACAGCAGCTCGACCAGCTCGTCGATGTGCACCGTTCGGCGGACGGCGACGATCTTCACCACCTGGCTGGCCATGCCCGGCGGGGTGGTCGCCGGCTGGCCGCCGGCCCCGATGACCTCGAAACCGCCGAGCAGGCGCACGGCGACCGCCCCGGAGGGCGGCGGCGCAGGTGCCCGGGCCGCGCCTCCTGCTTCCACCGCCGCCAGAAGGGCGGCGGCCCGGGCGACGACCTCGGCTTGGGTCAGGGCGGCGCCGAGGGCGGTGGCGTGGGCGACGCCGTCAGCGCCCAGGGCGGCGGTGACCTCGGCCAGGTCGGCGGCCAGCAGCGGCCCGTCGGGGGTCAGCCCGGCGGGGATCAGGTCGTGGCGCTCGCGCAGGGCCGTGGCGGCGCCGCGCAGCTCGGCGGCAGCGGCGTGGTCGCCCGCCGCGCCGCAGATGCCCGCCGTCAGCTCGATGCACCGGGCGATCTGCAGCGCCCCGCCGAGGGTCGCCGCCGAGTCGAGGGCCACGCGGGCGTGCGAGGCGGCGTCCCCCAGCTGCCCGCTGGCGCGGTCGACGGCGGCCAGGCTGAAGAAGCCGACCCCCGCCAGGCGCTCGTGGCCGCTGCGCCGGTACAGCTCGATGCAGGTCGTGGCGTGTGCGCGGGCGTCGTCGACGCGGCCGAGGTTCCGGGCCACCTCCGCCATGATGTAGGCCGTCCAGCCGGCGTTGACGTCGTCGCCGATCTCCTGCTGGATGCCCAATGCCTGCTCGCAGAGCCGGTAGGCCCCGGCCGGGTCCGGGGGCTGGTGGTGGCGGAGGAACCAGCTGTTGGCCAGGCCGACCAGCGCGATGGCCAGCCCCCGCCGGTCGCCGAGCCGGCGGCGCAGCCCGACGGCCTCGGTGAACTGCGCTTCCGCCTCGTGGTGGCGGCCGGTGAGGTAGGCGAGGAACCCCAGGTTGGCGTAGGCGCGGGCCACACCCCTCAGGTCGTTGACCTCGCGGAACAGGGCGAGGGCCCGCTGCTGGTCGGCCTCGGCCCGGTCGAGGTCGTCGACCAGCTGTGCCATCTTGGCGGCGGCCGAGGCGACGGTGGCCATGCCGCCGGTGTCGCCGGCGGCGGCGTAGGCGTCGGCGGCCTCGTCGAAGAGGCGGCGGGCGGTGACCACCTCGCCGTCGCGGCTCGCCCCCTCCCCCAGCAGCGCCAACGCCCGCGCCGCCGAACGGTCGTCGCCGGCCCGGCGGGCCATGTCGAGCGCTTCGCCGAGCAGCAGCCGGCTGGCCTGGCGCTGCGATCGGAGGGCGGCGAGCTGGCCGAGGTCGGTCATCACCGACGCCATGCCAGGGCGGTCGCCGAGGGCGGCGTACCCGTCGAGCGCAGCGGTGAGCCACTCCTCCGCCTCCGCGAACCGACCCTGCAGGCGGGCGACGGCGCCCAGCTGGGCGGTCAGGCGGGCGCGGGCGGCGGCGTCGTCGCCGGCGAGGGCCCGGCACCGCTCGAACCGCTCGCGCGCCTCGTCGTAGGCGCCCAGGCGCACCAGCAGCCGGCCCAGCCCCTCCTCGGCCTCGGCCCGCACCGCTGGCGGGGCGCCCGTGCTCGCCTCGAGCACCTGCTCGCTCCACCGGCGACCCTCGGCGGCGTGGCCCCCGCCCTCCCAGAACCACTGCAGGGCCGTCACCAACTCGAGGGCGAGGCCGGGGTCGTGGCCGGCGGCCCACTGCAGGGCGTTGCGGAAGTTGCCGAGCTCGGGCTCCAGCCGGGCCAGCGCCTCGGCCGCCGGGGCTGCCGCCGCCTTGCGGGCCACCTCTGCGCACCAGTCGGCGTGGCGGCGCCGGACGGCGGCGGCCTCGCCCGAGCGCGACAGGCAGTCGTCGGCGAAGCGCCGCAGCGTCTCCAGGCGCGAGAACCGGCTTCGCCCGCCGGTGGGGCGCGCCAGCAGCATCGACTTCTCGGTGAGGTCGCCGAGCACGTCGGCGACCTCCGCCACCTCGACGCCGTCACCTGCGCACACCCGCTCGGCGGCGTCGAGGGTGAAGCCGCCCGTGAACGGTCCGAGCCGGCGGAACACCCGCTGCTCCGCCTCGCCGAGCAGCTCGAAGCTCCACTCGAAGACGGCGCGGAGGGTCTGGTGCCGCCCGACCTCTCCCTCGCGCCGAGCCAGCAGGTCGAGCTGGCGGTCGAGCCGCTCCAACAGGTCGAGGGGCCCGAGCACGTCGGTGCGGGCGGCCGCCAGCTCGATGGCGAGCGGCAGGCCGTCGATGCGCCGGCACAGCTCGGCGACCGCGTCGACCTCCTCGGCGGCCAGGGTGACCCCGCCGCGCGCGTCGCGCGCCCGCTCGAGGAACAGCGCCACCGCCGGCGGCGGCCCGTCGGCGCCGGCCGCCGCCTCCGCTGCCAGCCCCGCCAACCGCACCAGCACCTCGCCGGCGATGCGCAGGGGCTGGCGGCTGGTGAGCAGCAGGCTCACCCCCGGGCAGCCGTCGAGCACCCGGCCCACCACGGTGCGAACGGCGCCGAGCAGGTGCTCGCAGTTGTCGACGACCAGCAGGCCGCTGCGGTCGCGCAGCCCCTCGACCAGCCGGTCGACGGGGTCGCCGGGGCGGTCGTCGCCGAGGCCGACGGCAGCGGCCACCGCGGCCGGCACCAGGGCGGCGTCACCCACGCGGGCCAGGTCGACGAAGGACCGGTCGCCGACCGGGACGGAGGTCGCCAGAGCCCCGGAGACGGCCAGCACCGTCTTGCCGACGCCGCCCACCCCGGTGACGGTCACCAGGCGTGCCCGGCCGAGCGCGGCGCGCAGCTCGCCGAGCTCGCGGTCGCGGCCGAGCAGCGGCGGGACGCGGGGGAAGCCGATGTGCTCGGGCGCGCCGACGCGCGGCCCGGTGGCGGTGTCGGCGCCCGTGGCGGCGCCGGTGGCGGCCTGGTGCTCCACGCCCTCTCCGATGGACGGGTCCGGAGCGACCTGCCCCGCGACCGGAGCGCCAGAATCTACTGCGGCCGCCCCCTCAGCACGCCGCCTGGCGCGACGCCGCCACCAGCCGCTCGAGGGCGGTCGCCGCCGCCCCGGAGTCGACCGACGCGGCGGCGGCCTCGAGCCCCGCGGCCATGCCGTCGGCCACCCCGGCCACGACCAGGGCGGCTGCGGCGTTGAGCACCACGATGTCGCGGTGCGCGCCGGGGGCGCCCTCGAGGACGGCGCGGGCCAGCGCGGCGTTGGTGGCGGCGTCGCCGCCGACGAGGTCGCCGGGGGCGGCGGGTGCCAGCCCGAGGTCGGCGGGGTCGACGGTGGCCACCCGGGGGGCGTCGTCGCCGGCCGCCCACGCCACCACCGTCGAGGTGGTGGTGGTGGTCAGCTCGTCGAGGCCGTCGTCGCCGTGCACCACCATCACCGAGCGGGCGCCGCCGGCGACGAGCACCTCGCACATGCGGGTGGCGGCGGCCGGGTCGCCCACGCCGACCACCTGCCGGCGCACCCGGGCCGGGTTGGCCAGCGGGCCCAGCAGGTTGAACGCCGTCGGCACCCCCAGCTCCCGGCGGGTGGGCACGGCGTGGCGCATGGCCGGGTGGTAGCGGGGGGCGAAGCAGAAGCCGATGCCGGCGGTCTCGATGCAGTGGCGCACGCCGTCGGGGGGCACCTCGATGGCGACGCCGAGCGCCTCGAGCACGTCGGCGGACCCGGCCTTCGACGACGCCGCCCGCCCCCCGTGCTTGCACACCGGCACGCCGGCGCCGGCCACCACCAGGGCGGCGATGGTCGACACGTTGATGGTGCCGCTGCGGTCGCCGCCGGTGCCGCAGGTGTCGACCAGGCGGTCGGCGAGCTCGGGCCCGACCTGCACCCGCTCGGCGGCGGCGAGCATGGCGGCCACCAGCCCCCGCATCTCCTCGACGGTCTCGCCCTTGCAGCGCAGGCCGAAGACGAAGGCGGCGATCTGGGCGGAGGTGGCGTCGCCGGCGAGCACCTCGCCGAGGGCGGCGGCCGCCTGCCCGGCGCTCAGGTGCCGGCCGGCCGCCAGCTCGGAGAGGACCCCGGGCCAGCCGCCCATGGCGTCGAAGTCGGTGGCGCCCATGGCGGCGCCCGAACCTAGCGGGCCGCCGCCGGCGGCAGGAGGGGAAGTCGCCGGGCGCACCGGCGGGCGGGCGAGGGGGTCGCTCAGGCGGAGCGGCGGCGCTGGCGGATCATCCGCCGGCGCTCCCGCTCGGTCGCCCCGCCCCAGACGCCGTCGTGCTCCCGGGTGGTGAGGGCCCAGTCGAGGCAGGCGGCCTGCACCGCGCACGAGGCGCAGATCGCCTTGGCGTCGTCGGCCTCCTCGTCGGTGACGGGGTAGAACACCTCGGGCTCGACCCCACGGCAGGCGGCCTTCTGGCGCCACACCAGGTTCTGCTTCGACTCCATGAACGGCTCCGGGATAGCGGTCGGTGGCCCGATCGGCGGCGGGCGCACCGTGGCACTACCCACAATCCCACGACGCCGATCCGCCGCGCCAGCCCGCAGCCCGCGCAGCAGGCGCCCCGAGACCCCCCCGGCCTAGGGTCGCTGCCGTGGCCGACCACGTGCTGCCCACCGGGCCCTTCGACCGGGCCGGCGCCCTCGCCCGCCTGGCGGGCGACACCTTCGACGTGCTGGTGGTGGGCGCGGGCATCACCGGCGCGGGCGTCGCCCTCGACGCCGCCGCCCGGGGGCTGCGCACGGCGCTGGTCGACGCCGGCGACCTGGCCTGCGGCACCTCGTCGATGTCGTCGAAGATGGTGCACGGCGGGCTGCGCTACCTGTCGTCGGGCGAGCGGAAGCTGGTCACCGAGGCGCTCGCCGAGCGCCAGCACCTCCTCGACAACGCCCCGCACCTGGTGACGCCGCTGCCGTTCCTCATCCCCCTCTTCGCCAAGGCCGACGGGTCGACCGCCGCGGTCAAGGGGCTGGCCAAGGCGTACTCCAGTGCCCTGTGGCTCTACGACGTGTGCGGCGGGTTGCGCATCGGGCACCGCCACAGCCGCACCAGCCCCGCCGAGGCCCGGGCCCACCTGCCGACCCTGCGCGCCGACCTGCTCGTCGACGCCTTCCTCTACTGGGACGCCGCCGCCGACGACGCCCGCCTCACCCTCGCCGTCGCCCGCACCGCGGCGGCCCACGGCGCCGCGGTGGCGACCTACGCGCCGGTGACCGAGCTCACCCGCAGCCCGGCCGGGGCGCTCGACGGGGCGGTGCTGGCCGACGGCACCCGCGTCCGGGCCAAGGCGGTGGTCAACGCCGGGGGGGTGTGGGGCGAGCAGGTGGCGCAGCTGGCCGGGGCCGGCGACCACGTGGCCATCCGCCCGGCCAAGGGCGTGCACGTCACCGTGCCCGCCGACCGGCTGCCCTGCGACCAGGCCACCGTGCTGGCCGTGCCCGGCGACCGCCGGTCGGTGTTCGTGGTGCCGTGGCGGGGCAGCGGGTTCACCTACATCGGCACCACCGACACCGACTACGACGGCGACCTGCGCTCGCCGCGCTGCAGCGCCGCCGACGTCGACTACCTCCTGCGGGCCGTGAACGCGTGGACGACCTCGGCCCTCACCCCCGCCGACGTCACCGGCAGCTGGGCCGGGCTGCGGCCCCTCGTGGCCGGGGCGTCGGAGAAGACCGCCGACCTGAGCCGCCGCCACCGCGTCACCACCGCCGCCGACGGGCTGGTCACCGTCACCGGCGGCAAGCTCACCACCTACCGGCGCATGGCCGCCGACGCCGTCGACGCCGCCTACGCCGTGCTCGGCCGCCACGCCCCCCGCTGCCCGACCAAGCGCCTGGCCCTGTGGGGTGCGCCCACCGCCGCCGACGCCGCGCCGGCCGACGAGCTCGCCGACCGCCTCGGCCTGCCCGCCGCCACCGTCGCCCACCTGCAGGGCCGCTTCGGCACCGCGGCCCGGGCCGTCGCCGCCCTGGTCGAGGCCGACCCGGCGCTGGGGGCGCCGCTGGTGGAAGGGCTCCCCTACCTCCGCGCCGAGGCCGTCCACTCGGCCCGCACCGAGATGGTGCACACGTTGGTCGACCTGCTGTGGCGGCGCACCCGGGCGGGCATCCTCGACCGGGAGGCCACCCTGGCGGCGGCACCGGCGGCGGCGGCCCTGGTCGCCGGGGAGCTCGGCTGGTCGGCGGCCCGGGTCGAGCAGGAGGTGGCGGCGGTGGCCGCCGAGGTCGGCGCCGAGCGCAGCGCCATCGCGGCCGACGGGGTGGCGGCGTGACCCCGGCCGACCCGCCGCCGCTCGGGCCCGGGGCCCCCACCCCGGTGGTCGCCCTGCCCGAGGCGCCGGTGCTGCGCTTCCCCCCGGTGGCGGTGGCGGGCGACGCCCTGCTGGCCCGCCTGCGCGGCGCGTGCGAGGTGGTGACCGACGAGCGTGACCGCCTGGAGGCGTCGCGCGACTGGTGGCCGCTGACCGCCACGTGGGCCACCGGCGGCGAGGTGCCGGCCGAGGCGGCGGCGGTGGCCCGGCCGGCGTCGAGCGGCGAGGTGGCCGAGGTGCTGCGCGCCTGCGACGACGCTGGCGTCCCGGTGACGGTGACCGCCGGGCGCAGCGGCGTGTGCGGCGCGTCGGTGCCGGTGTTCGGGGGCATCGCCCTCGACCTGACCCGGCTCACCGGCATCGAGGCCTACGACGACACCAGCCTGCTCGTCGACGTGGCCGCCGGCACCTTCGGCGACCTCTTCGAGGCCGACCTGCGCGCCCGGGGGGCCACGCTCGGCCACTGGCCGCAGTCGATCGCCCTCTCCACCGTGGGCGGCTGGGTGGCGTGCCGGTCGGCCGGCCAGTACTCGACCCGCTACGGCAAGATCGAAGACCTGGTCGCCGGCCTCGAGGTGGTGCTGGCCGACGGCACCGTGCTGCGCTGCGGCGGCCGGGCGCCCCGGAGCGCCACCGGGCCCGACCTCACCCAGCTGTTCACCGGGTCGGAGGGCACCCTCGGCGTGGTGACCTCGGTGCGCCTGCGCGCCTCCGCCCTGCCCGGCGACGAGCGGCGGGGGGCGTGGGGGTTCGCCACCTTCGCCGACGGCCTCGACGCCTGCCGGCGGGTGCTGCGACGGGGGGCGACCCCGGCGGTGCTGCGCCTCTACGACCAGCGCGAGAGCCAACGCAGCTTCGACGTCGACACCAACGTGCTGATCGCCCTCGACGAGGGCGACCCCGTCGCCATCGACGGCGGCTGGCGGGTCGTCACCGACGAGTGCGGCGCCGGTGACCCCCTCGACGCCAGCCTGGTGGGCCGCTGGCTCGACCGGCGCAACCACGTCGCCGACCTGGGCGACCTGGCCGGCGCCGGCATCGTCGCCGACACCGTCGAGATCGCGGCGCCGTGGTCGGCGCTGCCCGCCATCTACGAGGCTGCCCTCGCCGCGGTGAGGGCGCTGCCCGACGCCCTGGCCGCCTCCGCCCACCAGTCGCACGCCTACCGCGACGGCGCCTGCCTCTACTTCACCGTCGCCGGCCGGCCGGGGCGCGGCCCCGGTGGCGAGCCCGCCGACGTGGCCGCCCGGGAGGGCTGGTACCGGGCGGCGTGGGACGCCGTCACCACCGCCACCCTCGACCACGGCGGCGCCCTCTCCCACCATCACGGGGTCGGCCTGAACCGCAGCCGGTTCATGGCCGCCGCCCTCGACGGCGGCCTGCCCGTGCTGGCCCGGGTCAAGGCCGCCCTCGACCCCAACGGCATCCTCAACCCCGGCAAGCTCGGCCTCGACAGCCCGTGGGGGCCGCCGCCCTGGCCCGCCCGGTGAACGCCCCACGTAGGCTCCGCCGCCGATGAGCATCCTCGTGGTCGACGTCGGCACCAGCAGCGTCCGGGCCGCCATCGTCCGGCCCGACGCCACGGTGGGCGACGTGGCCCGACGGCCCCTTCCCCCCATCGTGCCGTTCGAGGGGCTGCTCGAGATCGACGCCGCCGCCCTCGCCACCGCCGTGCTCGACGTGGCCGCCGAGGCGCTGGCCCGGGGCGGCCCCGTCGACGCCGTCGGGGTCACCGCCCAGCGGGCGTCGACCATCGCCTGGGACGCCGCCACCGGCGACCCCCTCGGCCCCGGCCTCGGCTGGCAGGACCTGCGCACCGCCGGCACCTGCCTGGAGCTGCAGGGCGAGGGGCTGCGGCTGTCGCCCAACGAGTCGGCCACCAAGGCGGCGTGGCTGCTCGACACCTTCGACCCCGACCGCCGGGCCACCACCCGCATCGGCACCGTCGACAGCTGGGTCGTCTACACCCTCACCGGCGGCGCCGACGGCGGCGTGCACGTCACCGACCCGTCGAACGCAGCGGTGACCGGGCTGCTCTCGGGCGGCCGCCTCGAGTGGCGCGACGAGGTGCTCGAGCGGCTGCGCATCCCCCGCACCGCCCTGCCGACGCTGGTCGACTCGTCGGGCCGCGTCGCCCCCGCCGCCGCCCTGCCCGGCGCCCCGCCGGTGTGCGGCATCGCCGGCGACCAGCAGGCGTCGCTCATCGGGCAGGGCTGCGTGCGGCCCGGCATGGCCAAGGCCACCTTCGGCACCGGCGGCATGCTCGACCTCTGCACCGGGCCGGGGGCGCCCGCCAGCACGGCGCGCAGCTCGGCCGGGTGCTTCCCGATCGTGGCGTGGCGGCGGGCCGGGGTCACCACGTGGGGCGTCGAGGCGCTGATGCTGTCGGCCGGCAGCGCCGTCGACTGGCTGGTCGATGACCTGGGCGTGCTCGCCGACGCCGCCGAGTCGGCCACCGTCGCCGCCACCGTGGCTGACGCCGGCGGCCTGGTGTTCGTGCCCGCCCTGTCGGGCCTCGGCACCCCGCACTGGGACTTCGGGGCGCGCGGCACGCTGCTCGGCGCCACCCGGGGCGCCGGCCGGGCGCAGCTGGTGCGGGCCGTGCTCGAGGGCGTGGCCGCCGCCGGCGCCGACCTGGTCGAGGCCGCCGAGGCCGACGCCGGGGTGACCATCGACGCCCTGCGCGTCGACGGCGGCATGAGCGCCAACGCCGTGTTCGTGCAGGCGCTGGCCGACGCCTGCCAGCGGCCCGTCGAGGTGTCGCCGCAGCTGGAGGCCACCACCCTCGGCGCCGGCTACCTGGCGGGCATGGCCGTCGGCACGTGGCGCGACGAAGACGACGTGGCCGCCGCCTGGCGCCCGGCGCGCACCGTCGAGCCGGCCTCCACCCCCGACCGCGACCGCTGGGCCGGGGCCGTCGAGCGGGCCCGCCGCTGGTACCCGGAGCTCACCGCCCTCGAGTTCTGACCGCCGGCGCCGGGCACCCCCAGCGGAGGTTCCCGCCCCCGGCCGGGCGACCGCTCCGCCCCACCGCTCATGCAGCGGCGCCGTGCGCCGATATCCCGGAGCATGCACCCTGCGCCGACGGCCGTGGCCCCGTCTCCCCCCGACGCGCCGGAGGTCACCGAGGACGACTGGGAGCGCGCCCGGCGCCGGGTGGTGCGGCGCAAGTGGACGATGATGTGCGTCGCCACCGTGCTCATGCCCGCCCTGGGGGTGCCCGCCCTGGCCCTGGCCGACGCCACCAGCGACGGGGCCCCCCGGTGGGTGCTGGTGTGGGGGTGGCTGTTCGTGCTGCTCGCCCCGTTCATCTACCTGGTGCTGCGCATCAGCGTGTCCCAGCAGCACCAGACCGACGCCATGGTGGCCACCCTGACCCACCAGCTGACCGACGCCCTCGACCGCGCCGAGGCGCAGACCGCCCGCCAGGCCGGGCAGGTGCACCGCCAGGAGTTCGAGCGGCGCCTGGCCAACGCCCTCGACATGGCCGAGGGGGAGGCCGAGGTGGTCGACGTCATCGAGCGGTCGCTGCGGGTGACGCTGCCGACCTCGTCGAGCGAGCTGCTGCTGGCCGACAACAGCCACGCCCACCTGCTGCGCATGGCGAGCGCGTCGCCCACCGGCGAGGCGCCGTGCTGCAGCGTCGACTCCCCCGACCAGTGCCCGGCGGCCCGGCGGGCGCAGGTGCAGCACTTCGCCGACAGCGAGGAGCTCGACGCCTGCCCGAAGCTGCGGGGCCGGCCCGCCGGGGCCGTCTCCGCGGTGTGCGTGCCGGTGTCGATCATGGGCCGCACGGTCGGGGTGATCCACTCCACCGGCGCCGTGGGCGAGCGCCTCGCGGATGACTCCGTCGCCGACCTGGCCACCCTCGCCAACCTGGCCGGGGCGCGCATCGGCCTGCTGCGGGTCATGGCCGAGACCCAGCTGCAAGCCTCCACCGACGCCCTCACCGGGCTGCTCAACCGCCGGTCGTTCGAGCACGAGGCCACGGCGCTGCGGTCGCGCACCGTCGAGGTCAGCGTGGCCATGGTCGACCTCGACCACTTCAAGGAGCTCAACGACACCTACGGCCACGAGACCGGCGACCGGGCGCTGCGCCTCTTCGCCCAGCAGCTGCGCGAGTCGGTGCGGGAGCAGGACGTGGTCGGCCGCCACGGCGGCGAGGAGTTCGTGGTCGCCCTCGGCGGCTGCCCGCCGGAGAAGGCCGCCGAGCTGTTCGACCGGCTGCGGGCCCGCCTCGACGCCGCCATCACCGTCGCCGGGGCCCCGCGCTTCACCGCCAGCTTCGGGGTCGTGGGCGCCACCCGCGGCGAGGAGCTGCCCAAGGTGCTCGCCCGCGCCGACGCCGCCCTGCTGGCGGCCAAGCGCTCGGGCCGCAACCGTGTCGTCGTCGGCGCCCCCCAGACCGCCACCGACGTCGAGCCTGACAGCGGCACCGAGCCCGGCAGCGACACCGGGGCCGAGCCGGTCCCGGGCGTCTGACCCCCGGCAACGGCCGGGGCCCGACCCCGTAGCCGACGACCGCAGCGGTCACCTGAACTTCCTCCGCCGGCCACCCCTGCGGCGGGGTGGGTTCACCTTCGTTCCTTACCGTGCGCCACGGCCGTTCGGCCAGCCCGCAACGAAGGGAACGCACACCATGAAGGTCCGTCTCGGACACCGTGTCGCCACCAGCACCGCGGTGGTGGCCATCGCCGCCGTCGCCGCTGCCTGCGGCTCGGGTGGGCCCTCGGCAGCGGGGGCCCCGACCAGCACCGGCTCCACCGGCTCCACCGGCGCCGCTGCCTCCACCGTGCCCCTCGTCGTCTACTCGGCGCAGGGCTACGACTCCAAGGTCACCGACGCCTTCACCAAGGCCACCGGCATCCCCGTCAAGCTCGACGACGACAGCACCGGCCCGCTGCTCACCAAGGTGGCCGCCGAGCGCAACAACCCGCAGTGGGGCCTGCTGTGGGTCGACGGCGACACCGCCTTCGCCGCCCTCGACAAGCAGGGCCAGCTGCTCGACCACGCCCCGCCGATCGCCCTGAACGCCCCCGGCGAGGCGCTGGTGCCGGCCGACCACTCCTACGTGCCCGTCTCCACCACGGTGATGGCCGCGTTGATCTACAACGCCGCCAAGGTCACCGCCGTGCCGACGTCGTACCAGGACCTGCTGAGCGCCCCGTACAAGGGCAAGGTGGGCATGAACGACCCGTCGCAGTCCGGCCCGACCTACCCGTTCATCGCCGGGCTGATGAACCAACTCGGCGGCACGGCCAACGGGGTCAAGGCCGGCGAGGCCTACCTGCAGCAGCTCAAGGCCAACGGCCTGCAGGTCTTCCCGACCAACGGCGACACCCTGCACGCCCTCGAGACCGGCCAGATCGACTACGGGATCATCCAGAGCTCGGCGGCCACCGGCGAGGTGGCCACCAAGCCGGCCACGAGCACCTTCGACCCGAAGATCGCCTACCTGCCCAAGTCCACGCTGCTGCCCGGGGTCATCGGCATCGACAAGGGCGCCCCGGCGGCCGAGCAGGCGGAGGCCGAGAAGTTCGTGCAGTACGTGCTGTCGCCCGCCGGCCAGCAGGTGATGCAGACCGGCGACCCGACCGGTGACTCCCTGTTCTGGCCCGTCGTGCCCGGCGAGGCGCCGGCGGCCGGCCTGCCGCCGTTCCCGACCGACTACCAGAAGATCGACCCGTACTTCTGGGGTCCACTCGAGGGCCAGGTCAACACCTTCTTCGACACCACCATCAAGTAGGCCCGGTGGCGCTCCTCACCGAGCAGCCCCGCCGCAGCGAAGCGCCTCCGCGCCCGGCGGAGGCCGCACCCCCGGTCGCCGCCGGGCGGGGCCACCGCCTGGCCATGGCCGCCTCGCGGGCGCAGGGGGCCCCGCTCATCGCGTTCTGGCTGCTGATCGTGGGCATCCTCGTGCTGCCGATCGCCCTGTTCTTGCTGGTGGCGTTCTCGCCCCGGCTGCTCGCGCAGGGCCCGCAGTGG
>DASTHS010000301.1:0-6682 GCA_035718085.1 Acidimicrobiales bacterium | reverse complement strand
GCACCGCGGGCCGGGCCACTCGGTGGGGGTCAGGAGCCGGTGGCCACCGTCGGGTACATGGCCGCCTCGCCGGCGAGGATCGCCTCGCGGATGCGGGTGTAGGTGCCGCAGCGGCAGATGTTGCGGATGCCGTCGAGGTCGTGCTCGGTGATCGACCGGCCCTCGGCGTGGACCTGGTGCACCAGGGCAACGGCGTTCATGATCTGGCCGGGCTGGCAGTAGCCGCACTGGGCTACGTCGTGGTCGAGCCACGCCTGCTGCATCGGGTGCAGGGCGGCGCCGACGGTCGCCGGGAGGCCCTCGATGGTCACCACCTCGTCGGTGGGCTCGATGTCGGCGACCTCGATGGAGCACGGGTTGAACTTCTGGCCGTTGAGGAGGCTGGTGCAGGCCTTGCAGACGTCGAGGCCGCAGCCGTACTTCGGGCCGTGGATGCCGAGGAGGTCGCGCAGCACCCACAGCAGCCGGACCTTGTCGTCGCAGTCGACCTCGACCTCCTCGCCGTTGACGGTGAAGGTGTGCACGGGCATGGGTGGCTCCTCGCGCTAGGCGCCCGACGGGCGGACGTCGGTGGGGGACTCGGGCAGGGGCGGCTCGGTGGGGATGACCGCGAAGCCGAGCGGCTGGTCGTGGTTGACCGGGAACTTGGTGGGCACCGTGCCGGTCGCCCGGGCGTAGGCGCAGGCCACGGCGGCCATGGTCGGGCCGACGGCGAACTCGCCGGCGCCGCCCGGCTCGGAGGTGGTCGGGGGCATCACGATGACCTGCACCTCGGGCGGCACGTTCCACTGGCGGGTGTAGTAGGCGTTGTCCCAGCTGCCCTCGAGGAAGGTGCCCTTCTGCAGGTGGAGGCTGAAGGTCAGCGCCTTGGCGATCCCGTCCATGATCCCGCCCTGCATCTGGGCCTCGAGGCCCCGGGGGTTGATGGGCAGGCCGACGTCGACGGCGAGCACGACCCGGGTGACCCGCGGCCCGGTGTAGGCGTCGCGGATCTTGCGGTCGACGGTCTCGGGCCGGGTGTCGATCTCGGCGAGCACGGCGCAGCGGCCCTTGTACTCGCTGTGCACGGCGATGCCCTGGGCGACGCCGGCGGGCAGCGGGCGGCCCCACTGGCCGGCGGCGGCCACCCGTTCGAGCACGGCCTGGGTGCGGGCGTCCTTCGCGTAGCCGAGGCGGAAGTCGTAGGGGTCCTGGCCGAGGGCGGCGGCGGCCTGGTCGACGACCAGCTCCATGGCGGTGCACACATCGGGGCTGTAGACGTTGCGCATCGAGCCGGTGTTGAAGCCGGTGTCGATCTCGTTGATGGCCTGGTCGGTGCTCACGAAGCGGTACGGCACCGTCTGGGTCAGGTAGAACAGGCCGCTGGTGTAGGCCAGGAAGTTCACCCCGGGCACCTTGGTGGCGTAGGCCGACAGGATCTCGCCGAGGCCGTGGCTGTAGTCGGTCGAGACGCTGGTGTGGCGCTGCTCGAGGTTGACCACCTCGCCGTTGGCGATCTGCACACGCACCCGTGACGTGGCCATGGGGTGGGCCCGCCCCTGGCGGAAGTCGTCGGTGCGGTGCCACATCAGGCGCACGGGCTTGTAGCCGAACGCCTTGGAGGCGAGGGCCGCCTCCTTGGCGGCGTCCCAGAACAGGTGGCGGCCGAAGCTGCCGCCGCCCTGCACCACGTGGCAGGTGACCGCGGTCGGGGGCAGCCCGAGGGCCAGGGCGATGTCCTGCTGGGCGGTGATCGGCGACTTGAGGCTCGACCAGATCTCGGCGCTGGTCTCGGTGACCCGCGCCACCGCCGAGTTGGTCTCGAGCGGGCTGTTGCTCACGAAGCAGAACGTGAAGCGCTTGTCGATGACCTGGGTGACCGGCGGGGCGGGGGCGAGGGGCAGCTCGTTGGCGACGAGCTCGGCTTCGACGTCGGCGTCGCTCTTGGCGTCTTCGGTGCCCGGGCCCCACACCACGTCGAGGGCGTCGACGGCGTCGATGCACTGCCCGAAGGTGGCGGCGCGCACGGCGACGCCGGTGGGGATGGCGGCCACGTCGGTGACCCCCGGCAGGGCCAGCACGGCGGCGGCGTTGCGCACGGCGACGACCGTGCCGTTGATGGTGGGCGGCCGGCACACCATCGTGGGCAGTGCGCCGGGCACGTCGACGTCCATGGCGAAGACCTTGCGGCCGGTGACGGCGTCGAGGGCGTCGATGCGCGACTGCGGGGTGCCGATCACGCTGAAGCTGCCCGGCGCCTTGAGCTCGACGCTGGCGGTGCGGGTCGTGGGCACCGCCGCCTTGGTCGCCAACTGCCCGTAGGTCACCGACGCGCCCGACGGGGCGGTGATCACGCCCTCCCGGTTCTGCAGCTGGCCGACCGCCGACTGCAGTTCGATGGCGGCCACGTCGAGCAGCGCCTGCTTGGCCAGGGCGGCGGCCACCCGCACCGGGGTGAACATCGAGTGCATGGTGTTCGAGCCGCCCGTGAGCTGGTTCCACACCAGCTCGGGGCGGGCGTCGGCGAGGGTGATGCGCACCTGGTCGAGGCGCAGGTCCATCTCGTCGGCGATGCACATGGCGATCGCGGTGGTGATGCCCTGGCCGACCTCGGCGCGCGGCAGGGCGAAGCTGATCGTGCCGTCGGTGCCGACCACCACGGTGATCAGCTGCGAGGTGGGGGCGGCGGCCTCGTTGAGCAGGTCGCCGAGGTCGTAGTCGTCGGCGGGCTCGACCGACGGGCCGATGCCCTCGGACCCCGGCGTCACGGCGGAGGCCGGGCCGGCGAGACCCAGGCGGGCGGCGGCGGCCAGGGTGGGGGCGGCGACGAGCAGGCCGAGGAAGCGTCGCCTGGGCATGGCCCGCCCGGAGCCCGTCGGCGTGCCGGGGCCGGGGTCGAGCGGCTGCGATGGTGCGGCGTCGAGCATGGGCGTCCCCCCGGGGGTTGAGGTGGCAGGCGTCACATACTGTGACACGGTGTCACGATCTGCACAACCCATCCCAAACACTGCGACAACCGCGGGGCGAGGGCGCAGGGGCGGTCCCAGCGGAGGCGCAGGGGCGGCGGTGGCGGCTCGGGGCGCCGGGTAGCCTCCTTGGCTGCCGGGGCGTTTAGCTCAGCTGGAAGAGCACCGCCCTTACAAGGCGGCGGTCGGGAGTTCGAGCCTCCCAGCGCCCACCTCGGCCGCCCGCCCCGGCGGGCGCCGGCAATACCGTGCGGGCGTGCGCGCATCGGCGGTCGGTCGGGTGGTGGGCGAGGCGCCGCCTGCCGACGTGGCGGCCCTGCGCCGCATGAAGGCGGTGGCCACCGCCTTCCTGGCCCTGGCGGCCGCCGCCTACGTCGCCGGGGTGGTGGTCGACGGCGGCCGGGGCGGCGTGCTGGCCTTCGTTAGGGCCGGCGCCGAGGCCGGCGTGGTCGGCGGCCTCGCCGACTGGTTCGCGGTCACCGCCCTGTTCCGCCGGCCCCTCGGCCTGCCGGTGCCCCACAGCGCCCTCATCCCCCGCAAGAAAGACGAGCTGGCCACCAAGCTCGGCGAGTTCGTGACCGGCTGGTTCCTCACCCCCGAAGCCCTGGCCGCCCAGGTGGCCGACGCCGGGGTGGTGCGCCGCGTCGGCGAGTGGCTGGCCGACCCCGGCCACGCCGCCGCCCTCGCCGGCGAGCTGGCCGTCGCCGCCGACGCCGCGCTGGCGCGCGTCGACGGCGGCGAGGTGGCCGACCTCGTGCTCGACCTGGCCCGCCGCCACCGGGCCTCGGCGCGCACCGCCCCCCTCGTCGGCCGGCTGCTCGCCGCCGCGGTCGACGGGCAGGCGCAGCGGCCGCTGCTCGACGTGCTGGCGGCCCGCGCCCGCGACCACCTCGACACCCACGTCGACGAGCTGCGGCCGACGGTGCGGCGCTTCATCGAGGAGCGCAACTGGGTGACCTGGCTGGTGACCACCGACCGCTTCGTCACCCGCCTGCTGCGCGACGCCGCCACCGAGCTCGACGACATCGCCCGCAACCCCGAGCACCCGCTGCGCGCCGCCCTCGAGCAGGTGCTGCGCGACGTGGCCGCCGACCTGCAGGCGGAGGGCGCCGTGAGCGAGGGGGTCGAGGAGGTCGTCGGCCGCCTGCTCGACGACGACCGGGTGCGCGCCGTCGCCCGCGATGCCGCCACCGGGCTGATCGGCTCGACCCGGGCGTCGCTGCGCGGCGGCGGCGGCCCCCTCGTCGAGCGGGCGGCGGCGCTGATCGCCCGCTTCGGCGCCGACCTGGCCGGCGCCGGCCGCCTGCACGACGACGCCGAGCGGTGGGCCACCGACGTGGTCGGCCACGTGGTCGGCCGCTACGGCAGCGAGCTCACCACCCTCATCCGCCGGCAGGTCGCCGAGTGGCCGGCGGCGGCGGCCAGCCGGCGCATCGAGCTGGCGGTGGGGCGCGACCTGCAGTTCATCCGGGTCAACGGCACCGTGGTCGGCGCCCTGGCCGGCGTGGCCATCCACGCGGTGTCGCTGGCGCTACCGGGTGCCGCCCTCTGACCCCAGCGGCCCGGGCTGGCCGCCGGCGCCCGGCGGGCGGCGCATCGTCCACAGCGGCGGGCCGCCGGCCACCGGGCGCAGCACCTCGGCCACCTCGTAGCCGGCCGCCCGGTAGTACGCCACGTTGTCCTCCTTCTGCGTCTCCAGGTAGCAGTCGGCGCCCTCGGCGTCGGCCCGCTCGAGGCCGGGGCGCTGCAGCCGGCCGCCGATGCCGCTGCGCTGGGCGACCGGGTCGACCACCAGGAGCATCAGGTACCACAGCGGCTCGTGGGGGTGGGCCTTGTCGATGGCGAAGAGGTAGGGCAGGCCCTTGGCCAGGCGACCCGGGGTGCGGATCAGGGCCCGCAGCCCGCCGACGAGCTGGCGGGCCTGCCCCGACGCCGCCAGCGGGTAGGCGCCGGGCGGCACCCACGCGCACACGCCCACCAGGCGCCCGTCGGGTCGGCGGGCGCCGGTGACCTCCGCCGCCGGCGGCAGCGACGAGAGCATGCCCCGCCAGAACAGCGCCAGCGCCCGGGCCCGCTGCACCTCCCCGGGCACCAGCCACTCGAAGAACGGGTCGATGTGGAACGCCCGCGCCGCCACGATGGCGGCCTCGTCGAGGTCGCGGCCGGTCGTGGTGAGCGGGGCGACGTCGACCACGGCGCGAACGGCCATCGGGGTCGGGCGGCCGCTAGTAGGTGGAGGGGGGGTCGCTGGCGGGGAAGCTCTCTTCCGCCTGCTCGTCGACGAGCGCGTCGCGCTCCTCGTCGGTGCGCTCCTCGGGTGCGTCGTCGGGGCCGGGCGTCTTGCTCACGTCGGTCATCGGGTCAGCCCTACCCCGCCGCGCCCTCTGCCGCCTGCTCCCCGGCCACCGGCTCGGCCTCGTCGACCACCTCGCCGGCGGTGAGCGCCCCGGGGGCCGCCGGGGTCGAGAGCACGGCGGCCTGGGCCGACCCCGACGACAGCTCGGCGAGGATGGAGTCGGCCTGGCTCTGCAGCTCGAGGTGCTGGGCGTGCATCAGCTGCACCTGGGGGCTGGCGCTGGCCAGCTCGGTGCGGGCCTGGGCCTCGGCGAACTGACCGGCGACCTTCTGCTTGATCTCCTCGAAGGAGGGCACGTCGTTGTCGCCGGCGATGTCGGTCACCGCCTTCATCGACGCCGCCACCTGCTGCTGCATGCGGGTCTGGTCGATCTGGGCGCGCAGCACGTTGCGCTCGTTGAGCTTCTGCTGCAGCTGCTCGGCCGACTCGGCGACCGCCACCCGGGCGTCGGAGGCCAGGGCCTCGAGCTGTGGCACCTGGGTGCCCATGCTCTGGATCTGCTCGCGCAGCGACGCGATCTGGTTGGCGAAGGTGCGGGCGGCGTCGAGGTTGCCCGACTGCTGGGCGGCGATCGCCGACTTGGTGTACTTCGCCTCCTGGTTCGACAGCTCGGAGAGGCGCATCTTGGCCTGCTTCTCCTGGGCGATCACCTGGGCGGCGGCGGCCTCGAGGTCGCGGTGGTGCGCCTGCAGGTCGCGGATGGCCTGCTCGAGCTGGACCTTGGGGTCGGCGTGCGCGTCGAGCTTCGCCGACGCCGAGGCCTGGGCGTAGCTGTTGGCCCGCTTGAAGAGCTTGCCCCACGACATTGTCCGAACTCCTTCGACGCTGGTGACCGTGACGTTACCGCTGCCGTCGGCCCGCTAGGCCTGGGCGCCGGGGTGGGGCGGGGTCTGGCGGCGCAGCCACGCCTCGGCCTCCTCGCCGATGCGGGCGTCACCGTGGCGGGCGATCGCCTTCGCGACGCCCTGGAGCGCCCACATGCCGGCCAGGCTGCCCGTCACCCACATCCACACCCAGATCACGCCCGCCATCGTCGCGCCGACCCCGGCCGCAGCCCAACCGGGGCGTGGCGCTGCGCTCAACCGGCGAGCAGGCCGGTGAAGAGCAGCTGCAGGGTCTCCTCGCTGCGCCGGCGCAGCGTCTCGGGCGTGCCCAGCCAGGTGGCGATGGCGCTCGACAGCGACGCCAGCAGCACCCAGGCGATGAAGTCGGGGGTGGGGTTGGCCACCACCTCGCCGCGGGCCTGGCCGTCGCGGACGATCGACGACACCAGCTGGTGCAGGTCGGGTGAGGTCGACCGGGTGCGGGTGCCCGCCGCCAGGCTGACCGTGTGGATGTATTCGCGGGCCACCTCCCGCAGGCCGGCACCGGCGGCCAGCCA
>DASTHS010000300.1:0-8303 GCA_035718085.1 Acidimicrobiales bacterium | reverse complement strand
CGTGACCGACCTGCTCGGGCGCCTCGAAGCCGTCGAAGGGCTGGTCGTCGAGCAGGAGGGTGACGCGCCCCGGTACCGGGAGGCGGCACCTGTGGTGCGCATCGGTGGCTCGTCGGCGCCCGACCCCGACTGGTTCGACCTCGACGTCGAGATCACCGTCGGGGGTGAGCGGGTGCCCTTCGGTCTGCTCTTCGCCGCCCTTGCGTCGGGCCAGTCGCACCTGGTGCTGCCCTCGGGCACCTACTTCCCCCTCGACAGCGACGATCTGGCGCGCCTGGCCGAGCTCATAGCCGAGGCCCGCAGCCTGAGCGACGACCCCTCGAAGCCGAGGGTCAGCCGCTACCAGGCCAGCCTGTTCGAGGACCTGGCGGAGCTCGGCGTGCTCGACGAGCAGGCGGCGGCGTGGGGGGCGTCGCTGCAGGCCTTGTTCTCCGAGCCGGGCGCGGCGCCGGTTCCCGCCGGGCTGCGGGCGTCGTTGCGCCCCTACCAGCTCGAAGGGTTCCGCTGGCTCGCCGCCCGCCACGCCTGTGGCCTCGGCGGGATCCTCGCCGACGACATGGGCCTGGGCAAGACGCTGCAGGCGTTGGCGCTCGTCTGCCACTGCTACGAGAAGGCTCCGGAGGAAGTGGCGGTCGCGCCGTTCCTGGTCGTGGCCCCGACCAGCGTCGTTGCCGGGTGGGTCGACGAGGCCGCCCGCTTCACCCCGGGTCTGCGGGTCGTGGCGGTGACCGAGACCGAGGGGCGGCGGGGCTCCTCGCTGGCGTCCCACGTGGCGGGCGCCCACCTGGTGGTCACCTCCTACGCCCTGGCCCGCATCGAGCGGGCGGTCTACGAGGCGCTGGCGTGGTCGGGGCTGCTGCTCGACGAGGCCCAGTTCGCAAAGAACCCGGCGTCGGCCAACCACCTCTTCGCACGGCACCTCCCGGCGCAGTGGAAGGTCGCCCTCACCGGCACCCCCTTCGAGAACAACCTCGGCGAGCTGTGGGCGCTGACGGCGATCACCGCACCGGGCCTGTGGCCCCGACACGACCGGTTCAAGGAGACCTACCGCACCCCCATCGAGCGCCACGGCGACGCCGAGCGCCTCGACCAGCTGCGGAGACGGGTGAAGCCAGTCATGCTCCGTCGCACCAAGGGGCAGGTCGCCGCAGAGCTGCCGGACAAGCAGGAGCGGGTGCTCGAGCTCGACCTGCACCCGGGCCACCGGAAGGTCTACGACACCTACCTCGCACGCGAGCGCCAGAAGGTGCTCGGCCTGCTCGACGATCTCGACGGCAATCGCTTCGAGATCTTCCGGTCGCTCACCCTCCTGCGGCAGGCCGCCCTCGACGTCGCCCTCGTCGACAGTCAGCGGAGGGCGCCCTCGGCCAAGCTCGACGCCCTCGTCGACCTGGTCGAGGAGGCCGCCGCCGACGGGCACCGGGTGCTGGTGTTCAGCCAGTTCACCCGGTTCTTGTCGCGAGCCCGTGAACGGGTCGAGGCGGCTGGCATCGAGTCCTGCTACCTCGACGGCACGACCACCCGCCGAGCCGATGTGATCGCCAGGTTCCGGTCCGGTGACGCACCGGTCTTCTTCATCAGCCTGAAGGCAGGAGGGTTCGGGCTCAACCTGACCGAGGCCGACCACTGTGTGCTGCTCGACCCCTGGTGGAACCCGGCGACCGAAGCGCAGGCAGTCGACCGGATCCACCGCATCGGTCAGGCCCGCAAGGTGATGGTGTACCGGATGGTGAGCGCGGGCACCATCGAGGAGAAGGTGATGGCCCTGAAGGCCCGTAAGGCCGCCCTCTTCGCCAGCGTCGTCGAAGGCGGCGGGTTCGAGTCGGCAGCGCTCAGCGCCGCCGACATCCGCGCGCTGCTCGGGTGAGCTCCTCGACAACAGGCGACATCGGACTCGTCGCTGGCGGAGCCTGATGAGAGCAGCGGGGGCCGGGAGTCGAGATCCCGTCGCCTGACCGTGGAACGACGATGCTCTGCGCCCTCAGCAACCGGTGGCGATGGCGAGGGCGGCGCACAACTCGGCGAGCTTGTCGGGGCCTAGCCGGGTGATCCGCTTGGTCAGCAGCGCCTTCCGCACGGGGAGGACGTTGTCGAGTGCGAGCGCGCACTCGATTGGCATGCCGTTGTCGGGCCCGAGGGGCACCTCCGTCGGGATGCCCCGCACCGTGCGGGTCGCCGGTGCGACGAGCAGCGACGTCAACACAGGGATGGCACCCTGGCGGGTGAGGATGCAACCAGGTCGTCGACCGACCTCGGGCAGCTCGAACCACCAGACCTCACCGCGGTTCACTCGACGTCACTCCAGTCATCGCTGGCGATTGCCGTGAGGGCTGCCCAGTCATGGTCGACATCGTCTTGGGGACGGGCGGCGTACGCCGCTGCGAGCTGCCCGTCGATGGCGGCCTCGGCGTCGTCGGCGAGGTAGGCGGCGATGGCCCGACGGATCAAGTCGGACCTGCTCCGCCCTTCCCGAGACGCTCTGCTGTCGAGGCGGGCCAGCAGATCGTCGGAGAGTTGGACGAGCGTCTGCGTCCGCGCCATTGACATATGGTGGCATATGGTTCCGCGTGCACTGGGATGCTCGGTCACGGTGACCTTCCCCGCGGTATCCTCCTTGTTGGTCGCCGCCCGGTCGCAGGGCGGCCACCCACACCGTGCGTTGCCCCGGACCCCGGTGGCGCTCTTCGAGCATGACCGCCGAGGGGGCAACGTCAATGGGCACAGGGCCCGCCGAGATCGCCGGTGACCCGATCCTGATCCGGTTGGTGGCCGGCGACACGGCCGACCTGCAGACGGTGGTGTCGGTGGAAGGGGCGTACGAGTTCGCGTCGGTTGCCGGTGCGGCGTCGTTCGGCTGGGTCCCCGCTGACCTCCTCGGCGAGCCGCAGGCGTCGTTCACCCACCCCGACGACGAGTCGCTCGTCAACGAGGCCCACCGCGATCTCCTCGCCGGGGACACCGCATCCGGGCTCACCGTCCGCAGGTTCCGTTGCCGAGACGGCAGCTACCGCTGGACCGAATGTCGCTCCCGGGTGGCCCACAGGGGTGCGGCCCGGGTGGTGGTGTCGTCGGTGCGCGACATCGCCGAGCGTCGCGCCTCCGAGCTCGAGCTGCAGCGCCGCGCCGCCACCGATCCGCTGACCGGCCTCGCCAACCGCACGGTGTTCATGGACCGCCTCCGCCACGCACTGCGCCGCCTCGACCGGCACCGCGGGCTGGTCGGCGTCGTGTTCATCGACCTCGACCGGTTCACGCTCGTCAACGACTCCCTCGGCCACCACGTCGGCGACGCCGTGCTCGTCGAGGTGGCAGAGCGCCTGCTCCGGGTCGTACGCCCCCAGGACACGCTGGCCCGCCTCGGCGGTGACGAGTTCGCCGTGGTCGCCGAGGACCTCGGCACGCCCGACGACGCCATCAGCCTCGGCGCCCGGATCATCGAGGAGGGGCAACGGCCGTTCGTCGTCGGCGACGAGCAGTTCGTCTGCACCGTGAGCGCCGGCATCGCCGTGACCGGCGAGCCGGGCCGCAGCCCGGAACAGCTGCTGCGGGAGGCCGATCTGGCGCTGTACCGGGCCAAGGATCGCGGTCGTGACCGCGCCGACGTCTTCGACGAGAGCCTCCGCACGCGCGCCGTGGCGCGGCTGGCCACCGAACGCATGCTGCGCCGCGCCATCGACGAGGACCGGCTCGAGGTCCACTACCAGCCGATCATCGACCTCGCCACCGGCCGGGCGGTGGCCGCGGAGGCCCTCGTCCGCGTCTGGGACGCCGATGGAGGCGCCGTCACCAAGGCCGAGGCGTTCATCGGGGTGGCCGAGGAGACCGATCTCCTCGCCACCATCGACGACTGGGTCATGCGAGAGGTGATCGGCCAGGGCGCCGCGTGGCGGCAACGGCGTCCACCCGTCGCCGTCGGCGCCGTCGCCATCAACGTGACCTCCCGGCACCTGGCCGACGCCGGCTTCGCCCGATCGGTGATCGACGACCTCGCCGACCGGCGGGTGCCGGCCGACTTCCTGCAGATCGAGGTCACCGAACGCATCCTGATGGACGCATCGAACTCGGCCATGAGCAGCCTCGAGACGCTCCGGGAGGCGGGCGTGAAGGTTGGCCTCGACGACTTCGGGACCGGCTACTCCTCGCTCTCCTACCTGCGCGTCTTCCCGCTCGACTTCGTGAAGATCGATCGATCCTTCGTCGCCGAGCTCACGGCGAGGGCGACGGGGACGGGGACGGCGATCGTCGCGTCCGTGGTGCACCTGTCCCACGCCCTGGGGATGGAGGTCGTGGCCGAGGGCGTCGAGACCGCCGCGCAGGCGGAGCAGCTCGCAACGTTGGGCTGCGACCGCGCCCAGGGGCACTTCTTCGCCGAGGCCGGGCCCGCCCTCGCGATCGAAGCGCTCTTCGCCCGCCAGGAGGGCACCGTCGCCGGGGGTGCCCTCGGCTGAGCAGCCAGGGGGGCCACCGGGCCGCATGGGTACAGACGGGCGATGGCCCCCTCCGACTGGTTCCTCAGCGCCGACGAACGGGGCAACGACGCCACCGTGCTGGATCGCCGTCACCCCGGCGGCGCCGCCTGGAGCAGCGGCAACGACGTCCGCCCACTCGTGCACGGCGCCACCTACTTCGCCGCGCTGGCAGGGGCCGTCACGGCCATGCGGAGTGGAGACCTGGTGCTCTTCGCCGACTGGCGGGGCGATCCCGACGAGCGGCTCGAGGCCGACGGCCCCGAGGTCGAAGAGCTGCTCTGCGGTGCAGCCGAACGCGGGGTGGTGGTGCGCGGCCTGGTGTGGCGCTCCCACCTCGACCGGCTGCAGTTCTCCGCCTCCGAGAACCGCCACCTCGGCGAGCGGATCAATGCGGCCGGCGGCGTGTGCCTCCTCGACCAGCGGGTGCGCCCCGGCGGCTCCCACCACCAGAAGTTCGTGGTGCTGCGCCACCCCGGCCGGCCCACCTGCGACGTCGCCTACGTCGGCGGCATCGACCTCTGCCACAGCCGCCGCGACGACGCCGATCACCGAGGCGATCCGCAGACCCAGACGATGGCGGCGGTCTACGGGCCCACACCGCCGTGGCACGACGTGCAGCTCGAGGTGCGCGGCCCTGCGGTCGGCGACGTGGAGGCGGTCTTCCGCGAGCGGTGGGGCGACCGCAGCCCCCTGTCGCTCAACCCGGTGCGCCTGGTGGCCGACCGGCTCCGACGCGCCGACGGCACCGACCGGTCGCTGCCCGAGCAGCTCGCCGACCCCCCTCCCTGCGGCCCGCACGGGGTGCAACTGCTGCGCACCTATCCGCCGCGACGTCCGCCGTACCCCTTCGCCCCGGCCGGTGAGCGCAGCGTGGCCCGGGGCATCGGCAAGGCGCTGGGCAAGGCGCGGTCGCTGGTCTACCTGGAGGACCAGTACCTGTGGTCGAGCGACGTCGCCGCCGGCTTCTGCGACGCCCTGCGGCGCTCGCCCGAGCTGCGGATGGTGGCCGTCATCCCGCTCCACCCCGATCAGGACGGCCGCCTCACCCTCCCGGCGAACCTGATCGGCAGGCGCGACGCCATGCGCATGCTCACCCGGGCCGCCCCCGGGCGGGTGGCGGTCTACGGCATCGAGAACCACGACGGCGTGCCGGTCTACGTGCACGCCAAGGTGTGCATCGTCGACGACGACTGGGTCAGCGTGGGCTCCGACAACGTCAACCGGCGATCCTGGACCCACGACTCGGAGCTGTCCTGCGCGGTCGTCGGGGACGGCACGGCGGCCAGCAGCCTCGCCCGCGACCTGCGTCTGCGCCTGGCCGCGGAGCACCTCGACCACGGTCCCAGCGACCTCGACGACCTCGCCGACCCGGCTGCGCTGTTCGCCGCCTTCGCCGCCTCGGCGGCCGCCCTCGACGCCTGGCACGCCGGGGGCCGCGTCGGGGCCCGCCCACCCGGGCGCCTCCGCACCTACGGGATGCCGCGCATCCCCGTCGGGCAACGCTTGGCGACCCGACCGCTCTACCGGGCGGTCTACGACCCCGACGGCCGGCGCCGCCCGATGCGGGCCCGCGAAGAGTTCTGACCGCGCCGGTCAGCGGTCGGCCACCACCAGCACCGCCTGGTTGCGCTTGCCGCGGCGCAGCACGACGAACCGGCCGTGGAGGGCGTCGGCGGCCGACAGGGGCCGGTCGTCGTCGACGACGGTGCCGTTCACGTAGGCGCCGCGCTGGGCCACCGCCCGGCGCCCCTCCGACACCGAGCCGGTGAGCCCGGCCCGCTGGAGGGCGGCGGCCACCGTCAGGTCGCCGTCGAGCTCTGCGGCGGTCACCGTCGCCGAGGGGGCGTCGGCCAGCACCGACGACAGCGTCGCCTCGTCGAGGGCGGCGATGTCGGCGGTGAAGAACACGGCGGCGGCCCGCTCCACACGAGCGACTTCCTCCTCGCCGTGCACCAGGGCGGTCAGGTGACGGGCCAGCGCCCGCTGGGCGTCACGGACGTGGGGCCGCTCGGCGGTGGCGGCATCGAGGGCCTCGACCTCCGGCCGGCCGAGCAGCGTGAGGCGGCGCAGCAGGCCGCCGACCTCGTCGTCGGGGGTCTGCAGCCAGAACTGGAAGAACGCGTACGGCGACGTGCGGGCGGGGTCGAGCCACACCGCGCCCGACTCGGTCTTGCCGAACTTGGTGCCGTCGGCCTTGAGCAGCAGCGGCGAGGTCAGCCCGAAGGCCTGCACGCCGCGCTTGCGGCGGATCAGGTCGACCCCCTCGGTGATGTTGCCCCACTGGTCGGAGCCGCCCATCTGCAGCGTGCAGCCGTAGCGGTCGTGCAGCTGCAGGAAGTCCCACGCCTGGAGCAGCATGTAGCTGAATTCGGTGAAGCTCAGGTGGGTGTCGCGACCGTCGATGCGGGTGCGCACCGAGTCTTTCCGGATCATCTCGTTCACGCTGAACACCTTGCCGACGTCGCGGAGGAACTCGAGCAGCGGGGCGGTGCCCAGCCAGGCCAGGTTGTCGTCGAGCAGCGCCCGGCCGGCGTCGAAGTCGAGGAACGCCGACAGCTGCCGGCGGATGCCCGCCCGGTTGGCCTCCACGGTCGCCTCGTCGAGGAGGTTGCGCTCCTCGCTCTTGCCGCCGGGATCGCCGATCATGCCGGTGCCCCCGCCGACCAGGGCGATGGGCCGGTGGCCGGCGTCTTGCAGGCGCCGGAGCAGCAGCACCTGCTGGAGGTGCCCGACGTGGAGGCTGTCGGCGGTCGGGTCGAAGCCGATGTAGCCGGTGACCTGCCCGGCGCCGAGGCGCCCGAGCAGCGCCCCCTCGTCGGTCACCTGGTGGAGCAGCCCCCGCCAGCGCAGGTCGTCGAGCAACGTCATGGCCCCAAGGGTGGCACGCCGGGCGCCTAGCCTCGGGCCGCCATGGCCCCCGCCCCGCTGCGCCGCCGGGTGCCGCTCGGCGGCCCCCTCGACCTCCGCCGCACCCTCGGGCCGCTGCGCCGCGGGCGGCGCGACCGCTGCACCGTCGTCGACGGCGCCACCGTGTGGCGGGCGACGCGCACCCCCGCCGGGCCGGTGAGCGTGCGCCTCGAGGTCGACCCCCGGGTAGCCGAGCTGACCGGCAGCGCGTGGGGGCCCGGCGCGGCCTGGGCGGTCGAGCACCTGGCGGCCATGGCCGGCGCCGACGACGACGACACCGGCTTCGCCGAGCAGCTGGCCGGTGCCCGGGGCCCGGGCGCGTCGCTGCTGGCCGCGTTGCGCCGCCAGCTGCCGGGGCTGCGCATCCCCGCCACCGGGGCGGTCACCGAGGCGCTGGTGCCGGCGGTGCTCGAGCAGAAGGTCACCGGCCTGCAGGCCCACCGCAGCTGGGTGGCGCTGGTGGCACAGCTGGGCACGCCCGCCCCGGGGCCGGCCGGCGCCCTCGGCATGCTGGTGCCCCCGGCGCCGGAGGTGTGGGCGCAGGTGCCGTCGTGGACGTTCCACCGGGCCGGCGTGGAGCGCAAGCGGGCGGCGACCATCGCCACGGCGTGCGGGCTCGCCGACCGCCTCGACCCGCCGGCCCCGCCCCCGCCCCCGGGGCGGGCCGGCCGGCGGGCGGCGTCGGACGTGGCGCGCCGCCTCGCCGCCCTGCCCGGCGTCGGGGCCTGGACCGTCGCCGAGGTCAGCCGTGTCGCCCTGGGCGACCCCGACGCAGTGAGCGTGGGCGACTACCACCTGAAGAACACCGTCGTGTGGAACCTGGCCGGCCGGGCGCGGGGCACCGACGAGGAGATGCTCGAGCTGCTCGAGCCCTACCGCGGCCACCGGGGGCGGGTGACCCGGCTGCTGGAGGCGGCCGGACGCTTC
>DASTHS010000299.1:0-19857 GCA_035718085.1 Acidimicrobiales bacterium | reverse complement strand
CCGAGGAGGAGGGCCATGTGGTGCACCTCGCGGGCCTCGCCGGTCTCCACGACCAGGCCGACCTTGGTGCGGGTCTTCTCCTTGATCAGGTGGTGGTGCACCGCGGCGGTGAGCAGCAGCGCCGGGATCGGGGCCAGCTCGGCGCTGGTGTGCCGGTCGGACAGCACGATCAGGTTGGCCCCCTCGGCGATCGCCGCCGACACCCGGGCGCACACGTCGGCCAGGGCCGACTCGAGCTCCTCGCCCGGGCTGCGGGTGCCGTGCACGGGGAACAGCCCGTCGACGGCGAAGCTGCGCCACTGCGGGCGGTCACCGTCCTCGTTGATGTAGAGGAGCTTCGCCAGCTCCTCGTTGGTGAGCAGCGGCGAGGGCAGCACGATCTGGCGGGCCGCCTCGGGCCGCGGGTCGAGCAGGTTGCCCTCCGGGCCGATCGTGCCGGCCATGCTCGTCACCATCTCCTCCCGGATGGCATCGAGGGGCGGGTTGGTCACCTGGGCGAAGAGCTGCTGGAAGTAGTCGTAGAGCAGCCGGGGCCGCTCGGAGAGCACGGCCAGTGGGGTGTCGGTGCCCATCGAGCCGATCGGCTCGGCGCCGGTGCGGGCCATCGGGCCGAGCAGCACCTTGAGGTCTTCGGAGGTCCAGCCGAACAGGCGCTGGTGGGTGACCACCGACGCGTGCTGCGGGGTCAGGGTGAAGCGGTCGGGGAGGTCCTCGAAGCGCACCTGGTGTTCGGCCACCCACTCGGCGTAGGGGTGCTCGGCGGCGAGCGCCGCCTTGATCTCGGCGTCGTCGACGATGCGGCCCTGGGCGGTGTCGACCAGGAACATGCGCCCGGGCTGGAGCCGGCCGCGCTGCACCACCCGTGCCGGCTCGATGGGCAGCACACCCACCTCGGAGGCCATGACCACCAGGCCGTCCGCGGTGACCCAGTAGCGGCTCGGGCGCAGGCCGTTGCGGTCGAGCACCGCGCCGATGACCGTGCCGTCGGTGAAGGCGATGGAGGCGGGACCGTCCCAGGGCTCCATCAGGGCGGCGTGGTACTGGTAGAACGCCCGGCGCGCCGGGTCCATCGCCGCGTCGTGCTCCCACGCCTCGGGGATCATCATCAGCACCGCGTGGGGCAGCGACCGGCCGCCCAGGTGCAGCAGCTCGAGCACCTCGTCGAAGGTGGCCGAGTCGCTCGCGTCGGGGCTGACCACCGGGAAGGCGCGCTCGAGGTCGCCGGGGAGCACGTCGCTGGCCAGGAGCGCCTCGCGCGCCCGCATCCAGTTGCGGTTCCCCTTCAACGTGTTGATCTCGCCGTTGTGGGCGACCAGGCGGTAGGGGTGGGCCAGCGGCCAGCTCGGGAACGTGTTGGTGCTGAACCGGCTGTGCACGAGGGCGAGGGCGCTGTCGAGGCGCTCGTCGTCGAGGTCGGCCCAGAAGCTCGCCACCTGCGGGGCGGTGAGCATGCCCTTGTAGACGATGGTGCGCGTCGACAGCGAGCAGAAGTACGTGTCGGCCACCTCCCGCCGCACCCGCTTGCGGGCCAGGAACACCCGCCGCTCGAGGTCGATGCCCGTCGCGCCGGTGGCGCCCCCGCCCACGAACAGCTGCCAGAAGCTCGGCATGGCGCTCCGGGCGATCGAACCCAGGTCGCCGGCGTCGTGCGGCACGTGACGCCAGCCGAGCACCGCGAGGCCTTCGTCGACCAGCACGGCATCGATGGCCTGGCGGGTCGCGGCCGCCTCGGCGCCGCCGGCGGGGAGGAACGCGATGCCGGTGGCGTAGGCGCCCGGGTCGGGCAGGTCGATGTCGGTGACCGCGCGGTAGAGCCGGTCGGGCACCTGCAGGAGGATGCCGGCCCCGTCGCCGGTGTTGACCTCCGCGCCGGACGCCCCCCGGTGCTCCATGTGGCAGAGGGCGTCGAGCCCCATGCGCACCACGTCGTGGCTGCGGCGACCGTGCACGTCGACGACGAAGGCGACGCCGCACGCGTCGTGCTCGAACTCAGGGCGGTAGAGACCGCCAGCGGGGGAGTGGGGCAAGGACGGACCTTCCTGCAAGCGATGCCGGAGCTTCGACCGGGTTGGTTGGACTCGGGAACCTCGGCAGGGACGACACTGGCCCTGACCTCGTCGGAGGAACGATAGCCGACCGGCGCCGGGTTCAGGGCCCCCTGTGGGCCACCGCCATCGCCCCGACGGCACCCCCCAGCACGGCCACGGGCGCGACGGCGGCCGTGTCGCCGTCGTCGGCGCCTCCGGCCATGGGCAGGCGCAGCCCCGCCGCCGCCAGCAGCCCGACCGCCGCAGGGAGGAGGGTGCCGACCACCCGGTACACCAGCACGCCGGTCAGCGCCGCCCCCCACGGGGCGCCGAACCAGGTGAGCACCAGGGGGGTCAGGGTCTCGACGACGCCCATGCCTGCGGGGAGCAGCGGCACGTTCGACGCCAGCGTGCCGACGGCGTAGGCGAGCAGCAGCTGGTCGGGGGCGACGTGCACACCTGCGGCGCGCAGGGCGAGCAGCAGGCAGCCGGCGTCGCACACCCACGCCGCCGACGTCGACGCCAGCAGTGCGGACCGCTGCCGGCCGGTGCCGGTGACGTGCACGGCGACCTCGTGCCACGCCGCACCCCGTCGGCGCCGCTCGCCCTTGGTCAGGGGGCGGCGCCGGTGCCGTACCCGGAGGGCCACGTCGGCCACCGCCTCGGCCACCCCCCGCCGCAGTGACAGCCAGGTGCTGGCGGCCAGCGCCGCCGCGGTGAGCACGGCGGCGGCGATGGCGCCTCCACGCCACGGGCCGGGGAGGTCGCCGACCGCGCCGGCGACGGCGGCGTCGACGGCGGCCACGGCGAGCAGCCCGCGGGTCCAGAACCACTGCGAGAAGCCCAGGACCACGGCGATGCGGCGGGGCTGCATGCGCCGGCGGCGCAACGCGGTGCCGGCGATCACCACCCCTTCGGCGGGGGCGGCGGGCAGCACGTTGCCGAGCCCGAAGACGACCAGCGCGGTGCGCAGCGGTGCCGCCCGCCGTTGGTTGGCGGCGGGTCCGGCGAGCAGGCGCAGGTGCACCGACAGCCACACGAACGTGCCGGCCTCGGCGACGACCGCGGCCAGCAGGAGACCGGCGTCCATGTGGCGCATGCGGGCCACCGCCGCGCCGACGCCGGCGCCCGACGTGACGGCGACGGCCACCACGGCGGCGCCGACGACGAGGGGTCCCACCGTGCGCAGGAGGTGGCGGAACCGGCCGGTGGCGGGCGTGCACGGGTCGGCCACGGGCGACGGCACCCGCGGCAGGCCCGGGTCGGCGTCGGGCGCGGCGCACGGCAACTGCTGCTCTGCGGTCATTCGACCTCCCGGCCAGCACGTACCCCCCCGCCGCACTCCGCATGCCCGGTTGCTCGTTCGTCCGATTCGTGTCGCTGGGTCGCGCCAGATGGTCGATGCCCACCTGGCGGCCATGCGCCGCGGCCGCCGAGCGGGCCTTGCTACTGTGTCGCTCCTGCCCGACGCAGGGACGGGCGCTTAGCTCAGTTGGTTAGAGCGCAGCCTTCACACGGCTGAGGTCACAGGTTCGAGTCCTGTAGCGCCCACGACGAACGCCCCGGGTCCGAGCGGGCGCCGACGTGTCACCGGCCGACGGCCGGTCGGCGCATCGAGCTTCCATCGAGCCCCGGCCGGCAGCTGCGGGCGTACGATCGGCTGGTGTCGGTGCACCCGCGCGACGCTGCCGAGGGCCCCGCGAACGTGAAGTTGCGCTCCACCGACGAGCACCAGACGTGGGGTCGGGTGTGTCGAGCGGGCTCCTCGATGGTCGGGGTCCGCCGGCGGGCTCGCCGTCAGCGTCCCGGTCGTCTGTGTCGCTCGCTGGGGGCGGCCGTGGCTATCACCGCTGCCCTGGTCAGCGCAGGGTGCAGCTCGGCGCCGGGTGCCCCGGCCGCGTCGGGGCCATCGTGCGGCCACTCGACGGGCCTGCCGTCGACGGGTGTGGCGGCGGTGGCGGTCGATGCTGCCGGTCACGTGTGCTGGGCTGTGGCCGTGCCCGGGTCGCCGGTGGGGCTCCCGGTTGCCGGCACGCCGGTCGTCGCTGCGGGCCTGGCGTTGTTCTCGGTCGACGACGACGTCGTCGCCGTCGATCTCCGTAGCGGCCGACGGGTGTGGACGTGGCGGTCGGGCGAGGTGACCGATGGCGGTGTGACCCCTGTGGTGGTTGCTGCGTCGCAGTCGGTCGCCGTCGTTGCGGGCTCGGTCAATGGCGGCTTGTTGGGTCTGCGCCTGAGCGACGGCTCGGTCGCGTGGACAACTCGCTCTCTCCCCTTCGGAGCGCGCCCGACGATCGGAGTGGGCGGGTCTCTGCTCCTCAGCGGCATCGAGGGCGACCCGGTCGAGGCGGTCGACATCAGCAGCGGGCGGGTGGCGTGGACGGCGCAGCCTGCAGCCCGACCGGTGCCCCATGTCCCGGCGATGCAGGATGAGACGGCGACGCCCGTCGACGTCGGCGCGACGGTGATCAGCGCAGAGCTGAGCGTCAGCTTCCTCGGGAGCGACGCCCGGGCGTCGACGACGCTCGTGGCCACCGATGCGGCGACCGGCGTGCGCCGGTGGGCGCTTCAAGCGCCGTACGGCACGACGCTGTCGGCGGTCGGGCCGGTCGTGGTGTTCAGCGGCCCGGTGACCGGCGCTTCGGCGACGGCGGTCACGGCGGTCGACGCCGCCACCGGCCGCCAGCTGTGGACGGCGACCGGGCCGCCGGACGCACAGTGGGCTGCGGACGACGGCGCGCTCGTGAGCACGTCGAGCACCACCGTCACCCGACTCGACCCGGCCACGGGCCGTCCGCTCTGGCAGGTCCCCGGCGCAGCCGGGGCTGGCGGCACGGTCCTCCTGCTCGGGCAAACCGTCGTCGTCGACGCGCTGGCGTCGGGCCACGCCGATGTCGCCGGCTACGACGTGTCGACCGGTGCCCGGTTGTGGGAGCGGGCAGACCTGGCCGGGCCGGTCGAGTCGGCTGGCCGCCCGGCGGATCCGTCGCTGATCATCGCCGCGCCGGTGCGCGCGGCGGGCGATGGCGTGAGCGCCCTCGACCCGCGCACCGGGGCGACACGGTGGTCGGTGGTGGTGCCCCGCGCCGAGCGGGCACTCGGTCGGCCTGCCGTGGCCGGCGGGGGGATCATCGAGGTGATCGGGCCCGCCGCCCAGGTGGGCGACGAGGGCCATTGACGGAGTCGCCCGAGTAGGGGGCGCCGAACGCTCCGCCGGTCGTCCGAGCGTCGGGTCAGGGGTAGGCGTGCACCACCGCCCGACCGTGCTGGGGCGGCGGAGGTGGTGAAGGCGGCTGCGGAGGAGCTGGCGTCATCGTGTCCCGCCAATGCTGCCGGCGCCGCCACTGCCGCAGGCGCGAGCCTGGCGCAGCCGGGGGAGCCGCCGGGGCGGGCGCAGATGGCTCGCTGATCACGTCGACGCGGGTGAAGCCGGCGGCGATGCACATGGCGCGCAGGGCCGGGACCGTCGGCGTGAACCAGTTGCCGTAGTCGTGGCCGCTGAGGGTGCCGGCGGTGAACTCGACCAGCGCGGCGGACGGGTGACCGGGCACCACCAGCGCCTCGGTCTCGATCACGGCGACCCCGGAGGTGAGCGACCGCACCCGCTGCAGGGCGCTGAAGGGCTCGGGCAGGTGGTAGAGCACCCCGAGGAACAGCACGACGTCGAAGGTGCCGAGGGGTTCGAGGTCGATGGTGGCGACGTCGCCGACCACGGCCTCGACCCGGCTGTCGAGGGCTTCTGCTGCGAGGTCGAACCCGCGCTTGCCGGGGAGGTCGGGCCGCCAGAAGTCGGTCAGGTCACGCGCCTGGTCGGGGAGGGTGCCGGCGCGGGTGCACTCGGCCCAGTACTCGTTGCGCGCCTGCAGGTCGACGCCCCAGACGTAGTGGTCGAGGGCGACCACCCTGGCGGCGCCCTGCGACTCGGCGAGGAAGGAGTAGTAGCCGTCCCATGCGCCGATGTCGAGCACGCTGCGGCCGGCGAAGTCGGGCAACTCCCGCCCCCGCAGCACGGAGGTCGACCCCCCAGGGGTCACGACCCCCTGACCGAGGTCGATGGTGTGGTGCCAGTAGCGCTGGGCCACGGCTGCCGCCAGGGCGTCCCTATCCACGTGGGGCACCGGAGGTCGCCGCCGCCCTGGCGGCGATGGGCGTCACGACGACCCGCCTAGAAGCCGCGAGGAGCCTCGTCGGCGACGACCGGCTTGCCTGCTGCGGCATCGGCCGTCGGCTGCGCCAGGTCGGCGGCCTCGTGCGCCTTGAACGAGCGGTAGCGGTGCCACACGGCCACGGCGAGCAGCATGACGACGATGGCCCCGAGCAGGTAGCCGGCGTCGGAGAAGCCCTTCATGACCTGGCGCCAGCTACCGGACACCTCGTAGCCGATGACGGCCATGGCGCCGTCCCAGATGAGGCTGCCGATCGCGGTGAGCACCCCGAAGCGCACTAGCGGCACCTCGGCGACGCCGGCCGGCACGGCCACGAAGTTGCGGATCACCGGCAGGAGGCGGCTGACCAGCACACCCCAGGTGCCGCGGCGGGTGAAGAAGGCCTCCGCCCGGTCGAGGTCGCGTGCGGAGAGCAGCACGTAGCGCCCGAAGCGGTCGACGAAGGGTCGACCACCGAAGCGGCCGATGGCCCAGGCGATGTACGCGCCCACGGTCTCCCCGGCGGCGCCGGCGAGGATGGCGCCCGGCAGGCTGAGCTGGCCTTCGCCGGCGAGCACGCCGGCGTAGCCCATCGTCAGCTCCGAGGAGGTCGGCACGCAGCACGACTGCAGCACCGAGAGGATGAAGATGGCTGCGTACCCCGCCGACTTGACGAGGTTGGTGGGGTCGAGGAGGGCGATCATCACGTCAGGCGTCCCGTCGTCTGAGGAGTAGTCCAGCCACGACGAGGGCGGCCGCGGTCCACGCGCAGAATATGCCGAAGCCGGCCCACGGTGAGAGCAGGGCGTGGTCGGGGGACAGCTGCCAGAGGGCGCCGCCGGCGTTGGAGGGCAGGTAGGGGCCCACGGTGGCGTTCCACGACGAGGGGAGCGCCTCGAAGATCACGGGCAGGATCAGCAGCAGCCCGAAGAGGGCGCCGATGCCGCCGGCGGTCGACCGCACGATGAAGCCGAGGGCCACGCCGAGGAGGCTGACCACGGTGAGGTAGAGGGCGGCGCCGAGGACTGCGCGGGTGGCCCCCGGGTAGCCCCAGCCGACGCTGTGGCTGCCGAGCAGCTGCTCGCCGACGAGGAACGACACCACGGTGGCGACGATGCTGGCGACGAGGGCGATGGCCCCGACGACGGCCACCTTGCCGGCCAGCACCGGCAGCCGGCGAGGCACCGCGGCGAGGGTGGCGCGGATCATGCCGGTGCCGTATTCGCCGGTCACGAACAGCACGCCGAGGATGCCGAGGGTGAGCTGGGCGAAGTTGACGCCGTTGAGCACGGTCGTGACCGGGTTGAAGTGCGCCCGCTCCTGGGGGTGCATGG
Organism: Acidimicrobiales bacterium; assembly: GCA_035718085.1. Taxonomy (GTDB): domain Bacteria; phylum Actinomycetota; class Acidimicrobiia; order Acidimicrobiales; family Palsa-688; genus DASTHS01. Next base: position 12,351 of record DASTHS010000299.1, on the reverse strand, counting down.
TGGCGAAGTGGGTGTTGGTGAAGTGGGCGATCAACGCGGCGATGCCGATGACCCCGACGGTCGTCAGCCCGGTCACCAGCCACGACGAGCGCAGGCTGCGGAACTTGACCCACTCGGCTCGGGTGGCGGTGAGCGTGGTGACCGGCCGCACCTGCACGCTGCGTCGACGGCCCCCCTGGTCGGCCGGAGCGCTCGAGGTGGCGGAGGTGGCGGTGCTCATGCGGGGCTCCCGTCGAGGGTGGCGGCCCGGTACTCGACCGAGTCGGAGGTGAGGGCCATGAAGACGTCCTCGAGCGAGGCCTGGTCGACGCGCAGCTCGTAGAGGGCGAGGCCGTGCCGACGGGCGGTCTCGCCGACCTCTTCGGGGGCGACGCCACGCACATGGAGCACGCCGGCCTGCTCGCCGGGGGCCACGCTCACGTCGGGACCGGCGAGGGCGGCGGCCAGGGCGTCGGCGTCCGGCGAGCGCACCACCACGGTGCTCGAGGCGCTGGCGAGCAGCTCGGCGGTCTCGACGTCGGCGATCAGGCGGCCCCGGCCGACGACGATCACGTGGTGGGCGGTCTGGGCCATCTCCGCCATGAGGTGGCTGGAGAGGAACACGGTGCGCCCCTCGGCGGCCAGGTCGCGCAGCAGCGTGCGCACCCACCGGACACCCTCGGGGTCGAGGCCGTTCACCGGCTCGTCGAGGATGATCGTGGAGGGGTCACCGAGCAGCGCAGCGGCGATGCCGAGGCGCTGGCCCATGCCGAGCAAGAAGCCGCCGACCCGCTTGCCGGCGACGTCGCCGAGGCCGACGAGGTCGATCAGCTCGTCGACCCGGCGGGCGCCGATGCCGTGGGTCGCGGCCAGGGCCAGGAGGTGGTTGCGGGCGCTGCGGCCGGTGTGGATCGACCGGGCCTCGAGGAGGGCGCCGACGTCACCGAGGGGCGCCGGGTGCTCGGCGTAGCTGCGGCCGTCGACGGTCACCGTGCCGGCCGTGGGGGCGTCGAGGCCGAGGATGAGGCGCATCGTGGTCGACTTGCCCGACCCGTTCGGGCCGAGGAACCCGGTGACCACGCCGGGGTGCACGGTGAAGTCGAGGCCGTCGACCGCCAGCTTGTCGCCGTAGCGCTTGGTCAATCCGCGGGCTTCGATCACCTGGCGAGGGTAGGCCGCGAGGCGACGCCGGCGAGGTTCGAGGGCAATCTTTTGGCGAATTCTCAGGCGACCCCATCGGCGTGGCCGCCGCCACCCGCCATGGGGTAGGCAGGGCCGGTGAGCTTCAACCTGGCCACCACCCTCCGCGAGTCGCGCCGGTCGCACCCCGACAAGGCGTTCTGCCACGTCGAGGGCGTCACGCTGAGCTACGCGCAGGTCGACGAGCTCTCGGGGCGGGTGGCTGCGTCGCTGCAGGCGCTCGGCCTCACCAGGGGCGACCGCATCGCCCTGCAGCTGCCCAACGTGCCCGAGTTCCTCTTCGGCTACTACGGGGCGCTCAAGGCCGGGCTGGTGGTGGTGCCCCTCAACCCGCTGCTCAAGGCACCGGAGGTCGAGTTCCACCTCGGCGACTCGCAGGCCAAGGTGCTCGTCACCCACGAGCTGTTCGCCGCCGAGGCGGCGGCTGCCAGCGCCAGGCTGGGGGTGACCACCTTCGTCGTGGCCCTGCCCGGCAGCGACGCTGCGCTGCCCGAGGGCGCCCGCCCGGCCGTGGAGCTGCTCGGGGCTGCCGACACCGGGGAGATCGAGCCCACCGCCGCCGACGACACCGCCGTGGTGATCTACACCAGCGGCACCACCGGCACCCCCAAGGGCGCGGAGCTCACCCACTTCCAGCTGTACATGAACTGCACCGTGGCCGGCGAGCTGTTCGGCTTCCGCGACGACGACATCGGCATGGCGGTGCTCCCGCTGTTCCACGTCTTCGGCCTCTCGAGCGTGCTCAACATCACCGTGCGCTTCGGCGGGACGCTCGTGCTCGTGCCCCGCTTCGAGCCCGAGGCGGTGCTCGACGCCATCGAACGGCACCGGGTGACGATCTTCTCGGGCGTGCCGACGATGTACTTCGCCCTGCTGCAGGCCGACCTCACCGGCCGCGACCTGTCGTCGCTCCGGGTGGGCGTGTCGGGTGGGGCGGCGATCCCCGGTGAGGTGATCCGCCGCTTCGAGGAGCGCTTCCCCGGGGTGGTGGTGCTCGAGGGCTACGGCCTGTCGGAGACGGCGAGCACGACCACGTTCAACATCAGCGCCGAGCAGCGGCGGGTGCTGTCGATCGGCAAGCCGATCTGGGGGGTCGAGGTCCGCGTCGTCGACGACGACGACCGCCCGCTGCCCGCCGGGCTCGACAACGTCGGCGAGATCGTCATCCGCGGCCACAACGTCATGAAGGGCTACCTGGGTCGCCCCGACGCCACCGCCGAGGTGATGCGGGGCGGCTGGTTCCACACCGGCGACCTCGCCTACGCCGACGACGACGGCTACCTCTTCATCGTCGACCGCAAGAAGGACCTCATCATCCGCGGCGGCTACAACGTCTACCCCCGGGAGATCGAGGAGGTGCTCTTCACCCATCCCGACGTCGCCGAGGCGGCGGTCGTGGGCAAGCCGGACGAACGGCTCGGCGAGGAGGTGGTGGCGTTCCTGGTCCCCCGTGCCGGGGCGTCGATCGACCCCGACCAGGTGGGGGCGTGGGCCAAGGAGCGCCTCGCCGCCTACAAGTACCCCCGTGACGTGCGGGTGATCGACAGCCTGCCGAAGGGGCCGACCGGCAAGATCTTGAAGAAGGAGCTGCGCCCCTGACGCGCGGCGGCCCGGCGTCAGTCGCCGTCGGCCGCCTTCAACGCCTCCGCCACCCGGTGGTCGAGCGTCCAGCGCTCCGCCGGCAGGTGGTGCTCACGGGCCCACGCGACGGTCAGCGGGTCGGCGCCCGCCGCGTCGAGCAGCTCGGCGCCGATGCGATCGTGCACCAGGTAGGCGCCCGCCCGGCGGCGGGGGCTGCGGCTGCCGGCGCTGGCGGCGTCACCCGTGCGCGACAGCAGGCGGTCGCGGCCGACGGCCAGGGCGGCGACGGTCACCCCCACCCGGGCGAAGGTGCCCAGGCGGCTGTCGACCTTGCCGACGTCGTGGAGCAGGGCGGCCGCGACCACCGGGCGCGCCGGGGCGTCGGGGCCGAGCCGGCCGATGGCGTCGCGCGCCACCCCGACGGCGTGGCGGCGGTCGGGCCCCGACATCTGCCGCCACAGCTGCCGCTCGCCGTCGAGCAGCTGCTCGAGGGCCCACCGCTCGTCGGCCGCCGCCGGCCCGGCGGGCGAGAGGGCCCCCACGAAGCGGCTGGCCAGGTGCCGCAGTGAACCGAACCCGGAAGCCGCCACCCCTCCATGCTGGCCGATGGGCGCCCGCGCCGGCGTCAGTCGACGATGGCCGGGTACACCAGGGTCTTCAGCTGGCCCCGGAAGTTGAACGTGCCCGACGGCATGAACTGCACCATGAAGACCACGGCGAGGTCTTCGGCCGGGTCGACCCAGAAGGTGGTCGACGCCGCGCCGCCCCACATGAACTCGCCCGGCGACCCGATGACCTGCGCCTGGGCCTGGCCGAGCGACACCGCCATCGTCAGACCGAACCCCATGCCGTCGAAGCCCACCTCCCCGTAGCTGCCGGGCAGCGCCACGTCGGCCATGCCGCGGCCGCCGGGGATGTGGTTGAGGGTCATCAGCTCCACGGTCTTGCGCCCGAGCACCCGCCGACCGTCGAGCTCGCCGCCGTTGGCCAGCATCGAGGCGAAGCGCACGTAGTCGGGCAGCGTCGACACCAGCCCGCCGCCGCCGGAGAGGAAGCTGGGGGGGCGCCGGTAGCTGCTCGTCTGCGGGTCGTCGATGCAGACCAGCTCCCGGCGGCTGTTCCGCCCGTAGTTGGCGGCCAGGCGACCGACCCGGTCGTCGTCGACGGAGAAGCCGGTGTCGACCATGCCGAGCGGCTCGAAGACCACCCGGCGCAGGTACTCGTCGAAGGGCTGGCCGGAGATGACCTCCACCAGCCGGCTGCACACGTCGGTGCCGAGGGAGTAGAGCCAGTGGGTGCCGGGCTGGAAGCGCAGCGGCTCGTCGGCGAGCCGCTCGGCCATGGCCTCGAGCGAGGCGTCGTGGCGGATCACCGGCGCGCTGCCACGGTCGGCCGGGTTGCCCAGGTCGAGGTCGGCGTTGGCGGTGCCGTAGCCGATGCCCGACATGTGCATCATCACGTCGCGCACCGACACGGGCCGGTCCGGCTCGACGAGCTCGACGGTGCCGTCGCTCCCCCGGACCGCCACCTTCTGCCGCTTCCAAGAGGGGATGAAGCGGGAGACGGGGTCGGAGAGCTGGAAGTAGCCCTGCTCGTAGAGGGTCATGAGCGCCACGCCGGTGATCGGCTTGGTCATCGAGTAGATCCGCCAGATCGTCCCCTCGTCGACCGCGACGTCGCGCTCTCGGTCGGCGAGCCCCAGGTAGGAGGCGTGGGCCACCTCGCCGTGGCGCACCACCGCCACCGAGCAGCCGGCGAGCTTCCCCTGCTCCAGGTAGTTGCGTCGCAGGTGCTCGTCGATGCGGGCCAGGCGGCCCTCGTCCATGCCGGCGGCAGCGGCGTCGACCTTCATGTGTCCCCCCTGGGATCCGTGCAGCGTGGTCCCACCCACGGTAGCGCAATCGATTGCACGACGTGCGCCGACGGCGCTGCCGCCTGCTTCAGGGACTCAGGCTCACCTGCGCCGCAGGCCCTCGATCACCGCGGAGAAGTCGGGCCACTCGCCCGCCTCCATGGTGGCGCCCAGCAGGCGGTCGAGTGCCGGGGCCACCGCCGGGTCGAGGCCGGCGTCGCCGGCCAGGGCGGCGGCCAGGCGCACGTCCTTGCGGGCCAGGGCGGGGCCGAACCACCCCGGGTGGGCGGGGTCGAGCACCGGGTCGAGGCGCATGGCCGAGGCGGGAGCGGTGACGGGGAGGTCGGGGAGCAGCTGGCGGAGCAGGTCGTCACCGAGGCCGTGGCCCCGGGCGATGGCGACGCCCTCGGCCATGGCGGCCACGCCGGCGACGAGCATCAGGTTGGCGACCAGCTTCATCACCGCACCGGCGCCGGCCGGCCCGCAGTGGGTGGTGGCTGCGCCCAGGTCGTCGAGCACCGGCTGTGCGGTGGCGAGCGCCGCCTCGGGGCCGCCGACGAGGAAGCGGCCCTTGCCGGCGGCCAGGGCGGCCGGGGCCCCGAGCACCGGCGAGTCGAGCACCCGCCCGGCGGGGCCCTCGTCGGCCAGCCGTCGGGCCAGGGCGGGGGACACGGTCGACACGTCGGCCAGGACCGCCGACGGGGCCAGCGCGGCGGCGGCACCGCCGTCGCCGAGCAGCACCGACGCGACGGCGTCGTCGTCGGTCAGCACCACCAGCACCACCTCGGCGTCGGCGACGGCCGCCGCCGGGTCGGCGGCCACGGTGGCGCCCCTCCGGGCGAGGGCGTCGGCCTTGCCGGGCGAACGGTTCCAGACGGTGACGTCGTGGCCCCGGTCGAGCAGACGCCCTGCGGCAGCGGTGCCCATCGAGCCGAGGCCGATCACGGTGGTGCGCATGGCCGTCGCCCTACCCGGTCCGGGCATCCGCAGCGAACCACACGCGTGGGATTATCCTCCGGCCATGGCTGCCGCCACGGGGGATCAGCTCGCCCGCAGGGTGCTCGACCTCACCGACCGTGACCCCCGCTACGTGACCGCGCTCGGCGACCGGCGGGAGGTCCCGGTGGCGTGCTGGGCGTGCCGCCGCCCGACGTGGGCGCTCGACGCCACGTGCGACACCTGCCACGAGGCGCTCACCGAGGCGGCCGGCAGGTCGGGCGGCCACCAGGCTGCGCCCGAGGGGGCCGCCGCCCGGGTGGCCTGACCCCGCCCGTAGCATGACGGTGCCGTGCCCCGCACCGTCGACCAGCTGCTGCTCATGGCCGCGCACCACGGCGACCGTGTGGGCTTCGTCGACCTCGCTTCCGGAGCGCGCCTCACCTTCGCCCAGTGGGCCGACGAAGCCGCCTCGGTGGCCGCCGGCCTCGGCCGCCTGGGCGTCGGACCGGGCGACCGCGTTGCCCTCCACCTCCCGGTCACCGACGCCTGCCGGTGGGTGGCGGCCTATGCCGGTGTGCACCTCGCCGGGGCCGTGGCCGTGCCCCTCAACACCCGCCTGGCGACCCCGGAGTTGGCCCGGGTGGTCGCCCACGCCGGTGCGTCGGTGGTGCTGACCGGAGGCGACACCGCGCCCGGCGCGCTCGCCGCGGTCGGGGCTGGGGGCGACGTGGCGGTGGTGGCGACCGAGCCGGTGGCCGGTGCCCTCGGATGGGAGGTGCTGCAGGTCGACGGCGCCGCGCGCGAAGGGGTGGCGGTCGACGACGACGCCCCCGCCGACATCCTCTACACCTCTGGCACCACCGGCGCCCCGAAGGGTGTCGTCGTGCGCCACTCGAACGCGTCGCCGCTGCCCACCGGGCTGCCGGCCTGGAGCGGCGACGGCTGGCTCAGCGCGTCGCCGCTGTTCACCTTCGCCGGCGTCACCGCCATCTACACCCCCATGAAGCTCGGGATGGTCAGCCTCTACCTGCCCCGCTTCGACGCCGTGCGCTGGCTCGACGCCGTCGAGCGGGAGCGGCCGACGATGGTGTTCCTGGTGCCGGCGATGGCGGAGCTGCTGCTGGCCGAGCCCCGGCTGGCGGACGCCGACCTGTCGAGCGTGGCCCTCGCCGCCGTCGGGTCGGCCCCCCTGGCGCCCGCGACGTGGCGGCGCCTGCAGGAGGCGATGCCCGGGGCGTCGGTCTCCAACGCCTACGGGATGACCGAGGCCGGCGTCGCCTACACCATCTTGGAGAAGGAGCAGGCCGAGCGCCGCCTGGGGTCGGTGGGCCGCCCCCTGCCGCCGGCGACGATGACGGTGGTCGGCGACGACGGCACCACCCTGCCGCCGGGGGAGGTGGGCGAGCTGGTCATCGCCGTACCGGGGCGCCCCCGCGAATACTGGCGGGACCCGGAGGCCACGGCGGCCACGTGGGCGGCCGACGGCCTCCACACCGGCGACCTGGCCCGAATCGACGACGACGGTTACGTCTACATCGTCGGGCGCTCGAAGGACGTCATCATCCGCGGGGGCACCAACGTGCACGCCGCCGACGTCGAGGCGGTGCTCCTCGAGCACCCCGACGTCGCCGAGGTCGCCGTGGCCGGGGTCCCCCACCCGGTGCTCGGCGAGGACGTCGCCGCGTGGGTGGTGCCGGTGGCCGGCCGCGACGTCGAGCCGCTCGAAGTGGCCCGTTGGGCGGCCGGCCGGCTGGCCGACTTCAAGGCGCCGCGGCGCATCCGCGTCGTCGACGCGCTGCCCCGCAACGCCACCGGCAAGGTGGTGAAGGCGCAGCTGCCCGAACCCGGCGAGCCCCTCGGCCGCCGGTAGGGTCGCGCCGTGGTGCTCGTGGTGCTCGCCGGCGTGTGCGCGGCCTGCGTGGCCGGCTGGTGGTGGCTGGGCCACACGGCGACGCCCGGGCAGCGGGCCTTCGAGGAGCGGCGGCGCGCCGCCCGGCGGGCGCTGTGGCGCACCCCGGCGCTGCCGACCTTCTTCGGCCGGGGCGGCACCAAGGCGGCCCGCGACGTCGAGTACTGGACCCGCAGCACCCCGGCCGAGCCGGTGCCCGAGCCGGTCGAGCACCAGCAGCCCTGGCGCCGCTGACCGTCCCCGGCGGCCGGCGGGGGCCGCTGCGGCCGGGTCAGGGCAGCGTGCGCAGCAGGCCGTAGACCCCGGCGAAGTCGGCGACGACCTCCGGGGGCACGGGCACATGGCCGCCGAGCAGACGGGCGCCCCAGGCGATCTGGGCGGTGCGCTCGACGAGCGCCACGATGTGCAGCGCCTTGGCGGGCGACGGCCCCACCGCCACCATGCCGTGGTTGGCGAGCAGCGCCGCCCCCCGCCCCTGGAGGGCCTCGACCGCCGCCGCCCCGAGGTCGGCCGACCCCGACGGGGCGTAGCGGGCGCAGCGCACCTCGCCGCCGACGTAGGTGGCGAACTCGTCGACGCACACCGGCACCGGCTGGTGGGCGGCCGCGAACATCGTCGCCCACACCGGGTGGGAGTGGATCACCGACGAGATGTCGGCGAACGCCTCGTAGCAGGCCAGGTGCAGGTGCAGCTCGGAGGTGGGCGACCGGCCGGCGGCGGCGTGGAGCACGGTGCCGTCGGGGGCCACGGTGACCAGGTCGTCGAGCACCATGTCGGCGTAGTCGACCGACGACGGGGTGGCGACCACCTTGCCGTCGGGTTGGCGGGCCGAGATGTTGCCGGCGGTGCCCTCGACCAGGCCGCGGGCGGCCATGGCCTTGGCCGTGGCCAGGACGGCGTCGGCAGTGTCGCTCATGCCCGCACCTCGGTGGCGTCGAGCACCGCCGGGTTGGCGCAGTGCTGGGGGGACCGGCCCGACAGCAGGCGCCCGAGGTCGTCGGCGACCATCGCCGCGCCGCGGCCTTCGGTCTCCACGGTGGCGCCGCCGATGTGGGGGGTGACGACGACCCCGGGCAGCGACAGGAGCGGATGGTCGGGGGGCGGGGCCTCGCCCTCGACGTGGTCGATGCCGGCCCCGGCCAGGTGGCCCGCACGGAGGGCATCGACGAGGGCCTCGGTGTCGAGCAGCGCGCCGCGCGCTGTGTTGCACACCACGGCGCCGCGGGCCAGCATCGCCAGCTCCGCGGCACCGACGAGGTGGCCGGCCACGGCACCTCGCGCCGCGTGGATGGTGCAGATGTCGGCCCCGGCGAGCGTCGCCGCCAGGTCGTGGCTGGCGTCGGGGCGCAGCGGGTCGTAGGCCCGCACCGTCACCCCCAGGGCCTGCAGCCGCCAGGCGACGGCCTGGCCCACCGCACCGAGGCCCAGCACCGCAGCGGTGCGGCCGGCGAGCTCACCGCCCCGGTGGCGCTGGTAGGGGATGGTGCCGTCGCGCCAGACCTCGCCGGCGCGCACCTCGTGGTCGGCGTCGACGGTGTGGCGCAGCACGGCGAGCAGCAGCCCGAGGGTGTGCTCGGCCACGGCGTCGGCGTTGCGTCCGGGGGTGTGCAGCACCGGCACGCCGGCGGCGGTGGCGGCTGCGAGGTCGACGTTGGTCGGGTCGCCGCGCACCGCCCCGACCGCCAGCAGCGGCCGCGACAGCGTCTCGGCGCCCACGACGTCGCCCTCGACCACCACCACCCGGAAGCCGCCGGCGTCGACGCGCGCGGCGAGGGCAGCGTCGTCGAGCATCCGCAGGGCGGTGCCGTCGATCCACGGCTCGTGCACGACCTCGACGACCTCGGAGAGGCGGGCCAGGCCCGAGCGGCCGAGGGGGGCGGTGACGAGGGCGGCAGGCCGGTTGGGGCTCGGGGGCGTCACCCGGCCATACTGGCCCGGCGTGCCCAGCGTGCGACAAGTCGGCGCCGTCACGGCGGGGATCGACATCGGCACCACCGCGGTCAAGGCGGTCGCCGTGGCCCCCGACGGCACCGTGGTGGCCCGGGCCCGGGTGGCCCACCGCCTCGTGGTCCCTGCCGCCGGTCGACTGGAGCACGACGCCCGATCGTGGGGCGAGGGGGCCCGGCGGGCCCTCGACGAGGTGGCCGGCGCCCGCCCCGTCGCGGTCGCCGTCGCCGCGCTGGCACCCTCGATGACCGCCGTCGACGCCGACGGCACCCCGGTGCTGCCCGGGGTGCTCTACGACGACGACCGGGGTCGCGCCGGGCCGCCCGGTGCCGACCCGACCGAGTCGGGTGAGGGCGCCGCCCTGCTGGCCTGGGCCGCGGCCGCCGCCCCGGGGGCGGCCGCCTACTGGCCGGCCCAGGCCGCCGCCAACCGGGCCCTCGGCGGTCCGGCCGCCGTCGACTACGCCACCGCCTGCGCGTTCGGGCCGCTCTTCGACGGCGCCGGTTGGAGCGCGGCGGCGGTCGCCGCCGCAGGCGCCCGCCCCGGCACGCTCCCCGAGGTGCGCTTCTTCGGCGAGGCCATCGGCGCCGTCGCCGGGGACGGCCCCGTGCTCGCCGCCGGCGGGGTCGACGCCCTCTGCGAGCAGCTCGTCGCCGGCGCCGACGGGCCCGGTGACGCCCTGGTGGTGCTCGGCTCGACCCTCGTCACCTGGGTCAACTCCGCCGAGCCGACCAGGGTGCCCGGCTTGTGGACCCTCCCGCACCTGCGCGCCGGGTGGGTCGTCGGCGGGCCGAGCAACGCCGGGGGCCTCTTCACCTCCTGGGCCGACCGGCTCCTCGCGCCGGCCGGCGGATGCGCCGACCAGACGGCGGTGCCGGTGTGGTGGCCCCACGTGCGCGGCGAGCGGGTGCCCCTGCACGACCCGGGGCGGCGCGGTGCCCTCGGCGGCCTCGACCTGCGGGCCGGGCCGGCCGAGTTGCGCCGGGCGTCCCGGGAAGCCAGCGGCTTCGTCGTCCGCCACGTGCTCGAGGCCGCCGGAGGGGTGCCCGACCGGGTGGTGCTGACCGGTGGGGGGGTGCGTGACCGGGGCTGGGTCCAGGCCATCGCCGACGTGCTCGGCCGCCCGGTGGTCCCGGTGGCCGTGCCCGAGGGTGCGGCGCTGGGGGCGGCGTGGCTGGCCCGGATGGGCGCCGGCGTCGAGGGCGGCGTCGAGGGGGCAGGCGCATGGGCCCGCCACAGCGACCCGGTCGACCCCGACCCGGCGTGGGTGGCCAGCACCGCGGACCGCTACGCCCGCTACCGCGACGGCATCGCCGAGGGAGGCGCCCTGCATGTCCGCTGAGACCTCCGACCCCGGCCGGCGACGGCTGTCGGTGCGCCGCGTCCCGATGACGGGGGCGGCGCGGGCGACCGCGCCCCGCCCGGCGTCGCCGCCCGGCGGCCCGGCCCCGGCCGGCGCCGGGGCCCCGGTGGTCGTCGTCGGCGCCGGCCTCGCCGGCCTGGCCTGCGCCCGACGGCTGGTCGCCGCCGGCCGGCCCGTGCGGCTGCTCGAGGCAGCCGACGGCGTCGGAGGCCGGGTCCGCTCCGACCGGGTCGGTGGGTTCACCCTCGACCGCGGCTTCCAGGTGCTGTTGACCGGCTACCCCGAGCTGCGGGCCCAGGTCGACCTGCGCCGCCTCCGCCTCCGCCCGTTCGTGCCGGGCGCCACGGTGCGCCACGGCGGACGGTGGCACAGCCTCGTCGACCCCCGCAGCCGCCCCCTCGACGCCCCGGCCGCCCTGGTGGCCCCGGTGGGCACGCTGGCCGACAAGCTGCGCCTCGCCCGACTCGCCGTCACCGGCCGCCGGTGGCCGACCGACGGGCCGGTGAGCGGGCCCGACACGTCGACGGCCGCCTGGCTGGCGGCGCAGGGGTTCACGCCGGCCATGGTCGGCACCACCCTCGGCCCCCTGCTCTCCGGGATCCTGCTCGACCCCGACCTCGCCACCTCCGCCAGCCTCACCCGCTTCGTGCTGCGCACCCTCGGCGGCGCGCCGACGGCGACGCCCGCGGGCGGCATCGGTGACCTGCCGGCCCTGCTGGCCGCCGACCTCCCCGACGGCACCGTCTCCCTCGGCGCAGCCGTCTCGTCGGTGCACCCGGGGGGCGCCGTGCTCGCCGACGGCGACGAGGTGGCGGCGTCGGCGGTGGTGGTGGCCGTCGAGGGGCCGGCGGCCTCCCGGCTGGTCGCGGGGGTGCCCGACCCGGGCTCCAAGCCCGTCGGGGCCCTCTGGTACGCCACGCCGGCCGGGCCACGGCTGCGGGGGGCGGACCCGGTGGCGGGGCGCACCATCGTGCTCGACGGCGAGCGGTCGGGCCCGGTGAACAACCTGGCGGTGATGAGCGACGTCAACCCGGCCGCGGCCCCGCCGGGCCGCGGCCTGGTCGTGGCCAGCGTCGTCGACCCCGCCGCCCTCGCCGCCGACGACGCCGCCCTCGACGCCGCGGCGCGCGCCCAGGTCGACGACTGGTTCGGCGGCGTCGCCGACTGGGAGACCTTGCGGATCGACCGCATCGCCCACGGTCAGCCCCTCGCCCCGCCCGGCACCTTCGCCGCCGAGCCCCGGCGGCCGGTGCGCACCCCGTCGGGCGTCTACGTCTGCGGCGACCACCGGGACAGCCCGTCGGTGCAGGGCGCCCTGCTGTCGGGCCGGCGGGCGGCGGAGGCGGTCCTCGCAGACCTGGCTGGGCGCGAGTAGCTTCGCCCGCCATGCCTGCGCCCAGTCGCGTCGCGCCGTGAGGCTCCTGCTGCTCGCCCCGCCCGGGGCGGGCAAGGGCACCCAGGCCACCCGCCTCGCCGCCCGCTACGGCGTCACCCACATCGCCAGCGGTGACCTCCTGCGGCGCGAGATCGCGTCCGGCAGCGACCTTGGGGCGGGCCGCGGCCTCCTACGTGCGCGCCGGC
>DASTHS010000298.1:0-2976 GCA_035718085.1 Acidimicrobiales bacterium | reverse complement strand
GCCGCCGTTGCCCGCCGGCGACCCCCTCCGGTCGAGCGACCTCCAGGTGGCGCTGTGGTGCTGCCACGAGCTGGCGTGCCGGGGCTTCGACGGCGTCGAGCTCGACGAGCACGACCCCGTGCTGGTCGGGTTTCGGAACGTGCTGTCGGGCGCCTTCGAGGCCGCCCTCCGTGCCCTCGTTCCCAAGGCATCCGGTGCCGGCGGCTGGGACGCCGACGCCGTCGCCGGCGAGGTGGCCGCCGCCGGCTGGGACGCGTCGTCGCTCCCGGTGTGGCTCGCCGGCCACGGCGACCGGCCCGAGGCCCGCGACTACCTGGCCCTACGCGCTGCGGGCGAGCTGCGACCGCCGGACCCCCACACCCTCGGGGTGCCCCGCCTCGGCGGGGCGGCCAAGGCCGCCCTGCTCAGCGTCACCTTCGACGACCTCGGCGATGGCTCGGCCCGGGTGGCCAGGGCCGACGCCTTCGCCGCCTCGGCGGCCGCAGTGGGTGTCGACCCGGCGACGCTCGACCTCGCCGCCGTGCCCGCCGAGGCGCTCGCCGCCGTCAACCTCCCGTGGCTGCTCGGCGTCGAGCGGCGGTTGCGCTTCGCCCTCTGCGGGCACCTGGCGGCCCGCACCGCCGCCGGGGCGCTGGCGTCGGGGCGCCTGGCCGCCTGGGCCGAGCGGCTCGGGCTCCCGGGCGGCTGGTTCGCCCTGCGGGCCGCCGCCGACCCGGCCCACGACCGGATCGTGCGAGAGCGCCTGCTGCCCGCCCTCCTGGCCGACGACCCGGGCTGCGCCGGCGAGGTGATCTTCGGCGCCCGGGCCCTCGCCGCCCTCGAGTGCCGGCTGGCGTCGGTCGCCGTCGGCGCCTGGCACGCCGACCGGTCGGTGCTGAGCCCGGCCTCCGGGCGCAGGCGGTCGCTGGCCGCCTGAACGCCGCGGCCTCGCCGGCAACACCCCACGGGCCGGCGCGAGCGGCGGGGTGTGCGGGGTTGGTGCAGCTATACAGCACCAACCACGCACACCTCCGCTCCGGTCGTGCCTGCGGTCAGCCCTCGCCGGCCGCCAGCTCCTGGCCCGGCCCCCCGGTGTGCTGGTCCCTCTCGCTGAGCAGGCCCCCTTGAGCAGTCCCGTCGGGCTCGACCAGGGCGCCGGCGTGGTTGGGAGCGCCGGCCGGCCTGTCGCCGCCCGGCGTCCGCGTTTTGGTCGGGTCGGGGCCAGCGTCGATCGGGCCGCCGGCGTCGACGCCCTGCTGCTCGACCAGGTCGCCGTCGTCGGGGTCTGCCATGCCGGTGCTCTACCCATCTCGCAAAGTGCTTGCAGAAGTTTGCGCCTGGCCCGTGGACGGTATGGCTGTGGGGCCCCCGAGGTACCCCCCCGACCGAGACGGAGCAACCATGACCAACGACACCGCAGCCGACGCCCGCAAGGGCTTCGTCGACTCCATCACCGGCAAGGCGAAGGAAATCGCCGGTGCCGTGACCGGCAACGACGACCTCGTCACCGAGGGCCGCGCCCAGCACGACGGCGCCCAGGCCCGCCGCCAGGCCGACACCAAGGCCCAGGCCGCCCAGGCCGAGGCCGCCGAGGCGGCCCAACGGGTCGCCGAAGAGCACGGGCGGGCCGAGGCCGAGCGCCACGCCGCCGAGGCCCAGACCCATCGCGAGGAGGCCGCGGCCACCGCCCGCCAACAGGCCGAGCGCCAGGCCGCCGACCAGGCCGCCGCCGCCCGGGCGTCGCTCGAGCGCAGCGTCGCCGAGACCAAGGCGGAGGCCAAGGCCGACGCCGCCCGGGACGACGCCGCCCGTGAGCGGGCCGCCGCCGCCACCGAGGCCAAGGTCGCCGACCAGCACCGCCAGGTGGCCGACACCGCCGCCGACCGCACCGAGGCGGCCGCCGCCGAGGCCCGCCATCGCGCTGAATCCCTGGCCGCCGAGGCCGGGGTGCCCGCCGACACCAACCCCCAAGGAGCCTGACATGACCCTCGCCGACACCGTCGCCTACGTGCCCAAACGCGTGCTGCGCCTGCAGTACGCCGCCCTCCGCCTGCCCCTGCAGGCCGTCGAAGAGCAGGTCGTCGCCCGGCTCCTCCCCGACGACGCCCCCGCCCGCATCGGCTTCGAGCGCTTCCTCGGCACCCTCGACCGCACCGCCGGTGACGTGCTCGGAGACCGGGCCGCCGCCACCCGCGCCGCCGCCCTCTTCGAGCGCACCGACGCCCTGGAGGAAGCCGCCCGCCTCGAGGCGAGCGCCACCCGCCTTCGTCAGCAGGGTGAGCAGCGCCACGAGCAGGAGGCGGCCGAGGCGGCGCGCCGCCGCCAGGAGGCCACCGAGGCCGAGGCCAGCCGCCTCGCCGAGGCGCGCCGCAAGGCCGACGCCGACACGGCGAAGGCGACCGCCGAGGCGCGACGCACCGCCGCCGAGCAGAAGGCCGCCGCCGACCGGGAGGCCGCCGCCCGCCGGGCGTCGGCCAAGGCCAAGGGCACCGCCGCCGAGAAGCAGGTCACGGCCAAGGAGAAGGCCGCCACCGCCCCGGCGCGTGCCGAGCTGAAGGAGGCCTCGGAGACCTCGGCCGAGGCCCGTGCCCAGCGCCAGGAGGCCGCCCGACTCGAGCACCTGGCCGACGCCGCCGCCGAGGCCCGCAAGTCCGACTGACCGGCTGTTTCACCCGCTGACGCGACGACGCCCCGCCTTCCGGCGGGGCGTCGGTGCGTGCGGAGGGAGTGGGATTTGAACCCACGGTGGGCAGGACCCACAACGGTTTTCGAGACCGTCCGATTCGGCCGCTCTCGCATCCCTCCTCGCAGGTCAGAGCATATGCCGTGGCTGGTCGCCCATCCAGCGGGCTAGGGCTTGGACTCCCACCGGTCCAGCTGCACGCAGCACACAGGGCGGTCGAGGCCCGCGGCAACAAGACCGCGGTGGTCGATGACCCCGGCCCGGAGTGGTCCGCTGGCTCCGCCGACCGCACCCTGGCCTCGACGGGCGCACGC
>DASTHS010000297.1:0-2859 GCA_035718085.1 Acidimicrobiales bacterium | reverse complement strand
CCGCCTGCACGCCGACGGCGTCGGTGACGTCGGCCACCTCGGCGGCCACGGGCGCAGCGCCCGCCGCCCCCAGCGTCGCCAGCGCGGCGCCGAGGCGCTCCTCGTCCCGGTCCAGGAGGCCCACCGCCCACCCCTGCTCGTGGCACCGGGTCGCCGTGGCGAGCCCGATGCCCGAGGCCGCCCCGGTCACCATCACGGCCAGCGGCGGGCTCTCGTCGCGGTGGGCAGGCGGCTCATCCATCGTTCGCTCCTCGCAGGCCCTGGCGCAAGCAGCGCCGGATCGGGAACGCTGTCGGCGCCCGGGACCTTGCAGCCGCCCAGCCGTTCGAGATATGATATCTCAAGTCGTCCTGATCGGGAGATCGACGGCGACCAGAGGGGGAGACATCGCCGGGCCACCGACACTCGGCTCGCGGCTCACACGCTCGGCATCGAGCGTGGCGCCGACGGCGGGCGTGCCGGGCTCTCCCGAAGGGCATTCCACCACCGCTCCGAGAGCGACCCACAGGAGGGACACCAAAGCCATGGCCACCGACCATGAGCGACTCGACGGACTCCGGCGCAACCAGGGGCCCATTCCCGAGCACGTGATCGACGAGTTCGTCGCCGGCCGCCTGTCGCGCCGGGATTTCCTCCGCCGCGGTGCGCTCGTCGGCCTGTCGTTCCCGGTGCTCGGCGGCATCGTCGCCGCCTGCGGCTCCTCCTCGACGTCCGGTGGGTCCACCGGGGGCACCTCGTCGTCGGGGAGCACGAGCAGCTCCAGCGGTGCCGGCAAGGCCGGGGCGACGATCCGGGCCGGCTTCATCGCGCCGTCGGCGACGCCCAACCCGCTGCTGGTCAACGACCAGGGCGGCTTGGAGCTGTTGAACCAGACCGGCGAGATGCTCATCTACTACGACGCCGACAACAACCCCCACCCCTCGCTGGCGACGAGCTGGAGCCCCAACGCCGACGCCACCGTGTGGACCTTCAAGATCCGCCAGGGCGTCAAGTTCGCCAACGGCTCGCCGATGACCGTCGACGACGTCGTGTACAGCCTGAAGGCCCAGTGCGACCCGAAGAACAACGGCAACGCCCTGTCGGTCTTCGGCGGCACCCTCGTCCCCGACGGCGTGGTGAAGGTCGACTCCGAGACGGTGGCGTTCCACCTCGAGGTGCCCTACGGCGCCTTCCCGTCCGCGGTCTCCACCGCCAACTACAACGTCATCATCGTGCCCGCCGGCACCGACTTCACGACCTGGCCGAAGACCTTCATCGGCACCGGCCCGTTCATGCTGCAGTCGTTCAACGAGACGGTCGGCGCCAACTTCGTCCGCAACCCCCACTACTGGGGCGCGCAGGCCAAGCCCGCCAAGCTCGAGGTGACCTTCTACCCGGACGAACCGCCGATGACCGCCGCCCTGCAGGCCGGATCGATCGACTGCGTCGACCAGTTCACGGTCTCCACGAGCCCGCAGCTGCTCAACGGCAACTACAACGTCGTCACCATCAAGGCGAGCACGCACCGCGAGCTGTCGATGCGCAACGACATGGCGCCTTTCGACAACAAGTACGTGCGCCAGGCGATCGCCCTGACCCTCAACCGGCCGGCGATCGTCCATGCCCTGTTCTCCGGTGAGGCACAGGTCGGCAACGACAGCCCGTTCGCGCCGTCCTTCCCCCAGACCGACACCAGCGTCCCCCAACGGCAGCAGGACCTGAAGCTGGCCAGGCAGCTGCTCGCCAGGGGTGGCGTCGGGCGGGGTTTCTCCGCCAACCTCGTCACCGAGCAGCTCCAGGAGATCCCCCGCTACGCGCAGATCGTCAAGCAGTACGCGTCGCAGATCGGCGTCGACATCAAGCTCACGATCGAGTCGCAGTCCAAGTACTACGGCCAGGCGGTGTTCGGGAAGTCCGACTGGCTGGACGGCGAGATGTCCATCGTCGACTACGGCGCTCGGCCCGTGCCGAACCTGTTCCTCGAGGCCCCGCTGCAGTCCATCAACGCCAAGACCGGCCAGGGCGCATGGAACGCCGCCCGCTTCGACAACCCGACCTACGACCGGCTGTCGAAGGAGTTCATCGCCGCCGCCGACCTCTCCTCGCAGCGCAGGCTCGCCGGGCAGATCCAACGACTGCTGCTCGACGAGACGCCGATCGTCTACGCCTACTTCTACGACTACCTGGCCGCCAGCGCCAAGAACGTCCACGGCATCAACCCGCAGGCCGGCGCCCAGTTCTTCCTCAACGACGTGACCAAGGCCTGACCCGGCCCGACGCGCCGACCCCTCGACCCCCACCGATGAGCCGCTACCACCTCGTCCGCCCCCACCGCCTCCTCGACGTCGTGTCCGGTGACCTGCTGGCCGATCGGGTGGTCGTCATCGACGGCGACCGGATCGTCGCCGTGCTCGCCGCCTCGGACGCCCCGGTCGAGGGGCCGGTGGAGCACGCCCTGCCGACGCTCACCGTCCTACCGGGCTTGATCGACTGCCACACCCACCTGATCGGCGAGCCCGACTCGGGGCACGGCTACGCCGAGTTGCTGACCCGCAGCTCGGCCGACGAGGTGCTCTCCGGGGTGCGCAACGCCCGCGCCACCCTGGCGGCCGGGTTCACGACCGTCCGGGACGTGGGCACCTTCCGGGCCTTCGCCGACGTGTCCCTCCGCCGGGCGATCGACGCCGGCTGGGTGGAGGGTCCGAGGATGCTCGTCGCCGGCGCCTACGTGACCAGCTCGGGCGGCGGCGGCGACATCACCGGGCTGCCACCCGACGTGGACGCGGTGGTCCCCGCCGAGCTGCGGGCGGGGGTGGCCGACTCCGTCGACGAGGTGCGCAAGGTCGTCCGTCGCGTGCTGCACGCCGGCGCCGACTTCGT
>DASTHS010000296.1:0-2962 GCA_035718085.1 Acidimicrobiales bacterium | reverse complement strand
CCCGCCTCGGCGGCGACGAGTTCGCCTGGTTGCTGATCGGGGCGGCCAGCGCCGACGTCGGCCCCCGCGTCAACGCCCTCTGGGACGCCCTCACCGACGGTGGCATCGAGGCGTCGATCGGGTGGGCGTCGGTCGGGGTCGCCGGCCTGGAACGGGCGGTGGCACTCGCCGACGAGCGGATGTACGTGGCCAAGCGGCGGCGGCGCAGCGCAGCGGCCGCCAACGCGGCCGCCGGCGCCGCCCCGACCGCCGAGGCCTGAGCGCCGGGGGCCCCGGCGGCCGGCCGGTAGCCTCCAGCCGCATGTGTGGCATCGTGGCCGTGCTCGCCCGCCGTCCGACGCGCCCCGCCCCCGACGCTCGGGCCCTGGCCGCGACGCTCGCCGACGTCGCGGCGCGCGTCGACGCTGGCGCCTCCGCTGCCGACCTGGCGGCCGCCGCCGAGGTGGCCGGCGCCGCCGACCGGGCGCTGCGCGGCGTGCCCGGCCTGGAGGCACTGCTCTCCGGCGGCGCCCCCGACCTCGAGGCCGCGACCGCCGCCCTCGGGGATGCCATCGTCGAGCTCGAGGGCTCCCTCGACCGCGTCGAGCCGGCCGGTGCGGTCGGCGACCCCGCCGACATCGAGGCCCGCAACGCCGCCGTGGTCGCGTTGAAGGACGCCTGGTGGGCGATCAGCCGCGACCGCCTCGGCGCCGCCCGGTCGGTCGCCGACCTGGCCGGCGGCGGCCAGCCGGCGCCCTCTGCGCTCTCGGCCCTGTGGGCCCTGCACGTGGCCCTGGCCAGCCTCGACCGCCTCGAGGTGCGCGGCCGCGACTCCGCCGGCGTGCACGTGCTGGTCGCCGACCACGGCCTCGACCTGCAGGCCGCCGACGTGCAGGCGTTGGTGGGGGCCCGCCAGAGCGACCCGCTGTTCACCTCCCTCGGGGTGCGGGTGCGACCGGGGGTGCTCGGCTTCGTCTACAAGACCGCCGCCGAGATCGGCGAGCTCGGCGACAACGTCGCCGCCCTGCGCGCCGCCGTGCGCGCCGACCCGCTGCTGGCGAAGGCCATCGCCGCGCCGGCCGCCCGGGTCACGGTGGTCGGGCACACCCGCTGGGCCAGCGTCGGGGTGATCTCGCAGGCCAACGCCCACCCGCTCAGCTCCGACGAGGTCGGCCGCGCCGAAGGCCCCTACGTGGTCGCCGCCCTCAACGGTGACGTCGACAACTACGCCGACCTCCGCGTCAGCGAGGGGCTCTCGGTACCCCCCGAGGTCACCACCGACGCCAAGGTCATCCCGACGATGGTGGCGCGCCGCGTCGCCGTCGGCGCCACCGTGGACGCCGCCTTCGCCGACGCCGTGGCCCGCTTCGACGGCTCGGTGGCCATCGCCGTCTCGAGCGCCGACGAGCCCGACCGCCTGCACCTTGCCCTGCGCGGGTCGGGGCAGTCGCTCAACATCGGCCTGGCCGACGACGCGTTCGTCGTCGCCAGCGAGGCCTACGGGCTGGTGGAGGAGACGTCGAGCTACCTGCGCATGGACGGGGAGGCCACCCGAGGCATGGTCGCCACCCTCGACCGGGCCGCCGCCGGCTCGCTCGACGGTGTGCGCCTGGCCAGCTACGCAGGGGCGTCCCTGCCCCTCGGCGACGGCGACGTGGTGGCGGCCGGCATCACCACCCGCGACATCGACCGCGCCGGCTTCCCCCACTTCCTCCTCAAGGAGGTCAGCGAGGCACCCCAGTCGTTCCGCAAGACCCTGCGCGGCCGGGTCGTCACCGGCGCCGACGGTCTGCTCACCTCCCGCCTGGCCGCCGACGCCCTGCCGCCCGCCGCGGTCGACGGCGTGCGCAGCGGGCGCACCCGCCGGGTGCTGGTCATCGGGCAAGGCACCGCTGCGGTCGCCGGCCAGGCCGTCGCCGCCGCCCTCGGCGCCCTGCTGCCCGGCTTGGAGGTGCGGGCCCTGCCGGCCACCGAGCTGTCGGGCTTCGCCCTCGACGACGACATGGGCGACGCCCTCGTCGTGGCCATCAGCCAGTCGGGCACGACCACCGACACCAACCGCACCGTCGACCTGGTGCGCGGCCGGGGGGCGACGGTCGTCGCCGTGGTCAACCGGCGCAACAGCGACCTCACCACCAAGGCCCACGGGGTCGTCTACACCTCCGACGGCCGGGACGTGGAGATGAGCGTGGCGTCGACCAAGGCGTTCTACGCCCAGGTGGCCGCCGGCTGGCTCCTGGCCACGGCCCTGGCGTCGGCGGCGGGGGTCGCCGACCCCGCCGAGGTCGACCGGCGGTTGCGGGCGCTGCGCGACGTACCCGACGCCCTGGAGGCCGTGCTCGCGCAGCGGCCGCTGATCGCCCGCACTGCGGCCTCGGTGGCACCGTCGCGCCGCTACTGGGCCATGGTCGGCAGCGGCCCCGACCGGGTGGCGGCCGCCGAGCTGCGCATCAAGCTGTCGGAGCTGTGCTACAAGGCCATCGCCTGCGACAGCATCGAAGACAAGAAGCACATCGACCTGTCGACCGAGCCGCTGGTGCTGGTGTGCGCCTCGGGGTTGTCGGGGCCCAACGCCGACGACGCCGCGAAGGAGGTCGCCATCTACCGGGCCCACAAGGCGGCCCCGGTGGTCATCGCCGCCGCCGGCGAGGGCGCCCGCTTCAGCGCGGCCCTCGAAGTCATCGAGGTGCCCCGCTGCGACCCGGCCCTGGCGTTCGTGTGCGCCGCCATGGTCGGCCACCTCTTCGGCTACGAGGCGGCCGTCACCATCGACGCCTCCGCCCGGCCGCTGCGCGCCGCCCGCGCCGTCGTCGAGTCGCTGGCCGGCCGGCCCGTCGACGCCGCCGTGCTCGAGCGGGTGGCCCCGGCGCTGCGGTCCACCGCCGCCCCCTGGCTCGCCGGGCTGCGCGCCGGCGGCTACGACGGCACCCTCGAGGCGTCGACCGCCGTGCGGCTGGCGTCGCTGCTGCGCTACGCCACCGGC
>DASTHS010000295.1:0-19970 GCA_035718085.1 Acidimicrobiales bacterium | reverse complement strand
CTCCAGCCAGTGGCCGGCGTCGGCGGAGGCACCGGCCGCCGGGCGGGCGCTGCGGGCCATGGCCCGGGTGACGACGAGGGCGTCGTCCCAGTCGGAGGCGGCGGCCACCGGCGACCATCGCAGCCGGCGCACCCCGGGCGGGGTGGCCGTCGACCCGGTCGGGTCGAACAGCCAGCAGGTGCCTCGCGCCGCGCGCGCCGCCGCCGTGGCGGCGAGCACGTCGGGCTTGGTGGAGGTGCAGATGACCGGCCCCGGGGCGCCGAGCACGTTGGGCACCACCAAGGCGGTGGTCTTGCCGGCCCGGGGCGGACCGAGCACCAGCACCGCCCGACCGGGGCCGGCGCGCAGCGCGCCGGCGCTGCCCATGCCCACGTAGACCCCCGGGTGCACCCCGGCCCACCTCCTGCACCGCCGCACGGCGGCGCCACGCCCGACGCTTCGGAGGCCCTGCGGCCGAAGGGTCGACCCTACCGCCCGGGTCGCCGGCCGGTGGCGTCGAGGGCGGCCTCGACGGCGGCGCCGACGCGGCACAGCAGCTCGTCGCCACCCGGCGGTGCGATCAGCTGCAGCGAGCACGGCCCCGGCCCGTCCCACGGCACCGGGAGCGCCAGGGCGGGCAGGCCGGCGGCGTTCACCGGCACGGTCAGGGTGATCGACGGCGCGTCGTCGGCGTCGAGGCGGGGCACCGGCCCGGGCAGGGTGGGCAGCGCCAGCACGGTGACCCGGCCGACGAGGTCGGTGAGGGTCGCCGCCCACCGGTCGCACGCAGCGCGGGCGTCGCGGGCCCGCTGGCGGCCCACGGTGGCGGCGTCGTCGAGCTTGGCCCGCACCTCGTCGCTCACCCCCGAGGGGGTGCGGCGCGCCCAACGGACGAACAGCCCCGCTGCCTCCGAGCCGAGCAGCGCGTCGGCGGCGGCGCGGGCGGCCCCCCACCCCGGCAGGGCCACGTCGGTGACCGGTGCGCCCAGGGCGGCCAGGGCGGCGTCGACGGCGGCGTCGACCGCCGGGTGGAGGGCCACCCCGGGCCGCACGCGCCCCACGAGCAGCGACGCCGGGTCGAGCGCCGCCGACGCCACGGCCACGTCGAAGGCCGGGTCGAGCACGGCCATGGCGGCGACCAGCCCGGCGACCGAGGGCGCCAGGGGGCCGACGGTGTCGAGCGAGGGGGCGAGGGGCCACACGCCGTCGAGGGGGAGGCGCCCACGGGAGGTCTTCAGGCCGGCCACCCCGCAGCAGGCGGCGGGGATGCGCACCGACCCGCCGGTGTCGGTGCCGACCGCCCAGTCGGCGCTGCCCTCCGCCACGGCCACGGCGCTGCCGCTCGACGACCCGCCCGGCACCAGGCCCGGGTGGCGGGGGTTCACCGGGGTGCCGAACCACGGGTTGACCCCGGTGGTGCCGAGGGCCAGCTCGTGGAGGTTGGCCTTGCCGATGACCCGGGCCCGCCCGTCGGCGACGGCGGCCCGCAGGCCGGCGAGGCAGGCGGCGTCCGCGGTCGCCGGCGTCGCCGTGGCGGCCACCGCCCGGCTGCCGGCGGTGGTGGGGGTGCCGGCCCAGTCGAGGAGGTCTTTGACCGCCACCCGGGCGCCGGCGCGGCCCTCGTCGAGGGGCAGGGTGTAGGTGGCGGTCACGGCCCGAAGGTGACCCGCTCGGTCAGGGGGAGCGGCAGGCCCGGGTTGGCGGCCACGGCGTCGTGGAAGGCGCGCAGGTCGCCGCGACCCTCGCCGAACCACCGGTCGCGCATGCGCTCGATCTCCAGCGACCCGGTGAGGTAGGACGGCGCCTGGGTGGGCCACGAGCAGTACCGGTCGACCTCCGCCCGGGCCACCGCCGGGGTGAGGGTGGCCCGCTGCGACATGAAGGCCACCGCTTCCTCGACGGTCATCGCACCGGCGTGCAGCGACGTGTCGACCACCATGCGCGCCGCCCGGAACAGCCGGGCGTCGAGGTGGCACAGCTCCTGGCGGGGGTCGGTGAAGAAGCCCTGCTCGTGCATCATCTTCTCGGCGTAGAGGGCCCAGCCCTCCACGAAGTACGACGACCACAGCACCTTGCGCAGCGGCCGGGGCGTGGCCGCCGACCACGTCAGCTGCCAGTGGTGGCCCGGGTAGGCCTCGTGCACCGCCGTGGTCGGGATGGCGTGGTGGCCGTTGTCGGCCAGGCGCTGCTCGAGCTGCTCGGCGGTGGTGCCGGCCGGCGGGAACGGCACGAAGAACCGGCCGACCCGCGAGGCGGTGAACGGCGCCGGCCCCGAGTACGACGCCACCGCCAGCAGCGGCCGTTCGAAGACCGGCGAGGGCACGACGTGCAGCTCCTCGCCCTCGGGCAGGGTCACCAGGCCGCGCTCGACCAGGAACGCACGGGCGTCGGCGCAGCTCGCCTCGTAGGCCACCCGCATGGCCTCGGGGTCGGCGGGGTGGTCGGTGGCCAGCGCCTGCACCAGCTCGTGCCAGCCGCGGCCGCCGGGCTCGACCCGGGCGGCGCACTCGGTCATCGCCGCGGCCAGCTGCGCCCAGGCCGCTTCCCCCCGCTGGGTCAGCTCGGCGGCGTCGAAGGGCAGCAGCTCGCGGGTGCGCAGCAGCGCCGAGTAGCGCTGCTCGCCAATGGCCCAGTCGCCCCGGGCCCGCTCGGCCAGGGCGGCGAGGTGGGCGGCGAGGTCGTCGAGCTGCTCGGCGGCCGCCGCGCCCGCCGCCGCCAGGTCGGCCTGCAGCGCCGGGTCGTCGACCGAGCCGGCCAGCAGGTCGCGCAGGTAGGTGGCGCCGGCCTCGGCGCCGTCCCGGCCGCGCTGCACGAGCAGCCGGGGGGCGAGCTCGGGGTCGAGGTTGGCGCGGGCGGCGGCCACCACGTCGGGCAGCTCGCGCAGCCGGGCGACGGTCGCCGCGACCAGCTCCACGTCGGGGCGCAGGCGGTGCAGGAACAGCTCGTGCACCCCGTGCAGCACCGGCTGCACGTAGAGGTCGGGGTCGCGCCGCCAGGCCTGCCAGTCGTGCATCACCGCCCGGCCGGCCAGCTCCGCCAGCAGCATGGTGAGGTCGGCCTGGGCGTCGGGGTCGGTGGTCGAGCCGATCAGCCCGTCGAGGCGCCCGGCCCACCGCCGGTCGGCCGCCGCCCGGGCCTCCCACGCCGACGCGCCGAGGTCGCCGAGGCGGTCGTCGTGGCCCGCCACGCCGAGCGTGGTGGCCAGCACCGGCCGGGCGGCGAGCTCCTCGGCGATCCACTCGTCGATGGCGGCGTCCGTCGGGGTCATGGGGCGAACCTAACCACCCGGGGCCCGGCAACCCCGCCGGTACGGTGGGGGGATGCCGGCCCGTCCCCTGGTCGCCGTCGCCGCCAACCGCCTCGCCCCCGGCCGCGTGTCGAGCTGGACCGACGGGGCCGAGGCCGGCCCCGAGCGCTACCTGAGCGCCCTGCGCCGGGCGGGCGTGCTGCCGGTGGTGACCGGCGGGGCCCCCGACGACGTCGACGAGCTGCTCGGCGGGGGCGCCTTCGCCGGGCTGGTGCTGCTCGGCGGCGCCGACGTCGACCCCGCCGCCTACGGCCAGGGCCCCCACCCCACGACCTACGGCACCGACCCGGCGCGCGACGCATTCGAGCTGGCCGCCGCCCGCGGCGCCGTGGCCACCGGCCTCCCGCTGCTGGCGGTGTGCCGCGGGGTGCAGGTGCTCAACGTGGCCATGGGCGGCACCCTGCACCAGCACCTGCCCGAGGCGGGGTCGACCATCGCCCACGGCGTGCCGGTCGGCACCGGCGCGCCGGCGGTGCACGCCGTCGCCGTCGAGCCCGGCTCGCGCCTCGCGCAGGTCGAGGCCGCCGGCGGCCCCCTCGAGCGGTGCGTGTCGATCCACCACCAGGGCCTGGCCACCATCGGCGCCGGCCTGGTCGTGACCGGCCGGGCCGCCGACGGGGTGGTCGAGGCGGTCGAGACGCCCGCCGACGCCCCCGGCTGGTGCCTGGGCGTGCAGTGGCACCCCGAGCGCTCGGCGGTCGACGACCCGGCGCAGCAGGCCGTGTTCGACGCCTTCGCCGCCGCCGCCCGGGCGCACGCCGCCGCCCGCCACGCCACCGCCGGCCACGGCGCCGCCGGCCCGGTGGGCGCCGGGGTGGCAACGCGGTGAGCGCCCGCAGCCGCCCCCGCCGGCCCGTCGCCGCCAAGGGGGCCCGCCGCCCGCCCGCCGAGCCGGTCGACCTGCAGCTGTCGGGCACCGTGGCGGCCGGCGGCGACGTCATCGCCCGCCTGCCCGACGGCCGGGTGGTGTTCGTCGAGGGCGGCCTGCCGGGCGAGGCGGTGCGCGCCGTGCTGACCGAGGGCCGCCGCGACTTCGCCAAGGCCCGGGTGGTCGAGGTGGTCGACGCCTCCCCCGACCGGGTCGAGCCCCCCTGCCCGTGGGCCCGTGCGGGCTGCGGCGGATGCCAGTGGCAGCACATCGCCCCCGCCGCCCAGCTGCCGGCCAAGGCGGCGATCGTGGCCGACGCCTTCGCCCGCATCGCCCGGGTCGAGCCGCCGCCCGGACCACCGCCGGTCGCCCTGCCGCCCGCGGCCTACCGCACCACGCTGCGCCTGGCCGTGGGCCCCGACGGCCGGCCCGCGTACCGCCGCCGGCACTCGTCGGAGGCCATGCAGGTCGGGTCGTGCCTGATCGCCCATCCCCTCCTCGAGGAGCTGGTGGTCGGCACCCGGCTGCGGCCCTTCACCGGCGAGGTCGGCCTCCGCGTCGGCGTCGCCGGCGGCGAGCGGCTGGTGCTGCCCACCGGCGGCGCAGTGGTGATCGAGGCGCCCGTCGACGCCGTCGTCGCCGCCCCCGGCCGGGCGGCCGCCCTCCACGAGGAGGCGGGCCGCCGGCGCTGGCGGGTGTCGGGCGAATCGTTCTTCCAGTCGGGCCCGGCGGCCGCCGAGCTGCTCATCGACGCCGTGGTGGCCGCCGCCGGGCCCCTCGACCCGTCGGCCACCGTCGTCGACCTCTACGCCGGGGTGGGGTTGCTCGGCGGGGTGCTGGCCGAGCGCAGCGGCGCCCGGCTGGTGGCGGTCG
Source organism: Acidimicrobiales bacterium (assembly GCA_035718085.1). Classification (GTDB taxonomy): domain Bacteria; phylum Actinomycetota; class Acidimicrobiia; order Acidimicrobiales; family Palsa-688; genus DASTHS01. The sequence continues at coordinate 14,943 of DASTHS010000295.1, read as the reverse complement.
AGTCGTCGCTGGAGGCGGCCGCCGACGCCCGGGTCAACCTCGCCGACCTGGCCGCCACCGTCGACGAGGTCGAGGTGGCCGCCTGGTCGCCGGTGGCCGCCGACGTGGTGGTGGCCGACCCGGCCCGCAGCGGGCTGGGGCGCCCGGGCGTCGCCGCCGTCGCCGCCACCGGGGCCGCCCGCGTCGTGCTGGTCAGCTGTGACCCGGCGTCGTGCGCCCGTGACACCGCCCTGCTGCGCGACGCCGGCTTCGAGGCGGTGTCGCTGGCCGTGCTCGACCTGTTCCCGAACACCGTCCACGTGGAGGCGGTCGTCGCCTTCGACCGGGCCCGGCGCCCCTAACCTGCCCGTCGTGCCGCCCCTCTGCCTGCTCGCCGTGCACGCCCACCCCGACGACGAGTCGTCGAAGGGGGCCGCCACCGTCGCCAAGTACCACGCCGAGGGTGTGCGCACCGTCTTGGTGACCGCCACCGGCGGCGAAGAGGGCGACATCCTCAACCCGGCGATGGAGCAGCCCGGCGTCCGCGAGCGGCTCGACGAGGTGCGCCGTGAGGAGCTGGCCGCGGCCACGGCGATCATCGGCTACGACGAGGTGGTGCTGCTCGGCTACCGCGACTCGGGGATGCCCGACTCGCCGGCCAACGCCAACCCGGCCAGCTTCGCCCGCGCCGACCTCGACGAGGCGGTGGGCCGACTGGTCGAGGTGATCCGCCGCACCCGCCCGCAGGTGGTGGTCACCTATCCACGCGAGCAGAGCGGCTACCCCCACCCCGACCACCTCCGGGTCAACGAGATCTCCGAGCTGGCCTTCGACGCCGCCGGCGACCCGGGGGCCTACGAGGGCGCCGGCGACCCCTGGCAGCCGTCGAAGCTGTACTACGTGCTGTGGTCGGCCAAGCGGGTGCTGGCCATGCACGAGAAGTACCTCGAGCTCGGCCTCGAGTCGCCCTTCGACGCCGAGCGCCTCGAACGCATGCGCACCGCCCCCGAGCCCACCACCGCCGTCGACGTCCGGGGGTGGTCCGACGTGACCCGCCGGGCGCTGATCGCCCACGCCACCCAGATCGACCCGACGTCGGGCTGGTGGTTCGGGTTGCCCCCCGAGATCGCCGACGCCCTGCACCCCTTCGAGGAGTACACGCTGGCCCGGGACCTGACCGGCCGCGCCGCGCCCGAGGGTGTGGAAGACGACCTCTTCGCCGGCCTCCGCGGGTGACCGCCCCGCCGGGAGGTGACCGGCCGTGGGCCGACCCGGCATGGGTGGCCGCCACCCTGGGCAGGGCCGTCGGCGCCGCCGTCGGCGACGATCGGGTCGAGGGGGTCGTGGAGCTGGTGGTGCCGCCCACCGCCGGGCGGCCTCGGCGCCCGGCGCGGGGCCGCGCCGCCGCGCCGGCCGCCGGCCCGGCGGCCGACGAGCCGGCCGAGGTGCGGGCCCACCTGGTGGTCGTCGGCGGCCGGGTCGCGGCCGCCGGCCCGGGCGGCCCCGACGGCGAGCCGGCGCTGACCCTCACCCTGGGCGGCCCGGACGTGGCCGACCTGCTGGCCGGCACCGAGCCCAGCGTGCTGTTCATGCAGGGGCGCCTCAAGGTCGACGGTGACCTCGCCACCGCCCTCGCCCTGCTGCGGGCCAGCGCGTCGCCCGGGCTGCGCGCCGCCCTGCGGGCGGCCGTCGGTGCCTGACGCCCCACATCCGGGAGGGGGGCCGGCGCCGTACTCAGGCTCGATGCCCCCCTCCATGCTCGACGCCAGCGACGCCGCGCTCGTCGTCGCCATCGGCCGCTGGCGCCAGGAGGCGCTCGCCGAGGCCTACCGGCGCCACGCCGGGGCGGTGTTCGGCCTGGCCCGCCGGGTGCTCAACGACACCACCCGGGCCGAGGAGATCGTGCAGGAGGTGTTCCTGCGCCTCTGGAACGAGCCCGACCGCTTCGACCCCGACCGCGGCTCGCTGCGGTCGTTCCTGCTGGCCCAGACCCACGGCCGGGCGGTCGACCTGCTGCGCTCCGACACCGCCCGCCGCAACCGCGAGGACCGCGAGGGCCGGGCCGCCGCCGAGGCCGGCTACGACCTCGAGCACGAGGTGTGGGACCTCGCCGTGGCCGACCGGGTGCGCGCCGCGCTCGACGTGCTGCCCGACGACGAGCGGAGGGCCATCGCCCTGGCGTACTTCGGCGGCCACACCTACCGAGAGGTCGCCACCATGCTCGAAGCCCCGGAGGGCACCGTGAAGAGCCGTATCCGCACCGGGCTGCGCCGCATGCGGGCCGCCCTCGACGACGTGGGCGTGGGATCATGAGACCGGTGCAAAGCGGACACGGCACGCACGACGACATCCAGTCGCTGCTCGGCGCCTACGCGCTCGACGCCGTCGACCCCGACGAGGCCGCCCTCGTCGAGCGGCACCTGCCGGTGTGCCCCCGGTGCCGGTCCGAGCTGAGCGAGCACCGTGAGGTCGCCGGGCTGCTCGGCTACGCCGGGCAAGAAGCGCCGGCCGGCCTCTGGGACCGCATCGCCACCTCCATGCAGGAGGCGCCCCCCGAGCTGCTGCTCGCCCCGCTGGGCGCCGACGACCGCGTCGGCGGCCCCGCCGACCATGGCCGCCCCGGCACGGTCGTGCGCCTCGGCGACCGCCTCCCCGGCGCACCCCGGGCCCGCGCCAACCGTCGCACCCGGGGCGCGGCCACCGTGCGGGTGCGCACCGTCGCCGTGCTGGCCGCCGCCGCCGCCGTGGTCGTCGCCGTGCTCGGGGTGCAGGTCGCCCGCCTGGTCCACCGCCAGGACGCCCTCGCCAACGCCGTCGCCGCCACCGGCGACATCGGCCCGTCGATGCAGGTGGTGCAGGCTGCCCTGCACACCAGCGGCTCGCGCCACCTCGTGCTGAGCGCCATGACCCCCGGCGACACGGTGCAGGCGGTGCTGCTGCCCGGCGGCCAGGGCTACCTCTACTACGCCCACCTCTCGCCGCTGCCCTCGTCGCAGACCTACCAGCTGTGGGGCATCACCGGCAGCGACGCCGTCTCCTACGGGCTGATCGGCACCGTCGCCCCCCCGGTGGTGGCGTTCCGGGCCGGCTCGGGCGTGCAGGCCCTGGCGGTCACCGCCGAGGTGGCCGGCGGCGTGGTGCGCACGACCCACGCCCCGGTCGCCGCCGGGCAGGTCAGCCCGCCGCTGTAGCCGGGTCAGCGGCTGGTGCGCCGCCCGGCCCGCCGGGCGTGGCGCACAAGGGCCAGCTCGACGAGCTCGTCGGCCAGGCGCTCGAGGCGCAGACCCGACGCCGCCCACAGGGCCGGGTACATCGAGATCGACGTGAACCCCGGCAGGGTGTTCACCTCGTTGACCAGCAGCCGGCCGCTCGACGCCTCCAGGAAGAAGTCGACCCGGGCCATGCAGTCGACGCGCAGGGCCCGGCACGCCTCCACGGCGAGCACGGCCATCTCGTCGGCGACGTCCTCGGGCACGGCCGCGGGGATGCGCAGGTCGGCCGTGCCGTCGACGTACTTGTCGTCGTAGGTGTAGACCCCCGCGGTGGGCACGATCTCGCCCGGCCGCGACACCCGCAGCGGGTCGATGCCGAGGACGCCGATCTCCAGCTCCCGGCCGACGATCTGCTGCTCGACCACCAGGTGCTCGTCGTAGGCGGCGGCGTCGGCGACCGCGGCAGCGAGGTCGTCGGGGCCCTCGACGCAGTGCACCCCGACGCTCGACCCCATGTTCGCCGGCTTGACGTAGGCGGGCCAGCCCAGGTCGCCGCCGATGCGCGCCGCCAGGCTGGCGACGCCCGGGCCGGCCTGGTCGCCGGTCACCGTGGAGGCCCGCACGCCGAACCACCGGGCCTGGGGCACCCCGGCGCCGGCGAAGGCGGTCTTGGCCAGGCCCTTGTCCATCGCCGCCGCCGAGCCGGCCACCCCGGCGCCCACGTAGGGCACACCGGCGAGCTCGAGGAGGCCCTGCACGGTGCCGTCTTCGCCCATGGGCCCGTGCAGCACCGGCCACACCACCGTGGGCACCACCGTGGGCACCACCGTGGGCACCACCTCGGCGCCCGGGGCGGCGACGGCGCTGCGGGCGGCGACCATCGCGAGCGGGTCGACCAGGGCGTGACCGGCGGCGGCGAGGGCGTCGGGCTCGGGCAGCGCCGAAGCGCCCTCGGGCAGCTGGCGCGCCACGTCGGTGGCCAGCACCCACCGCCCGTCGGTGCCGATGCCGACCACCTCGACCCGGTAGCGGTCGTCGGCCAGGGCGGCGATCACCGTGCGCGCCGAGCGGCACGACACCTCGTGCTCGGCCGACGCCCCGCCGTAGAGCACCACCACCCGCAGCGGCCCGGTGGGGTGGGCGGGCAGGGCGGCGGCCGGCATCCGGACAACCTAGCGACGGCGGGCCAGCCGGTCGGGGAGCACCCGGCCGGCCAGGGGGCGCACAGGCGGTCAGGGGCGCACGACGGGCACGGCGACGGCGCCGTCGGGCGTGAAGCCCAGCACCAGGCCGTAGAAGCTCAGCTCCATGGCGGCCACGGTGCGGATGGTCTCGGCCCGCCGGAAGCCGTGCTGCTCGCCGGGGAAGGGCAGGTAGGCCACCGGCACGCCCTTGGCCTTCAGGGCGTCGAAGATCATCTCCGACTGGGCCGGCGGCACCACCAGGTCCTCCAGGCCCTGGAAGATGATCAGCGGCCGGTCGAAGCCCTCGAGGTGGTGGATCGGCGAGCGTTCCCGGTAGGTCGCCGCCGCCTCCGGCCAGGGGCCGACCATGCGGTCGAGGTAGCGCGACTCGAACTTGTGGGTGTCGCGGGCCAGCGCCTCGAGGTCGGCGACGCCGTAGAGGTCGGCGCCGGCGGCGAACACGTCGGTGAAGGCCAGGCACGCCAGGGTGGTGAACCCGCCGGCGCTGCCGCCGCGGATCACGCACCGGTCGCCGTCGACCTCGCCGACCGAGGCCAGCCAGGTGGCCACGCCGGCGCAGTCCTCGACGTCGCAGACGCCCCACGCCCCCCGCAGCCGGTTGCGGTAGGCCCGGCCGTAGCCGGTCGACCCGCGGTAGTCGACGTCGGCCACGGCGAAGCCGCGGCTGGTCCAGAACTGCACGCCGAGGTCGAGGGCGGACCGGGCCGACGAGGTGGGCCCGCCGTGCGACATCACGACCAGCGGGGGCCGCTCGCCCGCCGGCCCCTCGTGGGTGGCGCTGGCGGGCGGGTAGACGACGGCCCACGCCTCCTCGCCGCCGGCGGTGGGGAAGCGCCGGCGGGCCGGCACCGACAGGCCGGCCGGGTCGAGGTCGACGCTGCGGCTGGCCCGCAGCACCGTGGCGGCGCCGTCGGCGTCGATGCGCACCACCGCTGCGGGGGTGGTCGGCGACGCGGCGATGCAGGCCACGGCGGTGCCGTCCGCGACGAGCGAGTCGTACGACGACCACGGCAGGTCGAACGGCGCCACGGCGCCGCCGGCGACCACGCCGGTGCCGCCGCCGTCGGGGCCGCCCCACGTGGCCACCAGGCGGCCGTCGGCGGTGAAGCAGTAGGTCGACGTGCCGAACACCCAGCCGGGCTGGCCGAACTCGGCGGCCATGGGGCACAGCGCCTCCCCGCCGTCGCCGACCTCGCCGGTGGGGGAGCGGTAGAGGTTCCACCAGCCGCTGCGGTCGGAGATCCAGTGCAGCACGCCGTCGGGCGACCACCGGGGCTGCTGCACCGACTCGTCGTCACCGCCGGCCACGTGGCGCACCTCGCGGCACCCCACCGTGCCGTCGGCCTGGTCGACGAGCTCGCCGACCCAGCAGTCGGTGTCGTCCCATGGCATGTTCGGGTGGTCCCAGTCGACCCACGCCACCCGCCGGCCGTCGGGGCTGATGGCGGGGGCTGCGTAGAAGTCGCGGCCGCCGACCAGGGTGCCCACGGTGCCGTCGAGGGTGACCACCGCGAGGTCGTTCTCCACGGTGCCGTCGTCGCCGTGGGCCTCGCGCACGGCGATCACGAACCGACCGGCGGGATCGGCCACCGGGTCGGCGTAGCGCGGCCCTTCGGGGGTGAGCGGCTCGGGCTCGGCGCCGGGGGAGCGCACCACCCACAGGCGCTGGTCGGCGTCGTTGGTCACCACCAGGGCGTCGCCGACCTCGACCCAGCACCGGCCGCCATACTCGTGCACGCGGGTGCGCACCGACAGCGCCGCGGGCACCAGGTCACCGGCGCCGTCGGCCACGAGCACCTGCCGGCCACCCTCGGAGGGGCGGCCCTCGTTCCACGCCACCCGGCCGCCGGCCAGGCCCACGTCGGAGAGGCGCACCGCTCCCTCGGTGAGCAGGTCGGGGGTGATCGGCGACGGCCAGGTGCCGTAGGGGGCCACGGTGCGGGTCACCCGGTCGACCGTAGCGGCGTGGCACCATCCCGCCGTGCGCTGGACCCTCGAGCAGCTCGTCGCCGCCACCGGTGGCCGTGCCACCGCCGGCACCCCACCCCCCGGCGACGGGTTCGGGCCGCTGACGATCGACTCGCGCGCCGCCGTCGCCGGGTCGGTGTTCGTCCCCATCGTCGCCGAGCGCGACGGCCATGCCTTCATCGGCGCCGCCGTCGAGGCGGGGGCGGCCGCCTACCTCTACGACCGCGACTTCCCCGGCGCTCCCGTCGACGGCGCGGTCGGCATCGAGGTGACCGGCACCGCCGCCGCGCTGGCCGACCTCGGGCGCGCCGCCCGCCGGCGCCTCGAGCCCGCCGCCGTCGTCGGGATCACCGGGTCGGTCGGCAAGACCTCCACCAAGGACCTCACCGCCGCCGCCCTGCGGGGCGCGCGCCGGGTCGCCGCCAGCGAACGGTCGTTCAACAACGAGCTCGGGGTGCCGCTGACCCTGGCCAACGCCCCCGCCGACACCGAGGTGGCCGTCGTCGAGATGGGCGCCCGCGGCATCGGCCACATCGCCATGCTCTGCGCCGTCGCCGCCCCCACCGTCGCCGTGGTGACCGCCGTCGCCGCCGTGCACACCGAGGTGTTCGGCACGATCGACGACGTCGCCCGCGGCAAGGGGGAGCTGGTGGAGGCCCTGCCCCCCGGTGGCATCGCCGTGCTCAACGGCGACGACCACCGGGTCGCGGCGATGGCCGGCCGCACCGACGCCGCCGTGCTGCGCTACGGCCTGGCCGCCGGGCTCGACGTGGTCGCCGAAGGGGTCGACCTCGACGCCGACCTGCGCCCGAGGTTCACGCTGCGCTCGCCGTGGGGGGCGGCACCGGTGCGCCTCGCCGTGCGCGGCGCCCACCAGGTGGGCAACGCCCTGGCGGCGCTGACCGTGGCGCTGCACCTGGGCGTCGCGCTCGACGCCGCGGTGGAAGGCGTCGGCACGGGGGAGCTGTCGCCGTGGCGCATGGAGCTGGGCACGGCCGCATCGGGGGCCCGGGTGCTCAACGACGCCTACAACGCCAACCCGACCTCCATGGCCGCCGCCCTGTGCTCCCTCGCCGCCCTGCCGGGCGTGCGCCGCCGGGTGGCCGTGCTGGGCGAGATGGCCGAGCTCGGCCCCGAGGGCCCCGACGCCCACCTGGAGGTCGCGGCCCTGGCCGCCTCCCTCGACGTCGAGGTGGTCGCCGTCGGCACCGAGGCCTACGGGGTGGCCCCCGTCGCCGACGTCGACGCCGCCGCCGCCCACCTCGACGGCCTCCGGCTGGGCGGGGGCGACGCCGTGCTGGTCAAGGCCAGCCGGGTCGCCGGCCTCGAGCGGCTGGCGGCGAGGTTGCTCGCCGGCGGCGCGCCTAGCTGACGGGGGCGGCGGCCCGCTGCAGGTCGCGCAGCTCCCGGTAGCCGATGGTGGTGACGCCGAGGCGGCGCACCAGAGCCTTGAGCGACGAGCCGTCGACGGCCAGGTCGTGGTCGTCGACCCGGGCCGGCCAGTCGGGGGCCACCGCCCGCAGCGACGGGTCGTCGAGCGCGGGCCGCAGCACCAGCTCGGTGACCCCCGGCGCCAGCTCGGTGAGCAGCCGGTCGATGACCCGCCGGGCGCTCTCGTTGCGGCTGACCCGCACCACCCGGTCGGGGCTGAGCACCCCCTCCGCGGCGGCCAGGCTGCGGAACGGGAACCCGGCGGTGCGCTCGGTCTCCGGCGGCGGCAGCCGCAGGGGCAGGGCGAACTCGACGGCGAGGTCGAGGGCCACGTCGAAGAACTCGGGGCGCAGGTCGAGGGCCCCGAGGTGGGCGGAGAGGTGGCTGATGTCGAAGCCCCACAGGATCGCCCGCTCGATCTGCGCCCGGCACTCGCGGCGCACCTCCTCGGTGTCGGCGTGATCCCAGAGGTCGTCGAGGGTGCGCGGGAAGCCCCCGTCGCCGTCGAGCAGCGACGGGGCGTAGGTGGCCGGCCCCCACCGGTAGAGGTCGTACTCGGCGTTGAGGGTGAGGTGCACCCCGACGTCTTCGCCGCGGTAGCGGGCGGCCGCCTCACGGGCCCACGGCCCGGGGACGACCAGCCCCGCCGAGGTGCCCATGCCGTCGCGGAGCGCGCCGAACACGCCGACGTTGTGCGCCCAGCTCACGCCGAGCTCGTCGCAGCTGACGATGAGCAGGGAGGCCCCCGGCGGGTGGCCGAGGGCCTCCACCAGGCTCACGGGTGGGACACCACGATCAGAGGCGCTCGATGAGGGTGCCGGTGCCGAGGCCACCGCCGCAGCACATCGAGACCAGGCCCTTGGTGCCGCCCGAGCGCTCCAACTCGTGGAGGGCCTTGGTGAGCAGCACGGCGCCGGTGCCGCCGAGGGGGTGGCCCAGGGCGACGGCGCCGCCGTTGGGGTTGACCGCCTCGGGGCGCGGTCCCAGCTCCTTCTCCCAGGCCAGCACGACCGAGGCGAACGCCTCGTTGATCTCGTGGACGTCGATGTCGTCGATGCTCCAGCCGCTGCGGGCGAGGAGGTGGCGGGTGGCGTCGATGGGGCCGGTGAGCATGAGCACCGGGTCGACGCCCACCAGGCAGGTCTCGACGATGCGGGCCTTGGGGGTGAGGCCCAGCTGCTCGGCACGCTCGGCGGTCATCATCAGCACGGCGGCGGCGCCGTCGGAGATCTGCGAGCTGGAGCCCGCCGTGTGCACGCCGTCGGGGCGGGCCACCGCCTTGAGGTTGCCGAGGCCCTCGAGGGTGGTGTCGCGCAGGCCCTCGTCGCGGGCGACGACGCGGGTCTCGCCGATGGGCTTGCCCCCTTCGTCGAGCACGGGCGCCTCGATCGGGATGATCTGGCCGTCGAAGCGGCCCTCGGCCCACGCCCGGGCGGCCTTCTGCTGGCTCTCGAAGCCGAAGCGGTCGGTGTCGGCCCGGGTGATGCCCCACTTGTCGGCGATGCGCTCGGCGCCCTCGAACTGCGAGGTGAACTCGTATTGGTCGAAGTACGACTTGGGGATGGCCCGCCCGAGGCCCAGCTCCTTCTTGCCGTTCGAGCCGATCGGGATGCGGCTCATCGACTCGACGCCCGAGGCGATGGCCACGTCGACCACGCCGGCGCCGACCAGGGCGGCGGCCACGTTGGTCGCCTGCTGGCTCGAGCCGCACTGGGTGTCGACGGTGGTGGCGGCCACGGTGAGCGGGAACCCGGCGGTCAGCCACGCCGTGCGGCCGATGTTGAACGACTGCTCGCCCACCTGGCTCACGCACCCGGTGACCACCTGGCCGACCGCGCCCGGGTCGATGCCGGTGCGCTCGACGAGGCCGGCGAGCACGGAGGCCAGCAGGTCGGCGGGGTGGACGGTGGAGAGACCGCCGTTGCGACGCCCCACGGGCGTGCGCACGGCGTCGACGATCACGACTTCGGGCATGCCCGGAGGGTACCCCCGGGGCCGCCCGGCGCGCCCCGCCCGTAGGCTGGCCGGCCTGTGACGACGAGGCGGGCGGCCCGGTGACGCGGCGGGCGTGGGGGCTGTTCGCGGCCATGACGGTGCTGTGGGGGGTGCCCTACCTGCTCATCAAGGTGGCCGACCGGTCGTTCGCTCCGCCGGCGCTGGTGCTGGCCCGCACCGGCCTCGCGGCCGTGCTGCTGGTGCCGGTCGCGCTGGCGCGGGGCGAGTTGCTGCCGGTGCTGCGGCGCTGGCGACCGCTGCTCGCCTACACCGTCGCCGAGCTCGCCGTGCCCTGGGTGCTCCTCGCCGACGCGGAGCGGCGCCTGCCGAGCTCGCTGGCCGGCCTGCTGGTGGCGGCCGTGCCACTGGTCGCCGCCGTGGTCGCCGCCGCCCGCGGGGTGGAGCGCCCCGGGCGGGCGCAGCTGCTCGGCCTGCTGGTCGGCTTCGGGGGCGTCGCCGTGCTCGCCGGGGTCCACGTCCACGGCGCCGGGTGGCGGGCGGTCGCGGAGATGGCGGTGGTGGCCGTCGGCTACGCGGTGGGCCCGGCGGTGCTCGCGGCGCGCATGCGGGACCTGCCCGGCATGGGGGTGGTCGCCGCGTCGCTCGGCCTCACCGCGCTCGCCTACCTGCCGTGGGGCCTGGCCACCTGGCCGGGGCGGGTGCCGCCGGCGCGGGTGCTCGCTTCGGTGGCGGTGCTGGCGGTGGTGTGCACCGCGGTGGCGTTCCTCGTGTTCTTCGCGCTCATCGGCGAGGCCGGCCCGGTGCGGCCCATGGTGTTCACCTACGTCAACCCCGTCGTCGCCGTCGCCCTCGGCGTGGCGTTCCTCCACGAGGGCGCAGGCCCGGCCACCCTGGGCGGGGCGGTGCTGGTGCTGGCCGGATCGCTGCTGGCCACCGGCCGCGTCACCCGTCGCCGCGCCGAGCGCGGGCCCGGGCGTCGGGCGGAACGGCGACCCGGGGGAAGTGCGGCGGGCGTGGCGGCGTTGGAAGGAGGGTACGAGCCGTCGTAAAGGACGGTCACACCCCCTGGAGATGATGTCCGCATGGCACAGCAGCTCCCCCTCATCGCCACCCCCCGCCCCCGCCGGGCGCTCGCCGTGGTGCCCGAGCGCCCCGACGAGCTGATCGAGATCGCCGGCGCCGACTGGCACCTCGACGAGCACACCAAGGAGGTCGGCCTCGCCGGGGTGGCCGCCGCCCGCCGGGCGCTGGCCGCCGCCGTCGGCCGCACGGCGGCGTAGACCGGCGACCTAGGTTCGGGATGTGACCTACGGCATCACCATCCCCTTCGACGGCGTTCCCCTGGCCGACCACCGGCCGTGGTTCGAAGAGCTCGTCGAGCTCGGCTACACCGACGTGTGGTCGTCGGAGGCCGACGGCACCGATGCCTTCACCCCCTTGGCCCTGGCGGCGGCGTGGACGCCGTCACTGCGCCTCGGCTGTGCCATCGTGCCCGCCTTCACCCGGGGCCCGGCCCTGATGGCCCAGAGCGTGGCGGCCATGGCCGAGGCGGCGCCGGGGCGCTTCGCGTTCGGCATCGGCACGTCCTCGAACGTGATCGTCGAGCGCTGGAACGGCCTGGCGTTCGACGAGCCCTACAAGCGCACCCGCGACATGGTCCGCTTCCTCCGGCGGGCGCTCGCCGGCGAGAAGGTCGACGAGGCCTACGACACCTTCACCGTGAAGGGGTTCCGCCTGGCCCGCACGCCGGCGGTCGCCCCCAAGATCCTGGTGGCCGCGCTGCGGCCCGGCATGCTGCGGATGGCCAGCCGCGAGTCGGACGGCGCCATCGTCAACTGGCTGGCGGCCACCGACGTGGCGAAGGTGGTGGCGGAGGTCGGTCCGGGCAAGGAGATCGTGGCCCGCATCTTCGTCTGCCCATCCGAGGACGCCGCGACGGTGCGCTCCATCGGCCGGCGGGTGATCGCCGCCTACCTGAACGTGCCCGTCTACGCCGCCTTCCACGAGTGGCTGGGGCGTGGCCCCCAACTGCAGGGCATGTGGTCGGCGTGGGAGGCCGGCGACCGCAAGGGCGCCCTCGAGCAGATCCCCGACGAGGTCGTCGACGCCCTCATCCTCCACGGCTCGCCGGCCGAGGTGCGGGCCAAGGTGCAGGCCTACGTCGACGCCGGCGTGACCACGCCGGCGCTGGCGCTGCTGCCCTTCGGCATCGACATCCGCCAGGCGGTCCGCGACCTGGCCCCCACGGCGGGCTGAGCCGTCCGCCCCGTCTCGCCGCCCCCGCGTCACCGCCTCGGCGTGGCCCTCACCCCCGGCGAGGTAGCGGTGCGGCTGCGGGCCGCGGTGGGCCTGGCCGCCCGCCCCGGGGTGCTGGTGCGCGACGTCGACCCCGACGGTCCGGCAGCCCGCGCCGGGGTGGTGCGCGGCGACCTGCTGGCTGCGGTGGATGGCGCCTCCGTGGCGTCGCCCGCGGCTATCCGACCACCTGGTCGGTGTCGATGAGCAGGTGGCCCGACCCGTCGACCACGTAGCCGAGCTCGTCGCGCTCGGTCGTCACCGTGCCGTCGCTGGCGGTCTCGCGTAGCCCCACTTCGGCGGTGCCGCCGGCGGCGGTGACCGAGGTGATCTCGACCGACGAGACGCCGCCCCAGAAGCTGCGGTAGTAGTCGTGGCCGATGCGGCCCTGGAACGCCGCGCTGAGCCAGGTCCAGCTCTGGTCGAGGTCGTGGTGGTCGACCAGCCCGTAGTAGCGGGTGACCGCTGTCTCCAGCGTCGAGGGCGCCACCGCGGCGGCGTCGGTGGCCCCGCCGGCCGACGGGGGGGAGCCGGTGCCGGCGGCAGACCCTGGGGCAGCGGTCGCCGACGCAGCGGCCGGGACGGTCGCCTTCGGGCTGGCCGGCGCTGTGGTCGGGGCCTGCGTGATCGTCGGGTGCGTGGTCGTCGGGTGGGCGGCCGCCGGTGCGCTCGTCGCGGGCGCAGCTGCCGGGCCGCCGGCGGTGCTCGACGAGCCGGGGCGGCCGGCGCTCGAGGCGCCGACGCCGCCCCCGCCGGAGGTGGCCGCTGCCGTCCCCGCGGCCGCAGCGACGACGAGCGCGGCGGCCGCTCCCGCCAGGACCAGCCGGCGCCGTCGGGCCCGGGGGGTGGGCGGCCCGACGGCAGGCCGGGCGACGGGGGCCGCCCGGCCGGCGACCGGTGCCGCCGCCCGGTGCGCCACCTCAGCAGCGGCAGCGGCGACGGCGGGGGCGACGGCGGCGGTGGGCGCGGCTGGCGTGGAGGCCACCGCCTCGAGCTCGGCGCGCAGGGCTGCCGCCGACGGCGGCCGGTGGGCAGGGTCTTTGGCCATGGCGCGGGCCGCCAGCGCCGCCAGGGCGGGCGGCACGCCCGGCGCGGCCAGCGGCGGCACCTCGTCGCGCACCACCCGGACGGCCAACCCGATCGCCGGTTCGCCGTCGCGCGCCGCGAAGGCCGGCCCGCCACGCAGGGCGGCGTCGAGGGTGGCGCCGAGGGCGTACACGTCGGAGAGGGGTGTGGCCGGGCCGCCGGCCAGCACCTCGGGAGCGGTGTAGGCGACGGTCGCGGCAACGGCCCCGGTCTGGGTCAGGGTGCTGTCGGCCATCCGGGCGATGCCGAAGTCGGCGAGCTGCGGCACCCCGTAGGAGGTGAAGAGGATGTTGGCCGGCTTGATGTCGCGATGCAGCAGGTCGCGCCGGTGGGCGGCCTCCACGGCGGCGGCCACCGCGGCGATGGTCGCGGCGGCGTGGCGAGGGTCGAGCGGGCCGGCGTCGATGCGGTCTTGCAGCGACCCGCCCGACAGGTAGGGCATCACCAGATACGGGTGGCCGTCGACCTCGCCCGACGCGTGGAGCGCCACCACGTTGGGGTGCTCCGAGAGGCTGCCGAGCGCACGCGCCTCCCGGGCGAGGCCCCCGGCGCCGTCACGCAGCACCTTGATGGCCACCCAGCGTTCGTGGGCGGGTTGCCAGCCGCGGTAGACGACCGAGAACCCCCCGTGGCCGATCTCCTCGAGCCGCTCGACCCCCGGGACCGTGAGCGGCACGACGCTCTCGATGGTGCCGGCCATGCCCCTGGCCTACCCCTGGTCCAGCGAGCTACCCAGCCTCAGCCGAGCTCGAGCAGGCACAGCTGCTCGGAGCGGCCGGCGCGGACGGCGAGCGGCTCCCAGCCCGCCCCGCCCCGGGGGCCGGAGCGGCGCACCTGCAGCCGCTCGACGGGCAGGCTGCGGGCCCCGCCCCGGGCGTCGACCACGCCGATGCTGCCGTCGACCTCACGGCGGGTGACGGTGCCCGCATGCCACCGGCCGCCGTCCCTCGCCTGCCAGCGCACCGCTTCGCCCGGGCGCAGGCCGAGGAGGTCGAGGCCGGCGTCGGGCCCCCGGTGCCGGCCACCCGGCCGGGGGGTGCTACCAGCCACCGCTGCGGGTGAGGCGGAAGTCGGCGGCGCTGGCACCGGCGACGGTGCGCACCTCGAGGTGCAGCGTCTCGCTGTGGTCGCCGAAGCACCCCGGCTTGGCCACCGAGGCGGTGGCGGCCTCGCCCCCGGCGCTGGTCGCAGTGGCGAGCAGCCGCCCGGACGGGTCACGGACCTGCAGCTGGTCGACCGCGGCCGTCGGCGCCGTGAGGTGCAGGTCGAGCCGGCCGCCGCAGAAGCTGGTCAGGTGCCCGTCGACGCGGGCGGTGAAGGTGTCGACGGCGCTGGGCGGCACCACGTTGGCGTGCACGGCGGCGGCGCCCACCGTCGTGCCGGGGCGCCAGTCGGAGGTGGCCTCGCACCCGTCGGCAGCCGAGCCGTCGAGGTCGTAGAAGCCGGGCAGGCAGGCGCGCCCGTCGGTGCCGGCGGCCGCTGGCTGGCCGCACGGCTGGTAGGGCAGGGGCGTGCAGGAGGGCGCGGCTGGCCGCCCCCCGGCCGCGCCCTTGGCGGCGGCGGCGCTCGCCCCCCGGCCGGCCGCGCCGGGCCCGCCGCCGACGGTCAGGGTGGCCAGCAGCGCTACGCCGACGAGGCCGGCGGCGGCGGCCGGGAGGGCCAGGGTCCGCGCCGGCCTGTGCCCCCGGCGCGGCATCCGCCCCGCGTGCCCCGGGTCGGGGCGCCCAGGGCGGCCCCGGCCCCGGCCGAGGTCGAGGGCCGTCGGGGTGAGCGGCGCGACGAGCGGGGTGGCGAGCGGCGGCGCAGGGGCG
>DASTHS010000294.1:0-16480 GCA_035718085.1 Acidimicrobiales bacterium | reverse complement strand
TAGGACCGCACCTCGCTCACCCGCCCGTCGTCGGCGACGGTGAGCACCAGCACCCCGTCGAAGGCCACCCCGCCGCCGGCGGCGGGGCCGGCCACGGTGGTGAAGGTCACCGCCGCCTCGGCGCCGCAGACGACGACCTGGCGTGCGACCACGACCAGGCGTTCCGACATGGCGGCGAGCCCGTCGTAGAAGGCGGCGATGGCCGACCGGCCCGTCACCGGGTCGGACGGCACGGGGTCGACCAGCACGGCGTCGTCGGTGAACAGCTGCAGCCAGCGATCGCGATCGCGGGCGCTCAGCCCCCGCACGTAGGCGTCGACGGCGGCAGCAACCTGCTGGCGGGTGGGCACGGCGGGCAGACTACGCAGCCCCCCGCCCCGGGCACCGGTCGCCGCTCAGGGCGTCACCCAGGCCAGCACGGACCGGACCTGCGGGTCGAGGCTGCCTTCGAGCATGGCGAGCGGCGCCTGGCCGATCACGGCGCCCTGGTCGACCAGGGCGACGGTCTCGGCCTGCCGGGCCACCTCGTCGGCGACGCTGGCCGCGATCACGATGCCCTGCAACCAGCTCATCCGCTCGGTGATCGACCTCCAGAACACCCACAGCGTCGGGTCGAGGGGACCGTCGACCACCAGGAGCGGGCGGCGGCGGGCCAGCGCCCGGGCCAGGGCGACCCGCCGCCGGCCGCCCGTGCCGAGGTGGGCGACCGGCTCGCCGGCCCGATCGGCCAGGCCGACGAGGTCGAGGGCGTCGACGACGAGCTCGGGATCGACCCTGCCGAGCCCGTGCGCCTTCGACGTGCAGTTCTGCCACACCGTCTCGGAGAGGAACACCCCGTCGCGCTCGGGCACCCACGACAGCAGCTCGGGCACCGCAGCCGGGGTGAGCGGTCGGCCGAACGCGCGCACCTGATCGAAGGGGGCGTCGAAGCCGAGCAGCGAGCGGATCCAGGCGGTCTTGCCCTGACCCGACGCGCCGAGGAGCACCGTCGTCTCACCGACCCCGAGGTCGAGCGCCCCCCGGCGGCCGTCGCGCACGGTGAGCACGTCCCCGCCACGCGCCGGCTCGATCAGCCGGCGCCTTCTCACTCGAGGGCCACCAGCACGGCGGCGGCGACCAGGGCGACGGCCACCACCCCGCACGCCACGCTGCCCCGCCGCAGCACGGCGAGGCGGTGGCCGACCTGCTCGGGGGCGATGGCGCGCGGCAGCAGCGTGGCCCCCCGCCGCCAGCCGTAGGCGCCCAGCGCCCCCACGGCGACGGCGAGCAGCGCCAGCGCGACGACCGCCCCGACCCGTTCTGCGCCCGAGAGGCGCAGTGGCACGCCGCGCTCGACCTGGGCCCGGGCGACGGCGAGCACGCCGACCGCCGACGCCCGCCGCACCTCAGCCGCCTGCGCCGCTGGCGCCCGATCCCGTCGGCGCCGCGCTGCCGCCCGGAGCAGGGCTGCCGCCGGTGGTGGGGCTGCCGGCGGCGCCCGACGAGGCGCTGGCCGCGGGGCCGACCCCGGCGATCGTCTCGCCGGTGAGCTTGGGCACCGGGATCACCGGCGGGGCGTCGGGGTGGGTGGGCCGGTAGGCGGCGGCGTAGTGGATGTCGGCCTTGCGCAGTTGGGCGCCGAGCCAGGCGTCCCACGCGTCAGCCTCCGCCTGGTCGGTGAGCACCGTCTTGATGGCCGCCGCCACGGTGGGGGTCAGCGTGGCCGGGCCGGCCGGGTTGACGGCCGTGACCTCACCGACCTCCCACGTCGAAGTGGTGCCGCTCCCCTCTTGCACCGGCCCGAACGGCACGTTGGGGGCGGCGGCGAAGGCCGCGTCGGCGAAGGTCGACTTCAAGTCGTCCTTGGCGTAGAGGCCCAGCTGACCGCCGTTGGAGGCCGTCGAGGTGTCGAGCGACTTGGCTGCGAGCGACGCGAACGAGGCACCCCCTTTCAGCTGGCTGACGATGGCGTCGGCGTCGGCCTTGCTGGCCACGACGATGTGGCTGATCTGGCGGGTCTCCGGGATGGCCAGCTGGTCGCGGTGGGCGTCGAACCATTGCCGCACCTGGGCGTCGGTGACCTTCGGCGTGCCGGCCACCTTGGCGAACAGCTGCTGGTAGACGAGGTTGTGCTGCACCTCTGCCAGCACCTGGGCCTCGTTGAGCCCGGCGCTCGCCAACGCCGTGGCGAAGCCGCTCTGCCCCCCGTACTGGGTGGTGATGGCCTGGTCGAGCTTCTGCTGGGCCGCCTGCTGGGAGACCGTCACCCCGTTGCGCGGTGCCAGCTGGTCGAGGAGGGTGCTGACCGCCTCGGCCTGGGCTGCGCTGGTCAGGTACTGGTGGTAGGCGGACTTGTCGCTCGCCGCCGGCGGCTGGATCCCGTAGAGGGTCTGGCGCACGGTGAGCTCGCCGTCGAACTTCGCCAGGGTGACCGCCGTGCCGTTCACCGTGAAGGCGACGTCGGAGGGGGTGCCCCCGCCGCCGAAGACGGCGATGCCGCCGGCGACGGCCCCGGCGACCACGGCGGCTGCCGCGAGCCCGGCCACGGCGCGCCGACGCCGCCGCCGGCCGCTGCCGGCGGCATCCGCAACGACCCCGTCGTCGGCGTCGGCGTCGGCGTCGCCCGCGCGGTCGGTGTCGGCGGGGTCACCGGTGACGCCGGCGGCGTCGGCGTCGCCCGGGTGGTCGGCGTCGCCAGCGTCGGCGCGGTCGGCGGCGACCCGGTCGGCGCGGCCGTCGTCGACGCCGAGGGCGGTGTGCAGGGCGCCCCACCCGGCAGGGGGCGCGGCGGCCGGGTCAGCTGCAGGCGTCGCCGGGGCGGCCCCCGATCGGGGCGTCGCCGTGTCGGCCGACCGCCCGGTCAGGGCACGGCGCACCTGGGCCCAGCCCGGCGTCGGCGCCGCCTGGGCCGGGCCTGGCCCCTCGGGAGCGGCGCCCTCCAGCGCGGCGGCCACGGCGCCCCAGGGGCCCTCACGCAGTCGGTCTGTCATGCCTCAACCTCGATCATCTCCGGGGACCGGCGGGGCGCCGGCGGCCCGGGCGGCGGGGATGCCGCTCCCCCAGCTTGGCCACCGTGGGCCCGCTGGCGGGCGCGAGCGCCCCGGAGCGCGTCGTCGGTGGCCACCACGAGCCACGCTGCCAGCAGGGCGAGCGCGACCGACCCGGCGAGCACCACCCCGAACTGGCGCAGCACGGCCAGCCGGGACACGGCCAGGGCGGCGAACCCGGCGATCGACGTGGCGGCGGCGGCGACCACCGCCGCCCACGGCCGGGGGGTGCGACCGGCCACCCGGGCAGCCGCCATGACCGCGAACTCGCCGCCGACCGCGGAGGTGAGCGAACCGAGGGTCACCGTGAGCGGCGAGAGCGGCGTGCCGGTGAGGCGCAGCACCCCGAACCCCCAGCCGACGGCCAGGGCGGCGGCCAGGGCAGCCTTCCACGCGTCACGCCGGCGTGGGAGGGCGAGCGCCAGGGCCAGGGCGAACACGCCGATGCCCGCCAGGTTCGGCAGCACCCGGCCACCGGCGAGCAGCTCGTAGCTGCGGGCGGCCACGGCCGGCAGTCCGGAGATGCTCGCGGTGGCGCCGGGCGGGAGCGGGGGCAGCTCGGCGCGGATGTCGTGGACCAGGGCGGCGTCGGCGCCGAAGCTGCCGAGGCGCACGCCGAAGCTGAGGACGGCCTCACTGCGGCCGGAGCCGATCGCCGCACCGGTGAGGTACGGAGGCAGCAGCGAGTCGGCAGCGTCGATCTGCGCCGCAGTGGCGTCGGGACCGAGCCAGCTCAGCAGGCTGGCGGGCGAGACGATCGGCCGCAGCTGGTCACCGTGGGCCTCGACCACGGCGTCCTGGGCGCGCCCGTACCACGACACCAGCTGCGGGGTGAGCACGTCGGGGGCGTGCACCACCACGTCGAGCTCGCCTGCCGCGCCGAGCACGTCTTGGGCCTGGATCCCCTGCTGGAGTGCGGGCAGGCCGGTGGCGAGGCGTTCTGGGTCGCTGTCGAGGGGAAGGCCGCCGAGGGCCACCCACCCGGCGACGGCGAGGGCGGCGGCGGCCACCGCGGTCGCCACGGCACGCCGCCTGCCGCCCAGCACCGCACGGGCCAGGCGCGCCGACCCCGCTGCTGCGACGGGAGCCGCCTCGGGGGCCTCCGCGGTGCGCGTCGGCCCGAGCAGGCGGGCCACACCGACGCCGAGCAGCGCCGATGCGAGCAGCCCGCTGGCGAGACCGATGCCGAGGTCGCGGACGTAGGGCAGGGGGCTGGCGGCGAGCACGGCGAGGCTGGCGGCGCTGGCCGCCGCGGTGGCGACGATCAGCCGGGGGCGGCCCTGCCGGAGTGCGTAGATCGGGTAGTCGGTGCCGACCCCGAGGATGATCGGCAGGAACGCCAGCAGACCCAACGACAGGTGCACGCCTGCCCAGCCGAAGCCCGCGAGGGTCACCGCGCCGGCAGCGGCACCGGTGCCGAGGGCCACCAGCCGCTCCCAGAGCGGCCGGTGGCGGCGGGTGAGCAGGAAGCCTGCAGCCACCACCGCCAGCGACAGGCCGCCGAGCAGCGGGAGCTCGGAGGTCACCTCGTGGCCGAGGGCGGCGATGATCACCGGGTAGCCCGACACGATCGCCGACCGCAGCGGCAGGCCGCTGGCGGCCACCGCCCGCTGGGCGCCCCGCACCAGCGCCAAGGTGGCCGCCTGGTCGAGACCCGGCTCGGGTCGCACGAGGATGGCCACGTGGGTGGCGTCGGGCACCAGCCAGCGGAAGGCGGGGCGGCCGCCGCCACCGGCGGCGAGGAACAACCTCGGCCCCAGGGTGCCGTTGGCGACCGTCGGCAGACCGGTGCGCAGGGCAGAGCCGAGCAGCCCCGTGTAGCGGTCGTCGAAGGTGCGCAGGGCGGCGGCCGCCGCCTGTTGGGCGGCGGCCGCCCCGGGCCCGGTCGCCTTGGCGGCGGCGACCTGTCTCGCCACCAGCGCGTCGCGCTCGGCGGCGATGTCGAGCAGCACCTGCTGGAGGCTCCGGTCGACCTCGTTGAGCGTGGTGCCCGGGCCGTAGACGACGGCGGCACCGGGCAGGTGGGCCAGGCGTGCCTCGAGGGCGATCTCCTGGCGCAGCGGGGCGCCGGAGAGCAGCTGGGCGGCCTGGCGGGACTGCAGGAGCACCGCGATCGGGTCACCTCCGAACGCCAGCTGCTCGCGACCGAGGGCGACCACCGTCGGGTCGCCCGCCGGCAGCAGCGACGCGACCGTCGTGTCGACCTGCACCCGCGCCAGGCCCAGGGCGGTCACGACCGCCAGCCCGAGGGCGACGAGCGTGGCCAGCACCCACCGGCCGGCGGGGCGCCGGCGCCGTACCCGGCGCGCCGCCTCGAGTGGCGCGCCCAGCGGCGCCAGCCGGCGCCGGATGGGGGTCAGTACTTCTCCCGCAGCACCGGGGTGTACGACGGCGGGGGGGGTTGCGGCGATGTGGTGGACCCGTTGATCTGACCGGGGCCGGGGTCGGCGTTCACCCCGAGGCCACCGCTGGACGGACCGCTCACCAGGTTCGTCTGGCCGGTGCTGGGATCGGTGTTCTCGTAGGAGTTGGCGTTCAAGATGGGCTCGGCGACCGTATAGTTCGGGCACCCGGCGCCGCACTGGTGGGCGGCGGTGGCACCGAAGTTCGACGCGAACGACCCCAGGTCGGCACGGTAGGGCGCCAGGTAGGCGACCATCGGGTTGAGCTCGGAGAGGGTGTAGGCCAGCGACGGGTTGAGCTGGTCGATGGCAGTAGCGGTGGTCTGCACGGGGGTGAGGGTGGCGGGCGCCACCTGCAGCACGGCTTGCAACGGCGGGTTGATCTGGCGGAGCTGGGTGGTGACGCCGGGCAGCTCCACGAGGTCGGCGTCAAGGGTCGGCGCCGCCTGCTGGAGGTTGGCGGCGATCGGCTGCAGGGTGGTCGACAGCGTCTGCACGCTCCCGGCGGCGCCCTTGATCGCCTGCATCAACCCGGGCAGCGAGCTGATGGTTCCCGCCACCGAGGCGCGGGCGTTCGCGGTGGTCTGGTTGACCTGCTGGGCAGACGTCACCAGCTGGGCGAT
This sequence comes from Acidimicrobiales bacterium, assembly GCA_035718085.1. Classification (GTDB taxonomy): domain Bacteria; phylum Actinomycetota; class Acidimicrobiia; order Acidimicrobiales; family Palsa-688; genus DASTHS01. Next base: position 10,429 of record DASTHS010000294.1, on the reverse strand, counting down.
CTGCCCCTGGCCCTCGTCGAGGACGCCCAGCAACGTGGCGGTCTGCTTGACGAGCTGTTGGACGTCGGCGCTCTGGTTGGCCAGCACGTCGAAGACGGTGTCGCCGTTGCGGCCGACGTCACCGAGCGCGGCGAGGGTCTGGTCGATGTTGCCGCCCTGGCCGGCCGTGGCCGCCTGCAGCTCCTCGATCAGGGCGGCGGTCTTGGCCCGCACCGTGGGGTCCAGGGTGTTGAGCACGTCGTTGATCGTGGTCTCGTTCTGCACCGCTGCCAGCGGGAGGCGCGCCCCGCTCGGCAGGGCCGGCCCGCTGCCGTCGGTGATCTGCACGTAGGTCTCGTTGAGCATGGTCTTCGCCCTGATCTGCACGGCTGCGCCCTGGTGCAGCGGGGCGTTGTGGTGCAGCACCATGGTGACCTCGTCGTGGCCGCCCTGGGTGGCCAGGCCGAGCACCTTGCCGATCGGCACGCCCGCCATCTCGACGTCGCTGTCGCGGACGAGGTTCTGCACGTCGGGGAAGGCGGCGTCGACCTTGTAACCGGTGTTGGTGACGCCGGGGATCCCGCCGCCGAACTTCACGTACAGCACCAGGAGGATGGTGAGCATGCCGACGACGAAGGCGAGCACCGTCGCCGTGCGGGCCACCGACAGTTGCTTGGCGGTGTACCTCACTTCTGGTAGCCCCCGCACTCGCCGGTGAGCTCGCCGCCGAGGGAGACCGTGCCCCCCGACGGGTTGGGGACCGTCGGCAGGCTGCCCACGCCGCTGGTGATCGCCGGGCAGACCAGCGTCTGCAGCGACGGCGGGAGGGCCGCCTGCAGCGAGTCGCTGCCCTGGCCGACCAGGGCGCGCACGACCTGCTCCCGCCCGTTCGGGGTGTTCACCGTGACGCTGCCCAGGCTGGCCGTGTGGAAGAAGAAGCCCTGCAGCCACGGCGCGTCGTAGCCCAGGTAGCCGGTGATCGGGTTGAGCAGCGGGGTGATCTGGCTGAGGTCGGACAGCGCCGGGTTGGCGTCGACCAGCAGCGCCTTGGTGGTGTCGACCACCGGCGTGCCGTCGGAGATGACCGGGCCGAGCTCGTCGACGACCGGCTTGAGCTGCTGGATGGTCGTGTCGAGCTGCCCGATCGCGGTCGGCAGGGTGGCGTCAGCGGCCCGGAGGTTGTCGAGGAACGGGTTGAGCTGGCTCGACAACGCCTGGACCTTGGGGAGCGACGAGCCGAGGGCGTCGGTGGTGCGGGGCAGGGCAGCCAGCGTCTGCTGGAGCCCGGCGTCGTTTTGGCTGAGGGTGGTCAGCGTCGTCTGTGCCGTGCTGAGCAGCGTGGCCAGGCGCTGGTCGTTGCCCCCGACCGCCTTGGCGATGGTGCCGAGGTCGGTGACGAGCGCCTTGATGTCGGCCTGCCGGGTGGCCAGGGCCTGCGACACCGGCTGCAACGAGCCGACGGTGCTGTCGAGGGCGGCGAAGTCGCTGGTGAGCGACGGTGCCGCCTGCTGCAGTGCGATGTTGGTCTCCGAGAGCAGGATGCGCTGGGCGTTCTGCTGGTTCGGGCCGAAGTGGGCGAGGATCTGGTCGATCTCCACCGGCGAGCGTGTCTGCTGCACGGGCAGGGTGTCGCCGCTGTGCAGCAGCGGTGCTGCCGGCGTGCCGGGGTCGAGCGCCACGTACATCTCGTTGAGGGGCGTCTTGGCCTGGAGCAGGGCGCTGGCGTTGCGGTAGAGCTTGATCCCGCTACTGGTGATCTGCAGCTTGAGCTTGGCCTGGCCACTCGAGGTGACCGTGGCGCCGGCGATCTGGCCGACGTGCACCCCGGCGATGCGCACCTCCTGGTGCTGGCCGGGGGCGACGGCCGCGGCGTCGGAGAACACCGCGTAGTAGGTGGCCGGGCTCTGCCAGGGCAGCACGAGGTCTTCTTGGGAGATGATGACGACGGCGACGGCGACGCCGAGCACGAGGGCCGCGGCGATGATCACGACGTTGCGGCCGAGGCCGGGTCGCGAGCTCAGCCAGGCGCGGGCCCGGCCCAGCACGCCGACACGGCCGCCGGTCGTCGCCGCCGTCACGGCGTCACCCCGTCGCCGGGCGGGAGGATGCCGCCGGGCTCCTGGAGCACGGGGGTGAAGCTGGCGGGGCAGGCCTCGGCGCCGCAGCCGGTGCCGAGCTGGTAGGTGCCGTTGGTGCTGCTGCCGGTCGACACGCCTGCGCTGTAGTTGTTCTGCGGCCCGTTGCCGAGGATGACCTCCGGCTCGTGGCCCGACTGGTCGTAGAAGGAGGTGGCACTGTCGAGCCCGGCGAGCACGTAGCCGACCTCCTGGTAGAGCGTGGCCGGCCGTTGGAGCTCGACGTGCTCGACCGAGGTGAGCTGTGACAGGAACCCGGGGATCGGGCGGCCGTTCGCGCTGGTCGTCGTCGGTCCGTTGAGGTGGGCGAGGGTCGGGCCGTTCACGTCGTCGAGGATCTTGGTGGTGGTGGTGGCGGTCGGCACCAGCTGGTCGAGCAGCGGCGTGCTGTCGGCCAGGAACGGGCCGAAGCGACCGAGCACCGGGGCGGCGTCGACCAGGGTGGGCTGAGCCTGCACCAGCAGCTGGCTGAGTTGCTGCACCGTCGGGCGGGACACCGCTGCGGTGGCCTTCAGGTCGTCGAGGGTGCTCGACAGGGCGGTCAGCCCGACGAGGGTGCCGGCCTCGTCGGCGGGCAGGTGGGCGACGGTGGCCTGGAGGGCAGGGCTCTCCTTGCCGAGCGTGGCCGAGAAGGTGCCCAGCCCGTCGACGACCGACTCGATCTGGCCGAGCCGGGCGGTGAGCACCGTGTCTTCCTGGGCGGTCGCGCTGATCAGATCTTCGAGGTCACCGGCGCGCTCGCCCTGCATGGCCTGGAGCACCTGCCCACCGGGCACCAGGGTGGCGGGCGCCTCGGCGAAGGTCTGCGCCAGTGACGCCGTTCCGCCCGACGCCAGGGCGGTGTCGTTCTTGTCGATGAAGCGGCGGATGCCGTTGTCGGCGTCGGGGGTGATCGAGTCTTGGATGTTGTCGAAGTAGGTGGGCACGGAGGTGCGGGCCAGCGCGATCCGGTCGTGCGGCCGGCCGGGCGCGCCGCCCGGGTACAGCTGCACGTACGGGTTGCCGCCGAGCAGCGTCGTGAGCCGGATCTGGGCGGTCGGCGCGCTCCCGAGCTTGCCGGCGTTGTCGCCGAACACCTTCATCGACACCACGGCGCCCTGCGCGTCGGGCTGCACGCCCGTGACGGTGCCGACGACCACCCCGGCGATCTTCACGCTGGTGAGGTACGGCTTGAGGAGGTAGTCACGGGGGAACTGGGCGCTGATGGTCTGGCCGCCTCTGATGTCGGTGAGCAGGCGGTGCTTGTTGAAGGCGACGCCGAAGCCGGCGGCCACCACCACGGCGAAGACGACGCCGACGGCGATGGGGTGGCGGTGGGCCAGGCCGGGGCGGGCGGGACCCGGGCGGCGGCGGAGGCGGCCGAGGACGCTCACGGGCACCCCGCACCGGTGTAGGTGCTGGCGTCGGCGTACGACCGGCCAGGGGCCGGGTAGGCGTCGCGGCACTGCGTCGTGGCCGCTGCGTTCGACCCGGCGGCGGCCTCGGCGCCCTCGTAGATGCCGATGCGCAGCCAGGTGCCGTCGCCGTTGCCCTGCGACAACGCCGACTGGAGGTTGTCGAACAGGGCGTAGGTGTCACCCGCGTACGGCGCCAGGTAGGTGAGGAGCGGGTTCGAGGCGTTCACGAGCTGGCTGAAGAAGGGCACGGTCGGCTTCTCGATCTGGGTCATGGTCGAGGCGAGGTCGCCGAGGGCAGGGGTGGCCTGCCCGGCCACGCCGGGCACCAGGTTGAGGGGCGCCACGCTCTCCCGGAGCAGGGACCGGAAGTTGTCGGCGTTGGCTCCGGCGGCGGCGAAGCCCGGCTGGAGCGCGGCGAACGCCGAGCCGGTGGTGGCCGCCGCCGCGGTCAGCGACTGCAGCGCGGGCACGGCGGCGGTGACGGCCGGGGCCGTGTCGGCGATGGTCGCCTGCAGCGGCCCGGTCGACTGGGTGTCGATGGCCTGCAGGGTGGTCGTGAACTGTCCGAGCAGGGCCCGGAGCTGGGCGGTGCGGCCGTCGAAGCGGCTGGCCAGGAGGTTGCCGGCTGCGATGAACCCGCTCAGGTTGGTGGCCGGGTCGGCGAGGGTGGCGCTCGTCGTGCCGAGGTGCGGCAGCAGCGTGGTCGAGTGCCCGATGAGGTCGTTGAGGTTCTGCCCGTTGGTGGCGACCCCGTTGCCGAGGGTCTGCACGGCCGCGGCGAGGCTGTCGGTGACCTTGGGCGTCAGCACGCTCAGCACCGTGTCGATCTCGACGGGGGTGGTGGTGTGGTCGGTGGGGATGCCGCTCGGGCCGAGCGGTCCGGCGGCGGGGGTGCCGGGGTCGAGGGCCACGAACTCCGAGCCCAGGGAGCTGACGTCGCCGATGCCGGCGCTGGCGTCGGCGTGGACCTTGGTGCCCGGGTCGAGCTGCAGGCGGACGCGGGCGGCGCCGTCGTGGTAGGTGATGGCCGACACCTGCCCGATGCGCTGGGAGTCCTGGCGGACGTCGTCGTGGATGGCGAGGTTCGAGGCGGTGGCGTAGTTCACCGTGACGTAGGTGTAGGGGTAGCCAGGCACCCCGCTGATGGCGGTGAACCCGATGTAGCTGGCCAGGACGGCCACGGCCACGACGACGAGCCCGAGCAGCTTGGGGTTGACGGGGAGGGGGCGGCGGAACACCTACGACCCCCCGAGCAGGTAGCCGAACAGGTTGCGCTCCTGGGTCGGTGTCAGACCCGTCGCCGAGCCGCTCGACGACGACCCGGAGCCGGTGGGCGTGAGGCTCGGCACGGTCACCGGGCCGCCTGGCACGGTGACGGTGGGGGCGGTCACGCCGGGGACGGGCGGCACCGTCACCGGCGGCACCGTCACGGAGGGCGCAGCCACAGGAGGAAGGGTCACGGGGTTGATCGTCGACGTGGCCGCCGGCCCGCTCGGCGGGGTGGGGGTGGTGGCGAGGGCGCCGAGCAGCTGGCCGACGCCGGGCAGGCCGGACACCGGGGTGTTCGAGAAGTTGGTGAAGAACCGGAAGTAGTGCGACAGCCCGTCGTAGTTCTGGGTGGCGAGGGCCCAGTTCCGCACGAACCCGAAGATGTCGTCGAGACCGGGGCAGTCGCCGTTGGCGCACGTGCCGGTGAGGCCCTTGCTCACGATCGGGATCAGGCTGGCGGCGTCGCTCAGCTGGGCGGGCGCCGACGCCTGGAGGGAACCGACGACCGGACCGGTGGCCTGGAGGAACTGATCGGCCCGGAGCAGCACCGGCGACAGGGCCGCCGTGGCCGGCTGGGCGGCGGCCGCGAACGACTTCAGGTCGGCGCTGAAGCCGGCCAGTTGGCTGGTGAGGGGGTCGAGGGCGGCGAGGGCAGGGGTGGCCTGGTCGGAGAGGGTCCCGAGCTGCTCGAAGGCGGTGGTGGTCGAGTCGAGGAAGGCGGGCAGCGTCTGCAGGTCGCTGCCGAGGGCGCCGGCCTGGTTGGCGGTCGCGGTCAGCGTGTCGGTGGTCGCTCCGACGAGGGCGTCGAGCGTGTGGCCACCGTCGGCGGCGAGGGCGTCGGTCACCGGGGTGACCTGGTCGAGCAGCGACTGCAAGGTGGCGTCCTGGCTGTCGAGCAGCTTCGCCAGTGCGCTCGTGTCGGTGAAGGCCGGCGCCAACGCCTTCAAGTCGGCGGCCCCGTTGGCCCCCTGCCCGGCCATGCCCTGCCCGAGCCCGGTGATGAGCATGGCCAGGGCGGTGGCGGTCGGGTCGTTGACGGCGTCGAGGACGCTCTGGAGGTTCACCGCGTTGGTGGTGCGGCTGGGCGGGATGGAACCGCCGTCGGCCATCGCCGGAGCGGACGCGGAGCCGGGGTGCAGGTCGACGTAGTCCTCGCCGAGCAGGCTCACGGGGCGCACCTCGGCGGTCGCGTCGGTGTGGATCGGCCAGAACCCGTTGTCGAGCTTGAGGGTCAGGTGGGCGACGTTGTGGCTCAGCGTGATCCCGGTGACGGTTCCGGCAGTCACGCCGTCGACGTGCACGGTGTTGCCCTTGGAGATGCTCTGGGCGTCCACGAAGTCGGCGGTGATGGTGTGCCCGGAGCTGGGCCGCAGGGCACCGGAGACGTAGCCGACGAGCAGGGCGACGACAGCAGCGACCGCCAAGGAACTGATCAGCTGGCCGCGCGCGGGACGGGAGAGCATGCTCATCCGACCGGGTTCCCTGCGGCATCGGTGGCCTGGTAGCAGGTGGTGCAGGGCTGGCCGGCGACGGTGCCGGGGAACGGTGGGCCGTTGGTGGCCGTCTGCGGCAGGGCGACCCCGCCGGAGGTGGTGGCCGGCGAGCGGTAGCCGTTGGGGGTCGCCGTCTGCCCCGTCATCTGGCCGATGCCGAACACGGCGGTGAACGGCCCGATGTGCCCGGACCCGTTGTAGGCGGCCAGCCAGTCGCCCCAGTTGGTCTGGAAGGCCGCCAGCTCCGGGGTGTAGGCCCGCACCCAGTCGAGCACCGTGGTGGTCACCTGCTTGGTGGTGGTGCCGTTCGCGTCGGTGGGCACGGTGACCTTCTGGGGCGCGGTGAGCGTCGAGGTCGCCTGGGTGACGCCCGGCAGGGTGGCGTTGGCCGTGGTGGCCAGGGCGGGGGTGGCGCCGAGCAGGGTGTGCAGCGAGCCGAGCGACGGCTGCAACTGGGTCAGCACCGGCGACAGCTGGTCGAGCACCGGCTTGAGGTCGGCGGAGAACGCCGGCAGCGCCGCCGCACCGGGTGCCAGGTCGTCGAGGAGCGGCACCACGGCTGCGGTGGTCGCCGGGAGCTTGTCGAGCACGGTGGTGGCCTGCTGCAGCGTGCGGGGCAGCTGGGCGAGCCCGGTGGCCAGCTGGCCGGTCTCACCCGCGATGGCGCTGTTCGCCTGGGTCAGGCCCTGCACGGTGCTCACCAGCGCGCCCTGCTGGTTGACCAGCCGGGTCGACAGGTCGGCCATGGTGGCCACCAACTGGTGCAGGGCTGCGCCGTTCGAGCCGACTGCGTCGAGCAGCTGGGCCAGGGCGGTCGTCGCCGGCGCCGCCGCCGTGAGGGTCTGGTTGACCGTCACCGGGTCACCCAGGGTCTGCTGCAGCTGGGGGATCAGGTCGGCCAGCTGCTTGCGGGTGGCGGGGTCCAGGGCGTTGAGCACGTCTTGGAGCTCGACGCGGTCTTCACCTCCGGTGATCACCCCACCGCTCGGGATCTCGGGGTTGCCGGCGGCCCCGGGGACGAGCTCGACGTAGCGCTCGCCGAGCAGCGCCTTGTAGTCGATCTTGGCGGCGGTGCCGGTGTGGAGCGGGGTGGAGGCGCTGTCGAGGGTGACGGTGACCATTGCCTGGCCGTCGGACAGCCCGAGGTGGCTGACCTTGCCGACGGCGGTGCCACGGACCTCCACGAGGCTGCCGGTGTTCAGGTCGGTGGCCTCCGGGAAGACGATGGTGACCTGGTAGCCGCCACCACCGCCGGTGCGCCACACGACCAGCGCGGCGAGCAGGCCGACGACCACGACGGCCGTCGCGCCGTAGCCGACGAACCGGCGCGCCAGGCTGGTGGGAGACGCCGCCAAGGGGTCAGTCCATCCCCAGGGGGCCGGCCGACTCGCCGGCGAGGAACTGCTTCACGAACGGCTTCTCCGAGGCGAACGCCTCGTCGGCCTTGCCCCAGTGCACCACCCTGCCCTTCCAGAGGAGCCCGATGTACTCGGCCACCTTGCGGGCGGAGCGGATGTCGTGGGTGACGATCAGGTAGGTGCCGCCGTACTTGGAGTGGATGTCGAGGATGAGGTCGTTCAGGAGGCTGGTGCGCACCGGGTCGAGCCCGGAGTCGGGCTCGTCGAACATCACGATCTGCGGCTGCATCACCAACGCCCGGGCGAACCCGGCCCGCTTGCGCATGCCCCCGGAGATCTCGCCGGGCATCTTGTAGATGGCGTTCTGCAGCCCGACGTCTTTCATGTTCGACATGACGATGCGCCGGATCTTGTCTTCCGGGTACTTGGTGTGCTGGCGCAGGGGGAAGGCGACGTTGTCGTAGAGGTTCATCGAACCGAACAGCGCGCCGTCTTGGAAGAGCACCCCGAACGACTCGCGCACCTTGAACAGCTCGTCGTCGCCCATCGCCCGCAGGCTCCGCCCGAAGACCCGGATGTCGCCCTTGTCGGGGTACATCAGCCCGAGGATGTGCTTGATCAGCACGCTCTTGCCGGTGCCCGAAGGGCCGAGCACCGTGGTGATCGTGTCGCGGTAGAAGTCGATGGTCAGGCCGTCCATGACCTTGTTCGACCCGAATGCCTTGTAGCAGTCGTCGACGGCGATGTCGATGTCTTCGGCCACGTGCGCTCCCTAGTTCCCGATCGGCGCCCGCGGCGCCTGACCCCAGAAGAACATGGTCCCGAACATGCCGATGAGGTGCACCATGACCATGTTGGCGATCATCGACTTGGCCGTGTTCTTGCCCACCCCGACCGAGCCGCCTCGCGCCGTGTAGCCGTAGTAGCAGCCGATCAGCACGATGACGACGCTCTCGACGAACACCTTCGTCAACGAGAAGAACAGGTCGAGAGGGTTCTGGAACAACCAGAAGATGCCGAGGTAACCCCCCGACGACACGGTGTGCAGCTGCACGACGGTGGCGAGGTACTCGGTGAGGAACATCACGCCGAGGCCGACGGCGTAGAGGAAGGGCACGGCGATCATCGTGGCGGCCAGTCGGCTGGCCACGATGTAGCCCATGGGGCGGATGCCCATGACCTCGAGCACGTCGATCTCCTCGGAGATGCGCATCGAGCCGATCTCGGCGACCAGGCCGCACCCGACCTTCGCCGACAGGATGTAGCCCCACATGTAGGGGGCGCACTCGCGCACCGCGCACCAGGCGTCGAAGATGCCCGAGTACAGCGGCGCCCCGAGCTGCTTGAGGATGTAGCTGGCCTCGGTGCCGCACTCGAGGCCCATGACCCCTTCCATCACCCAGATGATCAGCCCCGAGCTGATCACCAGCAGCGCGGTCTGGCGGATGGCCTCAGTCGGGTACAGGCGCAAGCGGGGCAGAGCCCGCATGGCCTCTCCACTGAAGGCGATGATCTCGCCGATCTGGGTGAAGAGGCTGCGGACCTTCGCCCCGACGGTCGACCAGCCGATCTCCGCGGAGCCGTCTTCCCCGCCGGCGGGCAGGGGGATGTCGGGCAGCACCGAGTCGTCGACGTCGACGTCCGCGGTGGGCTCGGCGCCCGGTTCGAAGCTGAGGGCCATCAGCGCGCCGCCATCAGTGGTACGCCTGGGTGGAGGGGGCGAAGCCGAGCAGGATGTTGGTGAACACGTAGTTCACCATCCAGATGAGGGCGAAGGAGATGACCACCGCCTGGTTCACCGCCTTGCCCACGCCGGCCGGCCCCCCTGAGGCGCGCAGGCCCTTGTAGCAGCAGACGACACCGACGATGCCCCCGAAGAGGAACGTCTTGACGAAGCTGCCCAGCAGGTCGGGCACGTTGGCCTGGGAGAAGAACTGGCTGACGTAGCCGGCGCTCGAGGCGCCGAGGAGCACGACCGAGGCGATGTAACCGCCCAGGATGCCAACCAGCAGTGCCACGATGTCGAACAAGCCGGTGATGATCGCGGTCGACAGCACCCGGGGGACGACCAGCTCCCGGAGGGGGTCGACGCCGAGCACTTCCATCGCGTCGATCTCCTCACGGATGCGACGGGCGCCGATGTCCGCGGTGATGGCGGTGCCGACGACGCCGGCGATGATCATGGCGTCGATCCAGGGAGCGAACTCCCGGATGCCGGTGGCGACGATGAAGCTGCCTTCGCGCTCGGGGACGCCGAATATGGAGAAGACGTTGCCGCCCTGCAGGCCCGGCGCACCGATGCCGAAGGCGGTGATCGACACGATCATCGGCACCCAGCACAACTTGAGTGCCGAGTAGATCTGCTCGCGGGTCTCGCCCCAGTACCCACGCGGCCGCGTCACCGCCGACTTCACGGTGCTCGCCGCCAGCCAGCTCATCTCACCCGCCTCGCCCAGCCCACTGCCGAGGCTGCGGCGCAGGGCCCGCAGCGGGTGCACGCCGCTGCGCTCGACGGCCAGCTGCGCCAGGGCCACGTCGTCGGCGTCGTCGCCCTCGTCGTCGTAGGCGGCCAGACGGTCCGACGAGCTCCGCCTCGGGGCGCGCGTCGCGGACTCGACGGTGGCGGGCACCTGCACGGCCGTGTCGTCGTGGCCCGGTGCCCCGGCGTGGGCGTAGGCGTCGATGCCGGCGACGACTGCCTGGCGCACCACGGCGTCGGTGGCCACGGCGTCGGTGGCCTCGCCGCCCCCGGCCGACCTCGACGCGCCGGTCGTCACCGCCCCGCTGCCGCCCTCGCC